>NZ_JAHOOZ010000002.1:0-300000 GCF_019075875.1 Novosphingobium sp. G106 | reverse complement strand
CGCCCGAGCGCCACCCCGCGCAGGGCATTCTCGACAAGGTTGTTGCTGATCTCGAGCAGGCCATCGTCGCAATAGCGGATCATCGCCGCCCACCGATTGAGCGGATATCCTCCAAAGCCGTGCTTACAGCCTGCTCCGCACGCCGCGCGATGAGGGTAAATGCGGAAGCCGATACCATCGCTGTCTGCAATATGGATATTCGACCAATCGTCAATCTTATTGCGTCTAATCGTCAGTCATCTATCGTCCAGCTGCTCGGAGCTTTCGCTTCGCGGTGTGAGCCACCCGGCGCGGATTGATCCGTAGAGCTGGTCGATCGGACCGCATGGGCGCATCCTCGTCAGATCGGCCATCCGGGCGGATGCGGATCCCTGAGCTAAAACTCATCGACCAACGATCCTGGGCGCTGCCTTGCGGCGCTGCGGGCATGACGTACTTGTAATGGGACGAGCGTTTCCTGCTCTGCAAGGCTGCGTGCCAGACGGTTGGTGGAGATGCGGTGCTGGGCTTCGACCAGCCGCCATACCGCCGATGCTCACGCGAGCGCGGTAGAAGTCCACATAGTCGCAGACCTCAATCAAGCCTCGCATGGTGTCGATCCGTTCGATCGGTTTGTTGCCCAGATCCTTTGGGAGGCGAGCGGCCCAGGCAGACTTTAATATTCCCGCTCGGTAATTTCCGGGTTGATCGCCAGCCGTTTCTACCGGCGATCCGAGAACCGGTTGTAGGCATCCATGCGGTGGACCAGCAGGTCGATGTCGCGAAGGTATATCTCCTTGCGCAGGAATTCGATCTCGGCATCGCGCTGGGCGTGCTCGACGTCGATGTACCAGGCACGAGGGCTTGGCGTATTGTCGCCGTTCCAGCGGTAGCCCCGGGCCTTCAAAACGTCCTTGAGATCGAACGGCGAGTTCTCCGCCCAGATCCGCCAGCTCGGCTGGCGCGCGCGCTCAAGCAGGCGCGCCATCGCGAGCGCACCCGACCTGGGCATCGGTGAGGCCAGCAACTCGATCGCCGCCAGGCAATCGTTCTGCGCCCGATGGCGATCATAGAAGAATCCCGCGCCTGCCGCGAGATAGGCGAGCTTTGTCCCTTCATGACCTTCGCCGGCCCAATCCACCTGCGTCATCGAGCAGGCCCACGGTTTGGTTTCGAAAGCCTCGCTCAGGCGCTCGGCGAAGCGCCGGTCAAATGCCGCATTGTGTGCGATGACTAGAGCCGCCGCGTTGACGAAGGAGGCAACGGCGTTGGGATCGATGCGATGACCGGCGACCATGTCGTCGGTGATGCCAGTGATCGCGGTGATGGCCGGCGTGATCGGCTGGGAGGGCTCGTTGAAGCTTTGGTAGGAGGGCCGGATCTCGAAGATACGGCCGTCATGGCCGTAGGTGAACGGCACCATGGCGAGTTCGATCACCTCGTCCTTCTGGGGATCGAGGCCCGTGGTCTCGACGTCGATCATGACGCCGAGCCGCGTTGGCGTTCCGTCGGGCGCGGTGATCACCGTCCGTGGGTTGAGCCTCTTCTGGATACGGTACTGGCCACTCGCGGCCAGACGCTTGGCAATGGCGTCGAGATCGTGTCCAGCATCGTTCATGATGATGGCAGGTATAGTGCCCAGCGCCTGTTTCCAACAGGACACCGATCGCGGGTCGAAAGTGGAGCTAGCAAGAACGAATTCTCGATGTTGCAACGAACCATTGAGCGTTTTTTCCTTCAGTTTCTTCGAGTGCCCGGCCTGAAGGCCGATACCCTGCAGGGTATATTTCGGCCCCATACCCCCAGGGGTATATTTTTCCTTTATTCCCTCTGGGGTATAGCGCCTCCCCAGGAGGTGCGGCATGATCCAGATGGTTAGATCGCCTAAGCAGTTCGGCTCCCTAATTCACAACGCGCGCGTACGGCACAACCTCACACAGCAGGCACTCGCCGACCTCGTCGGCACGGGGCAGAAGACGAAATCGCGAGTCGAGAACGGACACGAGGGCACGAAGCTAGAGACAATATTCGCCCTTATCGCGGCTCTCGACCTCGACATGCAGCTCACTCCGCGCAGAAAGGGCGGCCCGGACATGGCCGACATCTTCTGACATGGCCCGCAGCAAGACCCACATCCCGCTGGACGTCCTAATCAACAGCCGGCTGGTCGGCCGTCTCGAGAAAAACCCCAGCGGTGCCGTCTCGTTCCAATACGCCGACAGCTGGCTGGACTGGGAGCACGGATTTGCCGCCTCGCTGTCGCTGCCCATGCGCAAGGCAGCCTACCGAGGCGCGGCAGTCCTCGCGGTTTTCGACAACCTGCTACCCGACAATGCCCACATCCGTCGCCGCGTCGCGGAGCGGACCGGCGCGGAAGGCACGGACGTCTACGCATCGCTGTCGATCGACTGCGTCGCAGCAGCAGGTTGGGTCTAACCGGGAGCTCGGAAGTTCTGGAGGGACCGTGAGAGGTGCGTCGCCGTTGGAGGACAAAGCCAGGTCTTACGCGCGCTACGCGGCAATCACCTGGTCGCCGCCGCTTAGAATAGCAGGGTCCCATTCCTCGCCGGACTCTGTGAATGCATAAAGTTTCGAAATCCGACTTCCATTCCACTCGAAACGATAGTGCACGGTCTGTATGGTTGCCCCTAGACTCGAGTTGTCAGTGACCGCTAGGCAGAGCGCCTGGGGCCTTTCCGGCGCCAGGAATGCGGCGCCGGCCAGTGTTTCCGGCACCTTGCTTCCCGCAGTCCGACATTCCTGCTCGTCGAGATCGGGTGGGAGTTCGGTGAAATCGGCAAATCTGCCCGACACCGGGGTCTTGAGCATTCGCATGTCAATACCGATGGGAGACTCATTGGTCCGGCCGAGAAAGATTTCCCGCCTTCGCACAGCCCGAGCAAGAGCTGTCTGTGGGTCATTGGCTAGTTCGAGTGCGGGCCGGGTACTGGGAAAGAACCGTGATCCCTCCGGATTGATGTAGCGGAAGGGAGCATGGTTCCAATTTTGGAGGCGAGGCGACCCGTCGCCGCCGTAGCTGGCCACCAGTTGCTCTTTGGATAGCAGGCGCGGGTTTGTTCGCGCCTCGGCTTCATAGAGCGCATCAAAACGATCATTGGCCACGAGGCCTTGGTAGACCTCGACAGAGGGAAAGCGGGACGGGATCAGGCGATACCCGTAACCATGGAAGTCGATGGCCTTCACTCAGCCACCCCGCTGAGCATCGAGATATTGGCGGACGGCCAATATGTCAGCCATGCCCCCTCTGAGCATTATTTGAAGCGCGGACTTCCCATCAAAAAAATCGTTGGGCCGGTTCATCCATTCCTCGCCCCTGCGATCATCCGTGAACAGGATTCTAAGTGCCTTCCAGATAGCCAGTAAGTGGGAGAGACGCTCTCCCGTGTCCCTGGGCAGTGCACCGCCCTCTTTCTTCCATTTGAAGAACGTCGACCGGCCTGGTGACCCTAGCATTATGATCTGCTGATCGATCGAGAGGTCCCAGCGCTGCGCCATTTCAAAAAAGGCTTCTAGCTCAGCTGGAATTGATGAGGCCCGCGAGCTCTGCCGAGCGCCGGGCAGCGTATCAGCTGACATGTTCACTCCTCAGTCCATATTTGTACTTGACTCGATAAACCGTCCAAGTTCATACTGTCCATATCAGGACCGTTCTTCGATTCTAGTCCGCGTTTTGCCCCGGTCAAGCAAATCCGGCAGGAGCAGGGCCAGAGATACGGGAACGCTGGAACAAGGAGTTCTTAACGTGGCAGGTAAGGGTAACAACGGCGGTAACGACGGGGGCAATTCCTCGATCGACGTCACCGTCAACTATCAGGCAGAGCGCAAGTCGCATTCGTTCCCGCGCGGGGCGAAGGTCGCGGACGTGCTGACATGGGCAATCGAAGCATTCAAGATCGACGATGCAGTCGCGACGGAAGTCGAATTGGTTGTCGAGGGTACGACCGACGAACTGGCCGGTTCGAAGCCCCTTGCGTCGTTGGCGCATGGTGACGCCGACCTAACGCTCGATCTCGTGCGCGGTGAACTCGCCAACGGGAGCTCGTAAAGGTGGAAGATCCCGCAAGCGCGCTGATCCGCGCCGATTTGGTATCGGATGTCTTCCAGGCGGGATGCCGAGAAGGTCGCTGGCGGGTGGTGGAGTTCGACTACCCCCGCCTCGACTTCAAGGTCTCGGCTATCAAAACCGATGGCGAGGCCACGGAATATGGCTTTCGGGCAGATCTGACCAACTATCCCGGCGTCGCCCCCGAGGTCAGGCTGTGGAACCTCGAGGACAATCGTAAGCCGACGGCGCAGGAGCGTCCGACTGGCGGGACCAGGGTCACCGAGACCTTCAAGGACTGGCAGGACGCTACAATCTACCGCCCCTGGGACCGTCACACGGGACCACACAGCAACAACGCCGCAAACAAGCCGCAGCTTGCCTGGAATAAACAGCGCGAATTGGCGTTCATTTTCGAGGATCTCCATGGGATATTGGTTAGCAACGGTCGCAAGGTCGCTCCTCAGGCGCCAGCCTGAGCTACTCTGCGATCGCACAGTGTGGGACGCCGGCGTCGCTGAGCTAGGCCGACGCACCAATGGCCGCCGCGGAGAAAGTGGCGCCTTCCTGCTCGGGGAGCCCGGCGCGACTTCAACAATCCGCCAGTTTATCTTCTACGACGATATCGACCCGGACGCGCTGAATACGGGCATCGTCTTGATTGACGGGCGCCGGCTTGGGGCGCTCTGGAAGATTTGCCGAGACACAGGCTTGAAGGTTGTTGCTGATGTCCACGTCCATCCGGGCAGCTTCCGTCAAAGTCCGTCCGACCAGGCGAACCCTATCATCGCAGAAGCCAACCACATTGCCCTGATCCTGCCTGATTTCGCTCAAGGCTCCAATCTTCCCGGTCGGATCGGCGTCCATCGCTACCTTGGCAATCGAAAGTGGCGCGACGAGAGCGATTACTTATTCCCGCCGTTTCACGTGGGCAAATACCTATGGCGCTGACCCCTGAGCTTTCGCGACTGGCGAAAATGCTGATCGATGCGGAAGGTATCACACACGAGGAGGCAGAGACCCGACTCCGCTCGATGACGCTTGAGATCGTCGTCGGTCGCGACGCGCACAGCGTAGCCGGCCACAATGCTATCCTGACGGCGGTGGCGGTTGGCGCGAAATCCTTCGTCGGTGGTGTCGCAGTGAAGCTGGTTGAAGATACTAAACTACTCTCAACCCTGCCGGTCGGCACCACGACGTTGCGTGCGGCAATCGTATCTCTGGGCGCGATCGCACTCGACGCGCCCGCTTTGGCCACGATAGCAATCGGAGAAGTTGACGCAGGTATCGCCATCGACGCGCATGCCTGGTGGGATGGTTGGAAAGCGGGCTCGAGCTCTCAGCCAATCGCCCAAGGGGCTGATGATAATCCTCTCACTGGCGTAGTTGCGGGCGCGGCAGCTGTCGCGCAGGCTTTCGCCAACCTCCGGAATGCAAAATATCCGAGCGTCTCCGCATTCGACCTCTGGCCGCAGAGGACCGGTGGGGAGCCGCCTGCATTCGGATCGGTCTATTTCCCCGGCTCGCTTTGGCTGCTGGGACTCGGCAACCTCGGCCAGGCTGCTATATGGTCTCTTTCGGCCCTGCCTTATCCAGATCCAAGCGAGGTAAAGCTCGTTCTTCAGGACGCTGATCGGATCAGTGCCGAAAACTGGAGCACCTCCGTTCTTGTGCGGTCGGGTCAGTACGGTGAGTACAAGACCGCGCTCAGCGAGGTTTGGGGTAAGGCGAAGGGGTTCGATGTTCGCCGCGTTGACCGCTGGCTAGACGAACACCAGCGTGTTCAGGAGAATGAGCCAACTCTTGCGATCTGTGGCTTCGACTCAATCGAAGCGAGAAAGCACATCGACACGTGCGGTTTTGATGTTGTGGTCGACGCCGGCCTCGGGCGCACTCACACCGATTTCGATCTATTTCGCGTAACGATCTTCGATCGCAACTATTCACCAGCCGCCCATTTTGACGACCCGATAAAGGCGCCAGCTCCTTCGCCGCACGATTACGAGGCGCTGCTGGGCCTCGACAAATGCGGCGCTGCGCTGTTCCAGGGTATCGCCGTCGCTGCGCCGTTTGTCAGCTCCATTGCTGCGGCAATCGCGGTGGCACGCGCTATCGCGATAAGCAGTGGCGCTAAGGTTCCGAGGAATGAGAAACGCCGTCTGTCGGCGGAGTCGAGGATTGCTCCGGAATTCCTGCCTATCGCTCGCGGCATTATTCGTGTCTCGCAACAGCCCTAAGGCTGGCCCGACGAGAGAAAAAGGGAGGAAGACATGCAGTCGCGCAACGGTGCCCAACTGTTCTCGGCGAGCGATCTGGTGAATTTTATGGGGTGCGCGTACGCGACAGTTCTGGACTTGCGCCAGCTTGTCTCGCCCGTCGAGTTTCCGGCCGACGATGATCAGGTGGTGGGCCCGCCGGTTCGCGGTGGCGCAGGCAGCAGGAGCCGAGGATCCTGCCGTTTAGATGTGATCGAACACTGAGCCCATGCGGGGACTGAACAGCCGCTCGTAAGTGCTGAGCAGGAATCCGTCAGTCATTCCGGCTATGTGGTCGCAGATCACACGCATTGGGTCGTTCGATGCCTCGTAACGCGCCCGGGTGGTCGCAGGGAGTAGTGATCTTGGATCCGTCGCGAGCGCGTCAAACACCGCGACGACCATGTTCTGACCCTTGAATTCAAGTTGCTGAACTGACGCGCTGCGGATGACCTTTTCTTTCACTGCCTTCTTGAGCGCCTTGAGGAAGTTTTTCTGGCGCTCGGGAAGGTCGACCCGGTAGCGCATCAGCGGAGTCTCGAACTCATCGATCGTTGTGACCTGCACTGATGTGATGAGGTGCGTGACCATCCGGCCGATGTTCCGCTTGCGCGTCTTCTGATCGCCCGTGAGAACGCGGATGAAGGCATCGTAGACGTGGTTTCCGAAATCTTCGCGTCCTCGAAGGTACTCGAGGAAGCTGAGGCAGGACTCCTCGGGGATCATCGACGTGATGTCGCCTGGCCCCATGAGCCCCATGGCCAATGCATCCTCTAGATCGTGCACACCGAATGAAATATCGTCGGCGAGATCCATGATGCTGCAGTCGAACGTCTTGTGCCTTGTCTCGCCGTGATCGCCGTCGACAGTTTTCCAAGACGTAAACAGGTCGCGGTCGGCCTGGCTCACATGTTCCAGCAGCCAATCAACCACGTCCGTCTCAGCGTCTAGGTAGCATTTGGGCGGCCTGCAGGCCTTTCGATTTATCAGTTGCACAACTGACGTCTTGTCCAGCAGCTTGGGCTGCAGATCCTCCGCACTGCTGCGCACCTCGCTCATCGGGGCTGGATACTTGAGGATACCGAGTAGAGAGCGGCGCGATAGATTTGCCCCGTTACTATCGGAGAAACTTTCGAGCCGGCTTAGAATACGCAGTGTCTGCCCATTGCCCTCGAAGCCGCCATTGTCGCGCATGCCGTAGTGAAGCGCGACTTCGCCTCCGTGACCGAATGGCGGATGGCCCAGGTCATGTGTTGCGCCGATAGCCTGGATCATCGTGAGGTCAGGGATCCACGGGGCAGCCGGATGGTCGGCGAAGTCTTTCTGGAGCTGGCGGGCGATGCCACCGGCGACCTGGGCGACCTCGATCGAGTGAGTCAGGCGGTTCCTATAGAAATCACTGTCGCCCAGGTTGAGTATCTGGGTCTTGCCCTGGAGCCGCCGGAAGGAGGCCGAATGCACGATGCGCCCGTAGTCAGTGGCAGCTGCGTCGCGTGCGTCGGCCGATCCGGGATTCCAACCCTCGCGGCGTGCAGTCCACATTTCTTCGATGGCGTCGCTGGTCATCTAGGTCAACTGTCCCATGTTCATCGCCGCGTAAAACCGGCCGCCGCGCGGACACGATCAACTTCATTACGACAGTTCGGCTCGGATCACCCTATCAGGGAAGGCGGATTGTGCGAGAAAATCGTAGAATGACGGGTATGAGCCTACGGTAGGTTTCAGGGGTTGTACCCGATGCATAGAACGGCCGTGATGGCGACGTCGCCTGTTATCCAGAATTTGGTCACGCGCCTTAGCGACCGTTTGATGCGCCGCAATTACCGGAAACCACCATTCACGCCAGGGGAATTCATTTTCGATCTCCAGGCCAAGGGTACGTCCAAGATCGCTTTGATACTAAAAGAGAACAACGAATGGCCTATCGCGATCAAGTTTGCTCGCTCTCAAGCTCGATCGCTGGCTTCAGCAACTGATGCACGAGTCCCATAAGTTGGCCTTTCGTGACCTGCGCCTTACACGAGACATCCACCTTGGCGACGCCAAGCATTTCCCGGCCGCCGTCGATGCCGAAACTGCGCACCATACCGCTCTCACCGTTCGGGCGGGTTGGATAGAGCAGCATCAGGCGTGGGCATTGATAGAGCCGGGCGTAGGCCATCATTTGATAGACATCTGCTTGCGAAAGACCCTTCTTTCGCGAGAGCGGGTCGGCGGGAAGCGACTTCCATTTGGTGTCGATCACGGCGAGCTCCTTGTCCCCCCGCCGGAGCAGGATGTCGGGCCTCGTTTGGAACGTGTGGCCTCTGGTCTCTTCGTCCTCGGACCATTCGCCGAGGCAATACCGCAGCCCACCCTGTTCGTGGACGTCGATGTCCGTGCCTCTGAGAGCGCGGCGTAGCAGTGCCGCGATGTAGGCTTCGAACAATTTGTTCATTGGGAACAGCAGCGTGATCCCATCCTCGCGCGCGCAATCGCGGTGCGTTCCTTGCCACTCACGGCGCAAGAAGAGCTTTGCGAGTTTGAAAAGGGTCTCCCAACGGCGGCTAGTCCTGTCGATCTGGATGCGCTCCCAAGGAAGCGCTGCCAAAGGGAGTTCGCCTATGTCGGCGAGAACGAACCGAAGCTCGTCGAGGCGGCGCTGCGTTTCGACAGCGCGCGCGTGTCGTCTCAGATATAGGACGCAGGTCTTCATGACCTGCATCAAGGGAATGTTGGAGGATAGCGCATCGTAACGGCAGGCGAGTCTGTCGGGGCGGACTGCGTTGACCGTGAACTGGCGTGCGACGTCAATACGCCCACGGAGCGACGGCAGGTCCTCTTCGACTGGCAAATAGGCGCGTGGTAATCCGCGGCGGGTCTCGGCCAGAAGACGGTCGGCAAAGAGCCGGATCAGAAGTTCCAACAGACTGTCGCTTTGCTGCCCCATCCCTGCCGAGATGCCTTCGCCGATCTCGAGACCCAGTGCGACGTCGAGCATCTGCACGAGGCGCCGACGGACGGAAGACGCCCCCTCATCGGGCCCGTCGGGATCGACCTTGGGCAGGATCTCCAGGCTGCAACCTGGGGCAGCGATCACGCCCACCATCTGTTTTGCGCGTAGATGGCGGTAATGATCGGACAGGACTGCACTGCCGTCGTTGCCGCCTAAAGAATGTTCGTTCGCCGCGGCGATCAAGGCGTTTGCCTGCGCACGGGAGAACTGCCGCTGGCCAGCGGAATCGCCCACGGCGATCTTTCCCCACTCGCTGGCTTGAAGGTGCGTCACTCGGCGGCGTCCGCGTCAGTGTCTGGTTCGTCCTCGTCGTTGGCTGCAGGCGCCTCCGAAGCTGGGGCACCCTTGAGCAGTTGCTGATAGGCGCCGGGGCCAAAGCTGTTCTTGACGAACCAGCTCTCACGATCATCGCCATCGAAGCCGGGCGGCGCCTTGAGCTTGCGAAGACCGATGAAACCGTCTCCCAGCACGGCGTGGATCCGACTCCAGTCCTCGAAGAAATATTCTTGCAGGAGCGGGATCACCTTTTCCCGCATCGCCTCATCCACCGCCTCGGCGCTATCGCACCCCATGAAGAAGGCATGGCCGATCCTGTGCTCACGGTCGATCAGGTACTCGACCCTGTCATTTATCGCGCGGAGCGCCGAAGCTAGGTCGATGCCCTCCACGGACGTTAGAAGCTCTGGCTGCGGTGCGATCTCGCGGAAGGTGAAGCGCCGCCGAAGGGCCGTATCGAGCAGCGCGATCGAGCGGTCCGCCGTGTTCATAGTGCCGACGATATGGAGATTGGCTGGCACCCCGAACGACTTCTTTGAATAGGGCAGGGTGAGCGTGAGCGCGTTATCCATTCCGACCCGCTTGTCGGGCTCGATTAGGGTAATGAGCTCGCCGAAGACCTTGGAGATGTTGGCGCGATTGATCTCGTCGATGATGAGGACGTAGGGCTCCGGCGTTCCGCTTGTCGCCCCGGCGTCGCCGCCGCTCGCGACGATCTGCTCGAGGCCCTCCCAGTTCACGTTCCCACTGTTGAGTTGGTAGGCCGATACCTGGCTGAGCTCTTTTGCGTAAATGAGCTCGCGCGGTAGGCTCTCTTCGCTGTGCCAAAGCCAACGGACCTTGCGCCGGTGATTGTATTCGCCGTTGCGGCCGGGGACGAACTGATAGGGACCCGCGATCTCACCAATCGCCCGGAACCGGCGGTTGCCATCCGAGATAACGACCAAGGAGCCAGCCTGCATTGCGATCCGAAAGGTGTACATCTGGGACATGTTGGGATCGTTGCCTGTGGCTTCAGGATGATCCTGCCGCCAACGCTCCTTGATCGCTTCCCACTGTTCGAAACGCGGATCCGACCAGTCGACGTCACCTCCCCATCCGAGCACCACATAACCATCGCGGATGGCGTCCTGGTAGATGGCATCGTCCGCCGCGTTGCGGCTGCGCCCCAGGGACATCTTGAAGATCTTGCGGTCGCGATCGATCACATGCGCTTGGGTGTCGAGCGCCTTACCCCTGTTGCTCGCTGCGAGCTCTGCGATCTGCTTGAAGATGCCGTCCTGCGGCTCAAGGCTGAAGCCGGCTTCGGAAGGCGCATCGGGTTCGCTGGTGCCCGAGACGGGGCGTAGGCCTTCGATGAAATCCTCGTAGCTGAAATTCTGGTGGAACGTGACGAAGCCGATCCGTCCTTTTTGCTGAAGCGCACGATAGAGCGCCATCAGCTCCGCCCGGCTATCGGGCACCGCCTCGTCGCACAGTCGCACTGCCTCGCGCGCAGTCGCAAAGGTCTTGCCGGTGCCCGGAGGACCGTAGAGAATTAGATTGGTAGGGGCGGGCATGCGAGGTTCCTCGGTTGGCTCAGAGGTTTCGATTGCTTCGGCGGTGAGGCGGGACTGGCAAGTCTCCCAGAGAAAGCCCTGTACGTCCCAGAGGTCGCGCGGTGCCCAATGCCACTCGTCGCGCATGACCTTATCGATCTCTCGCGCAAGCGCGAGGACGCCCTCCAACTCGTCTCGAGTTAGGGGTTGCGCTCCGAATGTCGAGCGATGGAGCAGCATTTTCGAGGCGTTTTCTATGGGCTTGGAGCGGATGCCGAGCATGTCCGGATCGACGAGCGCGCGTAACATCGTCGGGATAGTGCGACTTTCGGCATAGGGATTGGCTTGGAAGCCGTGTTGCGAAATCAGCGGCCACGTCTCTTCGGTGAAGGCGCCGATCGCCGTTACGCCTTCGCGGGCGCGGACCAACTTTCCGGCAGCGGTCTCCAATCGATTGGGATGAGTGGCCCTCACGTCCGCGACCAGTTTTGCGATGCGCCAGTCCAGAAGATTGCTCGGCAAACCACCACGACCGGAAAGTAGGTCCAGTAGCGCGCCACCGATGATCGCATCCGTCGCGTCCACGTGCTGCAGCATCAGCTCGCTGGCTTTTGCTGTCAGGGCTCTTTTGTAGCTGGACTGTGCATTAGCGAAACTACCGCTTTCCTCGAAGTTGCGGAATTCGGGATGCAATTCAAGGAAGCGAGCGCGCAACCGGTCCAGTGCAGCGCGGTCGAGCATCGACCGCGCTCGTTCATACCAGTCCAGAAGTGCGGCAAGTTGCTGCGGATCCTGGACGACAATGCGAGACACAGGCTGTGGCGGCGTACCTTCCGGCGGAATGTGCTTCAGGCGGCTGGGCAGGTTCGAATGACGGGCTTCGGTGGGAGCGTAGCGTCGAGCTATGGTGTTCGCTGGTGCAAGACCGCCTTCGAGCCAGATTTGAGCGCGCTTGGCCTCTCGATCGAGGGCAATTTGTCTTTGGTCACTTAGCGCAAAGCCAATGATTTTCTGGGTTTGCGAGATCGGATCGCCGCATCGCCGCCGTAGTTCGAGTTCAGCCCAGTTGTCGTCTTCCGAAAGCCGAAAGATGAGGATCGCAGTGGAGGATTCCGGCGTACCTGTGGTGGCAGGTTCGGGTAGGCGCGCGAGTTGGAGGAACTTCGCTCCCGTGAGCGCTTGGTAGATATTCCGGAAATGCCCGTCGAGCTTGAGGTCGCGATTGACGTCGCTTGCGGGAATCCGGACTTCATCAAGGCTCCGTCGTCGCGCTGGAACGACATAGTGATCAAGCGCATAGTGCCGAATCCGATCAGCCACCGACAAAGGTGCGGCGCCAATTTCGCGGCAGAATTCACCATACTGCTGCGTGCTGCGTATCGCTTTGCGCAGCCGCTCTTCGAAATTCTCAGATCGCGGGACCAGCGCCAGCGGGGGACGCTTGCCCGAGGGCAGATCCGTCAGCACTTCTTCCAACGCGCGGATTATCGCCGCGAGTTGATCGCGATTGAACTCCGTGTCGAGATCAGCATCGGGAAGGCCAAAGTCCGGCATGGCCGCTTCCACGCGCTTGAGTCTTGCGATGTCGCTGTTCACCGAGTGCTCGGCATACCCCTGTGCCAGCATCCATCGCTTGAACTCCGCATCCCTCACTTAGCCCCCTCCTTCACCGTCCGGGCCAGCCTATTCACTCGGCGCAAGTGGTCCACCGATTTCGCATCAAGATCCAATAATTTCGGATTGGCGAGCACCGGTGCGAGAGGCCTTGCGCGGTCGACGGCGGCATTCGACAGGGGGCTCGGTAAGAAGAATTCGGCATGGCAAGGCTGATCTTCGGGCGCCCTGAGAGCGGTTGTACGTCGGATCAGCTCTTATTTGCTCCGCGCCGATTTTTCTCGAGAAGACGATCTAGACTGGCGATCGGCATCAGGGTCGAAGAACCAATTTTGACCACGTCGATGGCTCTTTCTTGGATCAGTTCGTAGATCTTCCACCGCCCGATGCCGGTCATCTTCACTGCGGTCGATATACGAACGCTGAGGGGAGCGATCACGCAAATCTCTGTGGTTGGTTCACTCGAAGAAGCCGGTGGATTTATGCGCTGCATTGCTTGTGACCTTTCATTCAAGGGCCCTGTGATCATGCGGGATTGGAAGGCTGCCACGGCTCGTCATGGCGGCTTTGCTGCAAGATGGAGCTACCGTACCCTCGGAATTTGTCCACTGCGTCAACGCGCGTTCCCCGGTAGCAGGTTGCACAAGAGCAGTTCGACCTTGGGGCCGACAACGGGCCGTCAACCGAATTCGAGATGCATGACCCGGCCCGGCGTCCAGGCACTCGGCAAGATGAATGTTTGCCCGTCAGAGTGGTTCTGGAACAAGCGATCCCGGCGCATGAGCAAGGCCGTCCAGGCAGGGGCGATGACTGTAAATAGGCGTTGAACCGGGACCCCATATCGGCGTGCAAAAGGGCCCCCCCTTTGCGGTTTGCAGGGCGGTTGTCCCGGTAGTCCATAGGAGGGACCCGCGGCCGTCGCCGCGCGCCTCCTAAAGCGCTGGCGGTGACGGCCGTGGGAGGTTCCTGTGGACCCACCGGGTCAACCGCCGGGTGGGGGGGTCCGGGGGGAGGGTTTTAGCTCCGGTTTCTGAGGCGCCAGCTGTCGTTGCCGGTCTCGACGATGTCGCAGTGATGCGTGATGCGGTCGAGCAGCGCGGCCGTCATCTTGGGATCGCCGAACACGGTCGGCCATTCCCCGAACGCCAGGTTCGTCGTGATGATCACCGAGGTGCGCTCGTAGAGCTTGCTGACGAGGTGGAACAGCAGCTGGCCGCCCGAGCGGGCGAACGGCAGGTAGCCGAGCTCATCGAGCACGACGAGGTCAAGGCGCGAGAGCTGGGCCGCAAGCGCGCCTGCCTTGCCGAGGCGGCTCTCCTCCTCGAGCCGGTTCACCAGATCCACGGTGTTGAAGTAGCGGCCGCGGGCGCCGGCACGCACGACGCTGGCAGTGATCGCAACCGCGAGGTGGGTCTTCCCGGTCCCGGTGCCGCCGACCAGGACGATGTTGCGCTGTCCGGGCAGGAACGAGCCGGCATGCAGCGAGCGTACCAGCTGCTCGTTGATCGGTGTGCCTTCGAACACGAACGCATCGATGTCCTTCACCGTCGGCAGCCGGGCCGCAGTCATGCGATAGCGGATCGATGCCGCGTGGCGGTGAGCAGCCTCAGCGCGCAGCAGGTCGGTGAGGATCTCCATGGCGGTGCGCTTGCGCTGCATGCCCGTGGTGACCGCCTCGTCGAAGGCGCTGGCCATGCCCTTGAGGCCCAGGCCGCTCATCGCGGCGATCATCTCATGCCGCTGCACGGGCGCCTCGCAGCAGGTCGTATCGAGCACAGTCCGCGGTCGGCGGGTGGCTGAGCGCCAACGCTTCGGACGTCGCGATGGTCAGTGGTCGGGGCGGCTCGCGCCGTCGTGCCAGGATGTTGAGGATCACATCGTCGCTGGCAGCGCCGGCGGCGAGCGCCTCGCGGATCGCGGCCTCGACCGCTTCGAGCCCGTCGGTGAGCACGGCAGAGAGCACGCGCACGAACCGGCGGTCGGCTTCATCGCCCGTTCCCAGCTTGCGCCTGAGCCGGGCCAGTGCTGGCGGGAGATCCCAGTCCTGGAACGGTGCCCCGTTCCTTAAGGCGCCCGGCTTCTTGGCCAGCACCGGCAGGTAGTGCCAGGGATCGAGGATCATCCGATCGCGGCCGAAGAAGCGGGGATGCTCGGCGACCACCTCGTCGTCGAGGCGGACCACGATCCGGTCGGCATAGGCGCGAACCTGCACCGCACGCCGGGCCGCCTTGGCCATGACCGAGTAGCGATTGCGGTCGAAGCTGATCAGGCAGGTGCCGGTTACCGCGTGCGGCGTCTCGTGGAAGCCGTCGAACGGCGCCAGCATCGCCTGGAGCGCCGGGCGCTCGGCGTCCCATGCCTCGGCGATCGTCAGCTCGCGCTGATCGGGATGGGGATGCAGCGCCGCCCAGCGGCGGCACTCGGCCTCAAGCCACCCGTTCAGTTCCTCCAGGCTCGCAAAGCGTAATCGGGGCTGGAAGAACCGGCCGCGCATCGTCTGCACCTGGTGCTCGACCTGGCCCTTCTCCCAACCCGCCGCTGGCGAGCAGGCGGTGGGCTCGATCATGTAGTGGTCGGCCATGATCAGGAACCGGCGGTTGAAGACCCGCTCCTTGCCCGTGAACACCGTCGTGACCGCGGTCTTCATGTTGTCGTAGATGCCCCGCGTCGGCACGCCGCCGAAGAAGGCGAACGCCCGCGCGTGGGCGTCGAACACCATCTCCTGCGTCTCGCGGGGATAGGCCCGCACGAACACCGCCCGCGATGCGCAAAGCCGCATATGCGCGACCTTCACACGCATCGGCTTGCCGGCGATCTCCACATCCTCGTGGCTCCAGTCGAACTGGTATGCTTCGCCCGGCCGGAACATCAGCGGGATAAACGCCGCCGCGCCGTCGCCGGCATCCTTGCGCCGATCGTCCAGCCAGCGCTTCGCATAGCGCCTCACGGCATCGTAGGAACCGTCGAACCCCTCGCGCAGCAGCAGGTCGTGGATCCGCGTCATCCGCAACCGCTCGCGCCGGGGTCGTGCCTCGTTCTCCGTCAGCAGAGTATCCAGGCGCTCCTGGAACGGGCCGATCCGGGGAAGCGGCTGCACCGACCGCCGATAGGCAAATCCCGCTTCCGGGGCGCGGATCGCCTTCCTTATCACCTTGCGCGACACCCGCAGGTCACGCGCGATCGCCTTGATCGATTTACCGTCGGCGTGCTCGCGCCGGATCCTTACTACCGTCTCCAAAATCAACATCCCGATCCCGCCGCCTGGCTACAACCAAGCCGACGCACCTAAACCATCGAGATGGGGGTCCCTTTTAGATGCCGATCACCCCCATAACGGGGGCCTTTTTGCACGCCGATCCACAGCGATGACCTCGCGAGTCCTGTCGGAGGGGCCAGGATAGTTCCTCGAAAGCCAGCCCAACACTTGTTTGATGTACCATTTTTGCAGCCGTGAATCGTCGAGCTGCTCGGTCATCTGAGGCAGCGCTGCCACGTCAATGTAGAACGCGATATCGTCGACCGGTGGCAGCAACTCCTGCGCAATTGTTTGTGGCGCCGGGCGTTCGCTGATCCTTAGGTGGCCGATAACCGAAGGCAGTTGGGACCAGTTGTAAGGGCGGGCCCAGGCGGCATCAGCGTGCTGCGAATCTTTTATGATGTTCGCGCGTTTTGCGCCACTCCTTTCCATTTCAAGAGCGCGTTTTTCAACCTCGCGATCGATCTTCGGGCGGGTCAGCACAGCCGCTTCGAGCTCGTGTCTGAGGTGTTCCTCATCGTTGTCTATCAACCCCATTTCGATGGCCAAAGACACGCGCGCCAGGTCGAGTTCCGCCAACAAATTTTTGCATGCCAGCCGCGCAGCGGCGAGGTCGCCGAGCGCTGCCAAAGCTCTCGCGATAGACTGCTCAGGGTTCATACTGCGCGCGTCCTCAAACGTAGTTTTCAGACGCGGAAGCGGGTTGTCGCGAGCGATGTTTGCCATCTCGAGGACCCGCGCTTGGATCTGGTCGAGGCCCAATTTCGCGTCGCCAATCTCGGCAAGAAGACCGCTGGCCGCGGGGAAATTGTGGTCGAGAATATCGCGAGCCTGGATGCGGCGGAGCGCGATAGCCTTTTCGGATTTCCGTCCCCGCGGCGATTTTTTGGAAGGAGTGTGGCCGGTCGTCATGATTGTCTCCAAATCGATTGCAGCCATGTTTTAGGACGATGAGGGGTGTGGCCAACCGGCTAACCATCAATTAGCAAAAACAGGAAGATCAGAATAATTGGTAAACTGTGTACCTAAGGAAATAGCGCCGTGTGGCTGCTTGGTGGCTTCGTGTTTGATCGGGAGGCGCACTACCGCTGATTGATAATTTACGATCCAAGTGACCGAGGAGGCGGACCGCGCGCTGCTCATTTCGGTGCGAGCGGCTTAGTAGGGGCCGGGCAGGCATTAATTTGCTCAAACCGAGTTTCTGAAATTGTTGGCGCGATTTCGTTGGGTGCGCGCGCCCTCCCAGAATCGAACCGAGAGCACGCCGCTCCGGTTTCGAGGTGCATGTGGGTTACGGAGGTGTTCCGAATTTAAAGATGCGGCTGAGCTCGCTCAGCACTGCCGTCGACAGGCTGATCGGTGGCTTCGAGCCCGAGGACGTTTTCGGGTGGTGGGGTGTCGGAAACAACCCGACCTCGCCGACTGTCAATTCGGCAAGTGAGGCCTCCATTGCCCCGCGGTTTCGATTTCATATTCCGATGCGGCGCGCGCTCAGACTGAGCACAGAGGACGGGCGCACCTCCTTCCATTTTTCGCACCGCTCCGTTGCTCGTACGCGAATGGGAACGCAGGTCGATGGCATGGATGCAGAGCGTGGTGCTGCGGCGGCGCACTGCGGCTACATCGAGCGCGAATCCGCCACCGTGAAAATCTTCTCGGCCGAACCTGAGGTGGCCGTCTCTTATGCGTCCTTCGAATACGCTAGCGCAGAAGCGGTTCTCAAAAAATCCGCGGTCGCTGAAGACATGCAAGGACCGGCTCGGCGCGATCCAAATTTTGTGGGGGATGCGATGCCACGGTGCATTGGGCGAGGAGCCCGGGCCGCAACGACGCGCCAGCTTGGTAACGGTGATCGGGCGGCTACGGAGGCGATTGCATCGCATGGCGGTGCCTGCATCCTCAGCAACATTTCAGAGGACCCCGCCGAACGCGTTAGGTTCTGGCAACTCGTCGAGGAGCACGAGGCCCTGCCGGCTGCGGACATGATGTCACTAGACATTCAGAGAGCGCCAGCTTTCTGGGCAAGTGTCATGGTTCATCCCAAATGTCCGGTCGAGCTTCGCACGGCGCTTGAAACTGAAACCGCCCATAGGAAATTTGTCATCTCCTCCGGCCGAAAGGTGCGCGCGTTTCTTTCGTCACTCGATGGGTGGAGCGGCAACCGAAAGAAGCGCGTCGGCGAGACGCAGGAGGGCTATCGATTGTCCAAGGACTCTTTCGCGAAGTTTCACGATGGGCGCGGTGGTCGGATCCAGTCCCGGGTCATCGCCGAACTGCCGAACGAATTGAGCCCCGCCGGCCGCCTTGGGGTGATGCGCAGCTTCTGTCGCGAGTTCGAACGAAATGGCCTCCCTTTCAACGCGGCGTTGCATGCGCCGGATCATGCAAACGATGAGCGTCAATGGCACTTTCATCTGGACTACTACGACCGACCGTGCCGCCGCCTGACATCGATCGATTTTGAGAAGGCGCGAGAGCTGGGGTATGTCTCCGCCGAGGCAGTAGCGGGTGATTGGGATTTCGCCGCGCGATTCTGCAGCGACCAGCGCCGTAAAAGCAGCCGCCTGTTTCGCCAGGACAAGGTCCGGGATGTGCGCCGGAAGGATTGGATAGGCTATCTCCGTGGTCGTTTCGCCGCCCAGGTGAACGAAGCGCTCACACGCGAGGGACATGAGCGTCGGTACGATCCTCGAACCTATGAGCAAATGGGCATCGCAGCAAAGCCTGGCGAACATCTGGGCACCAAGCTTTCCGCCGCAGAGGGCAAGGGAAAGGTCAGCATCGTTGGGGTCAGAAATGAGCGGAAACAGTGGGAAGTGATCGTCCAGCAGCTAGACGATCAACTCATCGACGGACACCGCCGCCGAATACTCGCGATACAACGTCGACGTCGCGAACTGGAGGAGGCTAGCCTCAGGCCTAGCCTGAGCGAACCGATCGAGGACCGCATCCGGCTGCTGGACGATGCGTGGGAGCGGCTGATCGATGCGGAGGATGTGGGCGAACGAGTGCATCAGCTGACGGCGCGTGTATGTTCAAGGGCGGCTTACATCGAGCGGATCAACGATCGATGGCTGGCAGCGCACAATGCGGGTGCCTGCAGTCTGAGTCCGGCACAGCAAAAGGAGCGAGAGGCGCTGCGAACCGCTGCGCGCGACCATCTCGAGCGTCTAAGACCCCTCCGGGCGGAATCGGCTGAAATCGTAGAAATGTCCTCAGCGACCTGCCTCGCAGCACGTGCGCAGATGTCGGAATGCGAGCGCGTCGTTGATGACCACTTCAAGGCTGCGGTTAATCAGCAGGCGTCGGAGCGCATCGCTCAGATCCCGCAGATGGCCTCCGAGCAGGAAAAGGCCGCTGGGCCGGTTAAGGCCCTGGGCGAGCCCGCGTCTGCCACTCAGCAGCCGTCCGCCGCGAAAAGGTCGGAAGCTGCTACCGCCGCCAGCCCGGTGGCTCCAGCACGGCAGGCCGTCGAACAAGCTCCTATCGATCAGAGACCCACCACGGCACCGACGTCAGAAGTCGGCCCGGCTAGCAACGATGCCGCCAAAGGAGCGGTCCGCCGTCTGAGCGTCGTCGATCGTCTTACAAATGAGGGCCTGCGCATCCGTTTGGTAGAGGGACGGATCCGGTTCAGTGATCTCGCGCGGCGCCAGCTCGACGTCCGCCAGGAAGATGCTGCCGATAAACACTTCGTGCAGCGTCTGCAGGACATCGCCCGTATGCAGGATCGCGAGCTCACACGCCTTTCAGCCCATGCCACCGCGCAACCAGATCGTGTTCGCATCGACGAAGCTGCGGGTGAGTTCAGCTTGTCGCGGCGCACACCGGAAGAGCTTGTCGCGCTCGATCGCAAATGGCGCGGCGAACCCGAGTACCAGCACGAACTGAAACGGATCTTCGATAATTATCAGAAACGGCTCGCAGCCGCACAGGCCGCCGCTGCCGAGGCCGATGCCATACGAAAGCGTGAAGTTGAGGCAGCACGCCGGCGCGATGAAGCCCAGCGGGCCGCTGCGCGCGTTGCGCAAGCACGCCAGGATGAGATTGATGAACGCGAGCGTCAGCGCCAGGAACGGTTGCAGCGTTTTAAAAAGGGCGTTCCGATACTGATCGATCCGGAAGAAGCGGCCATAGGACGGGCAGCAGCTCAGCGAGAAGAGCAAAAGCGCAGAGAGTTGGAGAAGCGCTCAATTCGCCTGAGGCCGGAGCAGATTGCAGCCCTGGACAGCGTCAACATGCGTGCAGCCATCGACAAAGCCAACGAACGTCCTCGTTCCGGTTTGAATGCCCAGGGACGACACCCTCTCATTGACCGCTGGCTAGAAGCCCTGGACAAACGAATGGACACACATGAGCGTGAGGCTCGCGCTGCGCAGATCGTCAACGACGCGGAAGCTTTCGCGGAATTGGCGGCTATCGATCGCACCACTGCCGAGCGCATCCGTGAAGATGCTCGCCGACGCGCCGAGCAGTCAAGAAACTCGAACTCTTTATGGCGGTCTCGCGGTTTTTGACGGTTTGGCGACAGCGTTCAGGCCCGGTATACTAGGCGCGCATCCAGCCTATTATCGCCTAATGTCCCGCGAGTCCTTACAGTCCTACACGGCCTCATCGCGGGAGGCCACGTCGCCATCGCAATGGTTCGCTCGCCGACGGCCATAGCGTGAGATCGGGGGTTAGGTTGATGCTTTCGCTGACCAATTCTGTCTTCACGCTCATGTGGCAGTCCGCACAAGTCGCGATATACCGAGGTATCGGTCGCTCGAAGGTCATGAGGTCAGTTTCCAGCCGGCGAAGTCCGCAAATCGCCCGGGGTTGGGCGGATTGGCACTTCGAGCAAGCTTCTCTAAAAAGCGCTCCAACCCGCTCGGACGCGTTCTCCATTGAACGCATTCGACCTTTTCTTGACCTATGCGTTCTAAAGTCCGAAACATCGCTTAACCTAACCCGCAATTTAGGAGGATTTGAAATGGCTGCACCGCTTATCGACGCCCCTACGCGGCGGAAGGCAAAATTCAAGGCACGTCCTCAGCCTCAAGTCGATCGTAAGGATCTGATCGAGCGCGCTTTCGATGGCTTCGAAAGGACGTTCGAGGGTCTTGCAAAGTGATATTCTGTGGCTGACGTTCGAGGACGTTAGCCGCCTTCATGAAATCAGCTTAGAGAAATTTGGAGGCGCGGCCGGCTTTAAAGACGAGTCGGCTGTGCACTCTGTTCTCAATGCTCCTCAGGATCGGGCCTATTACAACGGCGAGGATGACCTCCTCGCCTTAGGGATCGTCCTCTTGGGGACGGGTTGGTCATTTGCTCCTTCTGCGGTAGATTTTACCTATGGGCAACTCGCCAGCAGAAGTCGCCGCAAGGGCACGATCACCTGCTTTCAAGGCTGAAATGGCTGCAGCAGGCGGTGGAATGCTGCTTCGAGCTCAGGTCGCTGAGTTCCTGAGGGTCTCTTCAGGCATCATCGATCAGAAACTGCGTGACGAAGGGATTCTCGGGGTACCATGGGGCGAGGGCATAGGATTCCCCGCCGCCCAGTTTCTCGCGTCTATCGAAGTCGCCGGTGTCACTGACGGATTCCATGGCAGAGCGGTCCCAGGCCTCCCAGATATCTTGGAAAGCTTCGGGGGGCATGGACGAATGGGGCCAGCTGCAACTGCTGGTGACGCCGCTTGAGGGCTTTGCTGAAACATCTGCCTCGATCCTTCAAATGCTGGCCACTGGCGTTGATCGGGACACGCTTATTCACCTCTGTGGCCTAGTCGGAGGATGGTCCACGGCAATGGTGATGAAGTCTAAGCGCGATCTCGTTGAGAAGCTGAACTAGGCCACTGCTCGACCGGACTCCAGCTATATTCATGCAGGGTGGCATAATAATTTTCAAATTTCATCCTACAATCTATCCTATAAATTATTCTATAATATAACAGAGGAGGGCGTTATATAGACTCGACTTGACATTATAAAATTAGATAACACTATGGGAGCTATGGTGGAATCGTCATGCAGAACTTGGTCCATTGGTCTTGCTAAGCTCTCTCAGGATCGCGACGGTGGGATATATTTCACTTATTTGATCGTCGGGCTCGATGGTTTGAGTGTGCCACGAACCTGCGACCTGAGTTTCATTCGAGATGACACGGGTTTAGCTTGGAGCTCTCGTCGTACCGCGCGGGATGCGCTTCTGACGGTGCAGGACGACTTGGCCGGGCGGCGCTGCTATGGAACACACGTTTGTACGCCGCCCAGCTTCAGACACTGGATCCAGCTGGCCGGGTTTCGGCCAAATTTTGACTTCCGAGGCATCACATGGGGCCATCCGACGGAGGAGTTGACGATCAATCTTCCATCGGGCGCGCAGATCGAAGCGAAAGATCTGCCGAGCCTGGCCGATATCAAGCGCGACGAGGCGGCAGGGGTCTTCCTATTGCGGTGGGCGTCGAAAGTTCACGAGGCGGCTGCTTATCTCACAGCTTTCCAGCGTTCCGGCAGCTAAGCAAATTCGGGGCTGTCCGGTGACAAACGGTCGGGAATGTCGTTCGCTAGCGCGGACGCGACCTACCGTGATCGCGTTTGCGCCATGCTGCGTGCAATCATATATGCTTGTGGAGGGCAATTCAGGCTGGTCGCGGCAGCAGCTTCGGAGCTGCGGGGCGCGCGATGTTCGACGCCTCCAGGCTCTCGACGATGCCCTTGAGCGCATTGTAACGCTGGCGCTTGGCATCGCCGCGACCAGCCATCACGCGCAGGCCAACGCCTGCTGGCAGTGCGATCCACCAGGTGTTCGTCGCGAGCAGCAGACTCTTGGCGGCGGCGCCGGCAATCGTCGCCTTGGCCGCGCGTTCGCCGAAGATGACGCCGCGCTCTTCCCAGCTGACGCGGGTCTTGCTGAACGCTGAGAACGCGATCAACGCCAGCCCGAGCGCGGAGGGCACGAAGTCGCTTGCGCCGACGTGCTGCCCGATACCCGCCGCTGTCTCGACTTTTTGCTGGAGCGCAGCTTCGGCAATGCCACTGTCAGTGACATGCTCGGCCGAGAGACCTAGCGCCATCAGATGGCCGTGGACCTCGGAGGTCGTGGTGATATCGATATTCGGATAGCGCTCCAGCGCCTCCTTGACATAACTGGCGGACTCGGTCGCCTTTGCCTGGATCTCGTGCACAATATCGCCATGGGCATCGCGCACCAGAATGTCATAACCCGGCTGCGTCGCCGAGTTGGCGAGTTCGGCATGAAGCCCATCAGTCAACGAGCCGTTGAGCTGGTCCACCAGTTCCATTTCGAAAAGCTTGCCCTTCACGCTGTTGACCAGGCCAATCAGGTCCTCCGTTGGCACGCGCGACACGGTATGAGCGAAAGTCTCCCCGGCAGCCGTCAGCCCCGGATAGGCAAGCGCAAAGGCCTGTTGCACTTCAGACGGCACATTATCGGGATGGCGCAGAATGTCGGCCAGCGAGACGCCACCGATAACCAACAGGTCCAGCAGGGTATCGCGCCGGTGGAGCAGGCGCGCCAAGTTGATCCGCTTCAATTCGTCATGCGCCTGTTCGCGGGCTCTGGCGCCGGCGCGCAGAAGCCGCTGCTCTATCGCATCGAAATCCGCTTGAGTTAGCGCAAAAGAATCAACCGCGCCCGATACCGTGCCAATAGTGCCAACGATCATGCCGCCGGTCGCCGCACCGACCGTCGGCGATGCCCGCCGGGTGGCGCTGCCGAGGCCGTCGATGGACCGTCCGAGCAGATGGACGAGGTCGATGGCGGAATCCGCAGCAACGTCGATCAGCTTCTCGCCAGCGTTCTTGGCGGACCGCAATCCTTTGCGCTTCTGCCCGAACGCGGCAGCCTTTTCCGCCAGCACCCTCCCCGCAGTCTCGGAAGCGTGCCCAGCCCAATCAAGCGCCTCGCGCGTGGAACCCGCGATGCCATCGCGCCGCTCTTCCATGAACTTGGCCGCACCGTCGAGCGCATCACCACTTGCTTTGAGTGCTTTTCCGGCCGCCGCCTTTGCCTTGCCTATCCTGTCGCCCCTCATCAAGCCCCACCTCTGTTCTCCCCCGCGATAGCCGCTGGCTCTGTTTTAACAAGCGAGATTAGTCTAACAAACAAGGCTGTTTGAGTGATGGTTGAAAACAGCACCCCCTGATTGTTGAGCAACTAAATTCGATCAAGCCGCCGTCCTTGCTACGGGACCGTACAAGGGCAAGACCATGATCTTCGGCGCCGAAGATGGCCGGGCTGTCGAAGATGAATGACATTTGCACTAATTCAAGCTAAATACTGTCGCTTGAATTAGTGGAAAACCGATCGGTATTTTGGCAGCAGGTGATCAAGAATGCTCGTGGCACCGGAAGATCCAGCCTGCGAGACCATCCAAGTACCTGTTCTCAAGGTATTCGATGGAGACGGCTTTCTCGCGAGGATCCACAATCTCCGGCGCGACAGTAGTCACGAGGTGGCAATCCGTCTTGGGTTCATCGACGCTCCTGAAATGGGACAGCCCGGAGGTAGAGAAGCACGGGACTTCCTAGTTTCCTTGATTGGCGGGAAGTCGGTCGAGCTCGTCGTTTTGTTGAAGATGGACACTGGCGGGATCGTCGATCGTCACGGCCGAATTGTTGCCGTGCCCTATCTCCTAGCCGACGGTATGGACGATCAAGGTCAATCGCGATCGATGATTGGCCCGTTTCTAGGAGGCTGGGCGTCTCCAGCCTACCGAAACATCGAGCTGGAGATGGTTCTCAATGGCTGGGCATGGGTCCTGGATCGCTACGACCCGGACCCTCGATACTTCGACGCTTTGAGCGATGCCCAGAAAAATCGCCGAGGGATCTGGGCATTCGAAAACAACGAGCATCCGTGGGAGTTCAAAAGGCGCAGATATAATGCCCGGCAGGCCGAGCCGAAGGCGCGTCCCGCGCCAGACCTTTTTGCTTCGCAAGGGAAGCAGGTGGCCTGCCCTACGGATGGTTGCAGTGGGAAATTGGTTGAGCGAAGTGGCCGGTACGGTAGGTTCGTTGGCTGCTCAAATTTCCCCGGATGCCGGTACTCGAGGGATATTGCAGACTAGCCCCCGACCAATCGATCCCGGCCCATGGCGCCCCCGCTGGAGAAGTTCACTGACGACCTGTGAGCAAGTGATTTCTGCCTGCCCTCGCTACTAGCATACATTGGCGAAGGCGGGCATAGTCGCGGGATGGCACTCGAACCCCGGGCTCCTCGATTGGCAGTCTTGATCGACGCCGACAACGCATCCTCCAAAATCGCTCAGGGACTGTTTGAGGAGATTGCCAAAATCGGCGAAGCGAGCGTGCGCCGCATCTATGGCGATTTCTCGGGCCCCAGGCTCAAGAGTTGGGCCGACATTCTATCAACGCATGCAATCATGCCTCACCAGAACTTTGCTTACACGTCGGGGAAGAATGCGTCGGATATCGCGCTGGTCATCGACGCGATGGACCTCCTTCATAGCGGCCGCTTTGATGGTTTCTGCCTGGTCTCATCGGATAGCGACTTTACTCGCCTGGCTGCTCGCATTCGCGAGCAAGGGGTCGACGTCTACGGTTTTGGCGAGCAAAAAACTCCCGAGAGTTTTCGTCAGGCTTGCCGTCGTTTCATCTACACCGAGAACCTGCTGCCTGAGGCGCCAGCGCCCGATAAGCCGGACAAACCCGATGCTCGCCCCGCATCGTTGACGCGTCCGTCGAAGGAAGCGACCCCGTTGATCAAGACCGCGATGGCTCAACTCGATGATGATGGCGAAGGTTGGGTTGCACTTGGTGGCGTGGGTCAGAGATTGGCAGTTTTGAATTCGGACTTCGATCCACGTTCCTACGGTTTTGCCAAACTCGGCGACCTGGTCGAGAAAACGGGCGCATTTGAAATCGATCGCGCCCGCGGCCGCGGAGTTTATATTCGCTTGAAGCCTGCACGCGGTGCGGGGCGCAAGTGAGCCAGCGTCCGCCGACATGTCGATCATTCGCAACTGGAGTTTCCGAGTGTGAAAGCAGTCGATCGGGCAGAATCCCTCTCGCCTGCCGTCCGCTCATCCATGACAGCATATGCGCGCAGTTTTGGAGCAGGCGCCTACGGGTCGGGGGTTGCTGGGCGGTTTTCGCTGGCACGACCGTCCACGACGGTAATGCCTTTGGCATGCGCGCGCTCCGAGGCTTCGCGCGCGGCCTTCTTGAAGGCAGGGTCGATGACGTCGATCATCTTTTTCAGGTCGCCAATGGCGCCTCAAAGATGTTCATCCGCTTCCCTCGACAAGTGACTGCGTGTGAGCCTGGATCGGTGGCTTATCCTAGCATAATCGCTTGGGCAGCAAACGTTAGGTTGAGGTCGCTGACGAGGGTGATGCAGTGGACGGCGACTTTCCTATCCACTGCATCAAAATCGACGCAGAATCGTACTAGTGATAATGTACGCTATCGCTAGTACGCTTGACGATTGGCCGGTTAAAAGGCATCCCAACGGCATGAGCGCCCTCGTCGAAATTTTTGCCGCCGGGGCGCCATCGGTCGATGCGGCTGTGCTCGACGCGGCGCGGCGGGCGATGAGCGCGAATTCGTGGCGGGCACTGCGGGCGGACCTACGCGTCTTCAGCGACTGGGCGACGCGTGTCGGTGTCGCGACACTGCCGGCTTCGCCCGAAACAGTGGCAGGTTTTCTCCAAGCTCAAGCGCAAGCTGGGAAGAAGGCGGCAACCCTGGCGCGCTACGCGAGCTCGATCGCGCGCGCGCATGCTTTCGCCAATCAACCCGATCCGACGCGAACCGAACTCGTGCGTCTCGAGCTCAAGGCCCAGCGGCGCGCTCTTGGGGTGCGTCAGCGTCAGGCGAAGGGGCTGCGCTTCCGGGGTGAAGTGGCGGATCCCCTTGCGGCGGCCGGGCCGCTGGGAGTCTGCGTTGAAGCGATGCTCGCTGCCGTGCCCGAAACGATGCAGGGCATTCGTGACCGCGCGGTGCTCAGTCTGGCGTTTGACACCGGTCTTCGCCGCAGCGAGATCGTGGCAGTCCACTGGGCCCATATCGAGAAAGGAAACGCAGGCGCTGGCCGTCTGTTCGTGCCGCGATCCAAAGCCGACCAGGAAGGTGCCGGCGCCTACGCATATCTGTCGGCAAGGACCATGGAGGCTTTGGCGGCATGGCGTCATGCCGGTGAAGGCAAGGACGGGCCCATATTCCTCCGGCTCCACCGGACGCGCGATCGGCAAGGCCAGGACATCTGGACTCCCGGCCAGGCGCTCAGCGCCCAGTCGGTGACGCTTATATATAGAGCCATGCTCGACACCGCGCGGGAAGTCGGGTTGCTGGGTGCGATTACCGAGGCCGATTTCGACCATTGGCGCCAAAGCCTCACCGCTCACTCCACTCGCGTCGGCCTGACACAGGATTTGTTTGCCGCCGGTCAGGATCTCGCCGGCATCATGCAAGCGCTCAGATGGAAAAGCCCAGCGCAGCCCGCTCGTTACGCGCAGGCGCTGGCCGTGGAGGCGAACGCGGCGGCGAAGGTGGTTGGAAGGCTCTAAGTGACCCGCGACGCAAGCCGGTAGAAGCGCCGTCAGCGTCAGGCTTGCGACACAGCCCATCACTGAGAAGCACACTGCTCCAAGGCTTGCCATCGCCCTCCGTCGCGAAAGCATTGGCCGGTTCGCCCCATGTACGGGCGGCACGAGCCTTTTACCCGAAGGATGGGCAAGGGCTTCGACGACCAATGTGCCACCAATGGAAGTGACATTTCAAACGGCGAACCGGTCCTTCCCGGCGGCATTCGTACGGGAACTTGCCACTACGCCGGGAGAAGCGCGGGGGACGTGACGATTGTCCTGAACTCCTCCGCCGCCTCTCTTACCTGAGGCCACAGATGAGCAGGAGTACCAAGAATGGACCAGAACTTGGGCTCGTTGAGCTCCGTCCTGCGAACCATTGTCGATACCTCTTTCTCTCCGGCCGTTGGCGCGATCTTCGCCATGCGCTGCGTGATGAAGCCCCAGAACCACAGATCATCCCAGAGCGTCGGCCACCGACTGCTTTGCAGACCGTACTCCCGGATCACGCCGTTGATCTTGGTGAAGCTGGGCGATCCTAATCCGATTTCCGTGAAGATGTGCAGAATCACGCGGTCGACGGGGACCATCAGGAAATCCTCAGAGGAAATCGTAAAATCGTGAAGGAAGCTCAGGTCCTTGTTGACGTCCAGCGTGTGGATATCAACAATTGACTTTACGAATAGCGCAGCAGTTTTGCCCCCGAAACCCTTCGCGTGGGTAAGCGCCGTCCACATTTCATCCAATACAGACCGCTTCGCCTTGGGCCTCTTTTTTTCCGGGTCGGCAATCAGCCAAAGCGCAGAGGCGAGGTCTTCGATAGTTTCGATACGTTCAAAGTGCTCATAGTTTTCATGCAGCGACTGCCAGGTCTCCCCCAGGTCGTCCAACGAACCGGATGCCTGAGTGTTAGCCTTGGAATGCAGAAGCGAAACCAGCTTGCTGGCCGTGTCCGGCCAAGGCAGCACGTCCCGGCGATAGGCTGCATGCTGCACTGTCTCGTTAAAATGCCGGTTGCGCAGGAGGAAATGGAAGATTTCCGCCAGTTTGCCGGCAAGTTCATGTGCCCCCTTTACATCGTGAAGTACCATCGATTCAGAACTTTCCTTTACAGCATGCCCAGCGTCAGTTCGCCGCTGTGGGTCCAGAAGATCCCCGTCGCTTTCACCGGCCCGGCACCGACCCGCTCCACCGCCTGCGCATAGGTGGCAAGCTGAGGCCAATAGGTGGCGTAGCGGAGCGCGGGATTGGGGACAGGGCCGCTCTTGTGGTCGACGATCATGAAGCCGCCGGGGCCCTGAGCGAGGAGATCAATGATCGCAGTTTGCACGGTGCCGTCGCCCAGCGCGATGTCGAGCGGCTGCTCGACATGGAGTGTGGGATAGCCGCGCTGCGCAAGCGCTGCTCGCAGGGCTTCGGCCTGCTCGGCAAGCGTTGCCACCTCAGCCCCGCTCACGCGGCAATGCGCGGCGACAGCATCGGCGCGATCGGGGCGCTGGAGCAGAATGCGCAAGCCTTCATGCAGCGCTGTGCCCTTTTCGGTGGCCCGCGTCAGCGTCGTGCCGCGCAGTTCGATCCCGGTGGCAAGCTGCAGCGTCTGCAGATCGGCCGGCAGGGGCAGCACCGTGGTGAGCGCGAGCGACGGCGCGACGATTGCACCGGGCATCGCCCGCACAGTCTGCTCCAGCGCGTGACGCGGAGCGCGTAGGGCGGCGGAGAGCGGCTCGTCCGCCGCGTCGAATGCGGGTGGCATCTCGTCATCGCCCAGCGTGATGCGCGCGGAGAAGGTCCGGCCGCCGATCGAAACGGTATTGTCACCGGGCATCATCGCGCATTCCCCGGTCAGGATACGGATCGGTGTCAGCTCGTCCTCCTTCGGCTTGCTGGGGGACTTGGGCCATTCAATTACAAGCCGATCACGGGCACGGGTGAATGCTACGTAGAGCAGCCGGCGCGTGTCCTCGCGGGCATCCTCCAGCCAGCGCGCACGCGCGCGTTCCAGCGCCTCGGGAGCCGCATAGTCCGGCACACAGGAGAGGCGCGCGGTCCCGAGGATAGCCTCGAAGTCGTCGAACTGCGGGATCTCGGCGCGCAATTCACCGGCGCGAGGGGTGCGATCTTCGTTGAGCGAACAGACCACGACGAGCGGCCATTCGCGGCCTTTCGAGCCGTGCCAGGTCAGCACCTCGATCCCATCGGCGTCGCTTCCGCTGGCGGCGGGCCGGCCATCGTCCTGTCCGAGCGCGCGCGCCTCGAGCCAGCCCGCAAACACCGCCATGCCGCGACCGTGGAAGCCAGCGGCCTCGAGCGTGGACGTCTCGGTCCGGGTGAAGGCCAGGGCCTCGGCCTCGAGCCGCTGGAGATCGGCACGCATCTGCGCCGGATCGGAGAGGCGATCACACCAGCCATACAAGTCCAACGCCTCAATGACCCGTGCCACCAGCGCATCGACCGGCCAGTTGCCGCTCTCGCGATGCAGCGCCGCGAGGGCTTCGACATCGTCGTGAGCGATCATGGCGCTGTCCGCCAGCGCGCGCAGAGCCTCTGCGAAAGGCATGGCCGACGGGCCGAGGCTGGCCACGCAAAGCGCGGCGTGACGATCGCCCGGATCGGCGACGAAGCGCAGGGCAAAGACTGCTGCGGCGACCACTGGGCTCTGCCACCAGCCCGTCTCGTTTAGGCGGACCGGTAGCCCGAGGCTGCGCAGGGCATCGGCATATCTCGCGCACTTGGCCTTGGTCAGGCACAAGACGGCAATGTCGCGCGCCTCGAGCGGACGCATGACATTGCTGTGGCGATCCTCGACCATCATTTCTCCATTGCCGAGTAGCTGGGCAATGCGATCGGCCACAATGTGCCAGGGCCGCGCCGGATTGGGATCGTCGCGTCGCCCCGTCCTTTCGCCCACATTCTGCAGAATCACCTCGAGCGCATTTTGGCCCGTGGCCTTGCGGGTCGGCTCAAGCGCGGAGTAGCGACCGGGAAAGAGCCCAGTGCCCACGGCATTGACGAAATCCATGATCGGCGGGACCGAACGCCAGTTCTGGCCCAAAGGATCGCCGGGATAGCGGCGGGACAATTCCTCAGCGAGGCGCGGATCGGCGCCCTGGAAGCCCATGATCGCCTGCTTGGTATCCCCCACGATCAGAGTGCGGGGCGCGCGCGCGGCCAGATGCCACAGGAAGGCAAACTGGATGGGGTTGGTGTCTTGGAATTCGTCGATGATGACACAATCGATCTGATTGAGCACCGCATTCAGCACGTCGGGCTTTTCGGCGAGCATCTGCGCGGCGTTGGTCACCATATCGTCGTAGTCGATCACGCCCAGTTCACGCTTGCGGCGGGCATAGTCGGCCATGACGGCTTGCCCGCCCAGGACAAGCGCGCGGACATGGGCAACCGCCTCCTCCAGCGGTCCCGGCAGCGAGGGCAGTGCCTCGGCGGCGGCCATCACCACCTCGGCCATAGCGTCATAGCCTTCCGGCGTCGAAACGGCGCGACCGGACAGGCGCAACTTGCGTACCGCCTGCCATTGCCGCCAGTCATGACGCCCCTCCATCAGCGAACCGCGAAGCGCACGTAAGGCCACGAAATTCTTTCGGAACTCGGCGCGGGCGCTTTCCGACCAACCCGGATCCGACAGCGCAGCAGGGAAGGCCGCCAGCAGGCTGACAACCCCGCGGCGCAGGGCCATCGCCGCATTGGCATCGTTCCCGCTGACGGGGCCATAACCCTCGCGCACGAAGGCTTCCGCATGATCGGCCAGGACCGGATCGGTGCCGCGCTGCCCGAGCCGGCGTAGCAGGCCGACAACGCCAAGGATCGTCTTGCGGAAACTGTCTTCCGCGCTGCTGTCGTTGCCGAACGAATAGCTGTAGCCGTACGCGGCAAGGTTGCGGGCCATTTCCGCAAGGCCCGGCTCTTTCTCTAAACTGCGGCGCAGCAGCAGGTCCTGCTCTCCCTCCTCGATCAGGCGCAGTTGCGGCGAGGCACCGTCCGCCAAAGCGTGCTCGACTAAGAGCCGCTGGCCGAGCGCATGGATTGTGGTGACGTAGGCCTGCTCGAGCGCGAGCGCGGCGGCGATGTCGCCTTCCGCGAGCAGCGCGCTACGAATGCGTTCGCGCAGCTCATTCGCGGCGGCCTCGGTGAAGGTCACAGCGAGGATGCGGTCGGGCCGGACGGTCCCGTCGCGCACCAAACCGGCGAGCGTTTCCTTGATGTGGTAGGTCTTGCCCGCACCGGCGCCGGCGGGAACGATGGCAATATCAGTCATCGGTGGCCTCCTCGACAAAGGCGGAAGGGATCACGTCGTCGCGCATGAAGGCGCGAATTAGCGGGCTTTCGTCGAAGGCGTAGGTTCCAAGGCCGAGAGTCTTGGCGAAATGCTTTTCGTCGGCGCGGGAGTTGGTCTCGATCTGCCCTGCGCGCAGGGCTTGGAAACGCAGTGACAGCTGCGCCATCGCACGCGTAGAGATGTCCTCGGCAAACAGTTCGACATTGCCGCCCGCCTGCCCTGCGAGGCCGTTCACCAGCACGGCGCCGTCGTTCATCGTGTGGTAGGCAACGCCGGTCTTGCCGGCCGCTGCGGCCAGTAGCGGACGTGCAGGGTTTGGTTCTTCATTGTCGTCACGAGCAGGCTTCAGCTGCATCCGGCGATAGAGCTCTACCTGCAGGTCGGACTGTTTCTCTAGTCGCTTGCGCCGCCCACCCGACGAACTCTTCTTATGGTCCACGATCACCAACTGCCCATCTCCGAGGCGAAGCAGGGTATCAGCCTTGCCGTGAATGGGATGACCCAACACCTCGCCTTCGAGCCAGAACTCATTCGAGACGATCTCGCCGGCCCAATCGCGCAGGGTCTGTGCCCAGGCGAGCGAAGATTTGAGGATGTCGCTTTCCAGCGCCTCCCGCTCCATGCACCATTCGGGTGCGGCAAGGAATGGCGCGTCCTGCGCGATTGCTGCTTCCAGCGATCCTGGCACGGCCGCACGGATCGTAGCATCGTCCGGCACCGGCACACCCGGCTCGAACAGGCGCTCGAACACGCCATGCGCAAGCGTTCCGCGCATCAACACGTCCATCGTTTCAGGCTGCCAGCTCACATGAGCGGCATCGAGTTCTTCAAGCGCCCAAGCGAGCGGGCTAACCAACAGCTTCTCAAGCCGACTCGGGCTTTGCGGCAAGGGGAAGCCCTCGGTCCCGCGGCGCAGCTGGAGGAGATCACGGTCCAGCGCAAAGTGGGCGGGGACGGCGACGCGCATCTCCTGCTTGTACTCTGGCGGGTCGCGCCAATCGATGAGCCGGTCCCAGGCGGTTCCCCCCGGCTGCGCGAGGGGATCGACCAGATCCTCAAGTGCCTTGAGGCCGTCGACCAGCCTTGTCATTAGCGCGAGCGAGGAAGCGGGGAACAGCGGCTTGCCCATGCCATCGCGCTCGCTGCAGAGGACCACGAGTTCCTCCTCCACGCTGCACAGCTGGCGGCGCAAGCGCTCGAGCGCGCGGTTGTGCAACAACCGACGCGAAGGCAAGGCAAGACCGGTAGCCGCCTCGATCGCGTCGATCTCACTGTCGAGGAAGATCGGATTGCGCGGAGCGGGTGGGGGATAGATCCCCTCGTTGAAGCCAAGCACGAGAACTTTGCGGAACCGCCGCCGGGGCAACTCGCGCGCATGGAGCACACTGACGGCATCCGGATAACGGGGGCCGCGCGCAAGGCATTCGACGCGGTGTTCGGCAGCCTGCATAATTAGGCCGTCCCAGTCTGGCGCAACATCTTCGTCCACAGCCTTCAGGCGCTTGATGAGGGTGGCAAGATGTCCCTTGGCCTCGAACAGATCCGGATTGTCTTCGCCGGCCTTGAACGCGAGCAGCTTTTGCAGGGCAAACAGCCGCCCGCACAGCGCCTTGTTAGTAGCGGGCTCACGCTGATCGAACAGGTCGAGCAGTTCCCTGCCCGTCTGATTAAGCACGATCCCCGCATCGGGACGGCGCCCCAGAATAATCGCGCGGGCCATTCGCGCGCCAAGCCCTTCGGCTTCACCCCAGGGCAGGATCGGCGAGGCGAAGAGCGAAGCGCGTGCCATCACCGGTGCAGGCTGCCGGCAACACAGAAGGAATAAGTGAATCGTCTCCGCACCCACGTTACGCCCACCCGATGCGGCGGGAAGGGTCGACAGCACCACCCCACTGCGACGTGCGAGCGCCCCGAGCTGGGCTGCATGGGCGCTGCCATCGGGCAGGAACAGACCGATGTCGCCCGCATCGAGCGATGGGTCAGCATTTAGCCAGCGCTGAATGATCGCCAGCGCGGCCTCACATTCGGTGAGGCTGTCGCGCACCGACAGGACAGCGAAGCTGTCATCGTGACTGCAAGTCTTAGCGGATGTGCCCAGCAGGTGGCGCTGGATGTGCCCGGCCAACCTGCCCGCATCCGCCGCGGGCGCGCGCCGTTCGCCGACGAGACGCAGGTAATCGGGATCGTCGAGGGTTGCACAGGTATGATGCTCGGCAAGGCGTGCCAGGACCTTGCGCTCAAGCGCCGAAAGCCAAAGCCCCTCGGGCTCCCCCACTAGCGTGATATGCTGCAATGCATCGTTCGCACCGCAGCTTAGGAAATCGCGTAGAATGCTAAGGTCGGAGGGCAAAACCTCGGGATGACTGCGCCACAGCTCAAGCAACGCGTCGAGATGCAGCCGCGCCCGCCCAGCCCCCGTCAGAGCACCAGTGTCGATGGCCTGCGGATCGAGATCAGGCGTTGCTAGCATCACACTGCGAAGCATTGCCCCCACAGCCATCGTCGTCTCGCGCGGGGCTACTTGCAAGCTAGCGCTCCAAGGCCAGGTCCTCACGCTAGCGCGTAACACCGCTTCCAGATCGGGCTCATCATGGTGAGGAAGCGCATAGAGACTGGAAAGCAGCGCTGCGTTCAGCGGCAGCGTGCCGGCAAGCGGAGCTGTGCCAATTCTCGCATAACAATCTTCAAACACCGCCACCCCCTTTCCTACTGAAATTCGCAAGCTTTTCGGCCTACTCCTTCACTCACCCTATGGGACCGTTTTGCGACAATTCCGGTCGCACCGAGATGCCGCCCGCCCCAGCCATGCACGGCGGTCTGGTAATGAAATGCAAATTACCGAAACAAATTAATTTTCGACCGGTTTGGCTGCAACGATGCCCAGTATCTTGCAAAATAGGTCCAACAGGCGTTGCTGTGCTGACTCTCTATCACACGCCACGTCAAGCCGTGCGATCGACATCATTTCGCGAAAACCATCAATGCCGAAACTGCGCAAGATCTCGCTCTCCATGTCCGGAGGCGACGGGTAGAGCAGCATCAAGCGCGGGCTGCTCTGTCCCTCTCAAGCCGCCCAAACCAACTCATTCACGAGGCGAAGGCGCGCCTACCGATATTGTGTCCAATTCCAAGAGCTTGGATTTGACCAGCGCAAACGTCAGCGTCCGTGAAGCTCACGTCCTCAGCCGAAAATCCTTTACACCGGCAACAGTGCCGGCAGCGTCAGGCTTTGCGACACGGCGCCATCGCCGAGCAGCACGTAGCTCCAAGGCTTGCCGTCGCCCTCCCCCGCGAAAGCATTGGCGTGTTCGACCCATGTACGGGCGGCACGAGCCTTTTCCTGAACGACCGCATCGCTCAGTTCGCTTTCCGCCTTGATCTCGACGATCAGCTTGGCGGTTTCGCACTCGACCACAAAATCTGGCTCATAGCGGCGGCCGCCGTGATACTCGATGTCGAACTGGCCGGGTGCCGGGCGCAGCCACCTGATCACGCCGGGGAACCGGTCGCTATCGATCAGGGCGGCGAAGCGTCGTTCAGGATCGCTGTCGAACTTGTGGAAGCGGTAGGGTGATTTGCGCGATCCTGTGAAGACAAACCCCGGTGTCGCCGAGAGCGGCTGCGCCTGCTGGTCGAGCGGCAGGACCCGCGTTGGATCGTAGCCAAACTGCTGCGGTCGCAGCACCTTGAAGGAACGTACCCGGCGGGCGCGGTAATCGACAGGCGTTTCGCGATAGTGGCGGCGCATCTGTTCGAAGATGAAGTCGGCCAGCTTGCGCCCATGCTCCAGCGCCACAGCCTCCACCGCCTCGTCGCTATCCAGGTAGGAGCGCAAATGTGCGATGACCTGTCCGGAGAGTTTGTAGAGTTCATCTGCCTGGCTGTCGTAGTCAATCTCCGGCAGGCCGATCAGGTGGCGGATGACATAATTCTCCATACGGGCTTCGCGCGCACCTTCTTTACCGCGTGCCATTTCGCGCTGCGCATCGGTGCGTAGATTGCGGACGAGGATCGTGTCGCCGCTCGGGCGGAAACGAATGGCGTCGAGCCCGGTCAGGTCAAATGGCTCGAACCAGAAATTGACCTCGCGGCTCGGCAGCACGACGATTTCCGGGATTTCGATCGCACTATCGGCCAGTGAGACCGCGATCTCCGCGACGAGCGCCGAGACGTCTGCTTGGGGCAGAATGCCCTCTAGCGTTCCCTGCGCTGCCGCCGTCGCGCGGGTGACGTCAGCGGCGATCTCGGCCTGAACCTCGGGCTTGCGCAAATCGGCAAGGCCGCCAGGCAGGCTGCGTTCGAACTTGTCGCGTATCAGTTCAAGAGCCGTGCTGGCGATGGCGGCCTGCTCAGGCGTCGGCGGAGCATAGATGGCGCGCCCGCCATCCTCGACTTTGCCGCCATTCGGCAAGGGCTGGAGAGTGTAGCGCAGCTCGGTTTCGCTCGGCACAGTCACCACCTCACGGCGGCCGGGCGTGATGTCGGCGCCTTCCCCGATCGTCAGCGCTTTCATGGCGACGATGGAGCCGGGCTTCTTCGCCTCTTCGATCACCGCATCGAAGCGGTCGTGGGCAATCACCGTCAGCGTATCGACCATCTCGTTACCGGTCCGCTTGCCATAGGGCAGACGCAGACCGCGCCCCAGTGTCTGCTCGGTCAGGATGTCCGAGGCAGAGGCTCGCAGCGGAACGATGGTATAGAGGTTGGTGACGTCCCAGCCTTCTTTCAGCTTGTTGACGTGAATGACGATGTCGGTCTGCGCGTCGTGCTCCAGGCCGACTAGCCGAGCCATGGCCTCGTTCGATTCCTCTCCGGTCTGGTTGGAGTGGACCTCTGCCACCTTGCCGCGATAGGCACCGCCGAAGAAGCCCTCACCCTCGATCTGGGTGCGCAGCGCGGCAGCATGGGCAGTATCCTTCGCAACCACGAGCATAAACGGGTGGACAAGCGGCGCGCCGGTCTGGCGGCTGTAGAGCTCCAGCTCCACGCGAACCTGCTCGTGATAGGTCACGCCGTCTTCCAGCATGATCGTCTCGAGCTGATCATCGTCATAATCGCTGCGCTTGAAGTTGGCGCGCGTCGCCACGGCCGGTTCCTTGACGAATCCATCCGCCATCGCCTCGCCCAAGCCATAGCGGTAGATCACATTGCGGAAGTCCTTGGGAGAGGCGCCCACGGTCTTGGGGGTCGCGGTCAACTCCAATCCCAGCCGGGGCTTCAGCTCATAGACCGCATTCGCTGCTGCCTTGGCGCGATAGCGGTGCGCCTCGTCCATCAGCATGACGAGATCGGGTTGGCTGGCGAGATGATCGAAGTAGCTTTCCCCCAGGGTCTCGCGGAACGAGCGGATGCGGCCCTTTTCCTTGTTGATCTTGTCGACGTTGAAGATGTTGATCACTACGTCGGCCAATCCTAGCCCGCCGCGAGCGTTTTCCCAGTTTTCGCCGGTGACGATGGTGGGCGGGTTCTGGGCGAATTCGCCGATGCCCTTGAACACATACTTCGGCGACGACTGCATCCGAAAATCGGCGATTAGCTTGTCGTAGATCGTCGTGTTGGGAGCTAGCACGAAAAAATTATTCGAGCGGCCCGTGAGGTGGAGATAGGCGATGAACGCCCCCATCAGGCGGGTCTTGCCAACCCCGGTGGCGAGCGCGAAACAGAGCGAGGGGAAGTCGCGCTCGAAGCCTTCTACCGAGGGATAGCTACCGCGAACGTCCGCCAGAAGCGCGACCGGATCGACCTCGCCGCGCCAGTCGATGCGGTCTGCGACGTCCGCCAGCACAGCCAGCGCTTCTTCCTGCGGCCGGCGCAATGATAGCCGCTGTGTGACGTTGCGCTGCAAGCGCTGGTTTGCCGTGAGCATGGTAGGAGCCGGGCTATGCATCGGCTGCCTCCTCGTTCGCGAACAACGGGCCAAAATCGGGCGTGGCCTCCTGGGCCTGCGGTAAATTGACGACACTCAGCGAATAATCGTCTTTGCCCCATTCACACGATGAGAGGATGGTGGAAGGGATCTTCTTCGCCATCAGGTTGGGGAACTGGTCAACCTGCCCGGCAAAAGCGCGAGCGCAGACCAGCAGGGTCCGATCCGACCCCACGGCTTCGGACAGCAGCTTGAGCGCCTCATGCGTCAGGCTTTGTGTGGTTACGTAGAGAAAATCGCTTTCGCTCGACTGCCCGTGGCGCCACCATTCCCCTTCTTCTTGGCTCGGTGCGTAGTCAAAGCCCAGATGCTTGCACATGGCCTCAGCCAGCATCTCGGGGTTGTAGACCTTATCGATCACCCAGTTGCCCCAGGCATCTTTCGCCAGTAACGAAGGCGCGAGGGTTAAGTAACGGAACCCTCCTCCTCCCTTCCAGTCAACCGCCTTAGAAACGCCACCCTGGTCCTTTCCGTCGATCACCTTCTTCAGGCGTGGCACAATATGGGTCTCGGCATGTTCCCCGATCTCAATCATGATCCAGCGACGGCCCATCTTGTGCGCGACCGCACCGGTGGTGCCAGAACCGGCGAAAGAATCGAGCACGAGGTCGTCAGGATTGGTGGCGATGTGAATGATGCGATTCAGCAAGAACTCAGGCTTAGGCGTCTCAAACGCAGCTTTTTGCCCAAACAGCCCTTCCATCTCTGACGAAGCGTGCTGATTTAGGCCCACATCAGCCCAAATCGATGGAGCCGACATACCTTGCTTTGCCTCTGTCTTAAAAAGCTTCCGCATCGGCGTTCGTGCCGTGCCTTTTGCTCCCCAAAATAAGCGACTCTCACTTTGCAAGCGCTCCATCTCTTCTTTTTTGTGGCGCCAACACGTTCCATCGCGAGGCCAAACTTCTTCACCCGTATAGGGATTTACTATGCCATAATATAGGCTCTGAACAAACCTACCGCCTTTTCCATTGGCGGTGGTATCGATCTTGCGGAACGGCCCGCGCTCGTCTGGACCATCGGGCTCAGCAAAGACCTGATACTGGGCATCCGCCTTTTCCGTCCTTGCCATCAAATTGAAAGACTCTTCAGCCTTGGTCTTCTTGCCCAATAAATCCGATGACTTGCTCCAAACTAAAATATGATCACTAATTGATCCGATCTTCCTGTCATTGGGAGGACCATCTCGCTTCTGCCAACAAACATCAATTATGAAGTTTTTCCGCCCAAACACTTCATCGGCCATCACCTTGAAATAATGCGCCTCGTTGTCGTCGAGCGTTACCCACAGCGAACCGTCGTCGGCCAGCAGCCGGTGGATGCATTCGAGTCGGTCGCGCATCAGCGACAACCACAGCGAATGCTCCAGCCCGTCGTCGTAATGGGTGAACGCCGAGCCGGTGTTGTAGGGCGGATCGATGAACACGCACTTCACTCGCCCTGCGTAGTCCGCCTCCAGCGCCTTCAGCGCCAGCAGGTTGTCCCCCTTGATCAGCAGATTGTCGAAGCGGTCGCCCTTGCGACGCTCGGCCGCGTGATACGACATTTCTGGATGCTCGATCAGGATGCGCGGCTCCAGAGCCGGGCGGTTTTCCTTGCCGGGCCAGGTGAGTTCGAGGCGGGTCTTTTTGGTCATGGTCAGCCTGTTAATTCGTCTTCGCTTGTTTGTCGTGGCGGCAGGTCTGATTGTGCCCGGATCGGTAGCTCCAGGCGCTTAGCCTTGCTGATCACGGCATTTCGGCTGACATGACCAATCCGCTGAGCGATCTCACTCGCGGAACAGCCCTCGAGCCAGAGTTTGCGCAAGATGTCGGTCTCGATCGCGGTCCAGTTGCGCCCCTCGGCGGCAAAAAGCCCGCCCTTGGCAATGCCACGATCGAGCCGGGCGATCCGGCGTTCCAGCTCGACACGCTCATCTTGGTTGCGCTGGGTCTTAGGTGAACCGGGCAACAACTTGCGTCCCCGTTCGACCAGGTCCTCGAGCTTCGCCGCAAGCATTGTTCGTTCGAGTTCCAGTTCGGACGACGGTGCCGAGCGCCCCCCATTGCATTCCGATGTCTCTAGCGTGGGAAGATCCAAGGTCGATTGGACCTCCTCGCCACTGCGAGCGGGCCCTTGGCTTTCAAGGCGATTGTCGATTTCGGCGATGCCACGCTCGATCCGGCCAAGTTTCGCCTCAGCCTGCTCGCGCCAACGCGGATGCGAACCAGTCTTCGCGAGTGCATCACGCAACCGTCTCGCCTTGGCCTCAAGCCTTTCGCGGCGGACCAGAACATTCTCACGTAATTTTTCGTCCTGTCGCCAGAGCTCGGTAACGGAGAGTTCCCTCTCGGACGCATTCTCACAACGCGCCGGCGCAAGACTTGGCAGTTTACGCAAGACGGGGGGAATGTTTTGGCAGCGCCGGCGCGCGAGCGTGGCTGACCTTCTGGGTTTCACGCGCCGCGCGTTCCGCATCGGCTTTTTCAGCGTTGGCTTGCAAGGCGGCGGCGAACCGCGTCAAGACTTCCTCTGGCTTTTCGCGGTCCTCGACGCCTTCATAAGGTGCAGCGCTAGTGTAGTATTCTCCCTGCCGCCATATGCGCGAAGGGCGCCGTTCCTGCTTATTGCTCGCGGCTCGCCACCGCACGGTAATACGTGGCTCAATTTCGATCAGCAAGTCGGTGCGCTGCCACAGCGCTTCCTCCGCCGCGTCAGCCTGACGGCGCAGCATCGTACGCTGGTCGGCAAGGCTCGCCGCTGCTGCGTCGCTCTCGGACTCGAGATCAGCGATTACCGCCCCCAGTGCGATCCGTGCCTCGATCGAACATTCGGGCATCCGGCGACGGCGGCGCAGATCGGAAATCTGGCGCTCGACGGCGCGGGTCCGCGCCGTCGCATTTGCCTCCAGCACTTCGATCCGTCGCTGCGCCCGGTCAAACAGCAACGCAAGCTCAGCGTTCGTCTCGCGCTGCCAGCGTGCATAAAAGCTCCCCTCCTCCTCGCACAGCAAGTCATCAAGGATAGCCGGTGGCTCGTCAAAACAGGGCTCGAGCCGCGACCATACGCACTCTGTCAAATGCATCGCTCGCCAAGACGGAATGGCACTCCCCTGGTGGTCACAGGCCGCGATGAGGTCGGCGCGGAGCATGTCGTGCTCGCTCTGAATCGTCGCCCGCGCGACATGTAGCCAGCCCGATCCGCCCCGGAAGGCTGCGACGTGGGTCCACGATCCTTCGTAAGAATCGAGGTCGATATCGAGGGAAAGCGGAGCTTGGCCGAACTCCGGAAACATGCGCTCAAGCCGCCTCTGCCCCATAGGCGGCAAGCGCACCGGAGCGTACGGTCCAGCGCAGAGTAAACTGCACCGCCATGGTCGGCTCCTGGCTAAGCAAGGCGGCCATCTCGTCCAGCTTATCGCCAACCTGCTTGCGCACGACCTTCTTGGCCTCGTGCTGGCTGAAGACCAGATCGTCGCGCTCGGCCTGTTTGTCGCGCACCGCGCGCATCAGCTTGAGTTTCTCGTCCATTGCCAGGTGCGGCGACAGCTTGGCCTTGTCGAGTTCCTTGATTTCCTCGTCCAACGCGGCGATCCGTGCCTGGGTCTCGATCTCCATGTCGCGGGCGTAGCGAGACAGTCGCTCTTCCTCCTCGAGCAGCCACCGATAGTTCTCCTCCTTCACGCGGCTGGAGAATTCGCCGAAAGCCTCGTCGGCCAGCGAGGCAAGGCGGGCATCGGGAACGACCAGCGTGGCCGCACCTTCAGACACCGCGGGAGCCATTAGCAACCTATCCCCGATAATCGAGGGGATGACCTCCCCGGCATCGGTCTCGGCCACGACGATCAGCTCCTCACGCGGGGCCTCGGCCACCGGCATCGTTGCGCGGACCACCCGCAGCCACCCAGATTGCCCGGCAAGGTCTGGGATGCCGCTGAGCTTGCCCGCGTAGGGGTAGGCGTCGGGATCGAGCACGATCGCTTCGTTCGTGATGGCATGATCGCGCGCGCGGGCCCGCTCGACCAGTTCTGCTCCCAGCCCGTCATTGACTCGCAGGAACTGCCAGTCCTGCGCGTCGGCGTCCTTCCATCGTGTGGTCCAGCGCTGGCCGGCATGATCGAACATCTGAGCATCAGGCGTTGGGAACTGCGCATCGGGCAGCTCAGCGTGCGCGACCATCAGCAGGCGACGTTCGAAATCCGGCAGGATGTTGGCAATGTCCTGCTCGCGCCGATGCAGCTTAGCCACGACATCGGCATCCATGTTTTCGAGCACCTTGGCCCGAGTAGCTTCGACATCAGCGTCGATACTGTCCTGGATGCGTGCGGTCAGCTCATCGAATTCGCGGTCGGCCTCTTCGGCGCTGCGGCAGGTTTGGACGATGCGTAGCACCTCACGCTCGAAGTCGATCCCGTCGGAAAGGATGCCCAGCACGTCATCGGAGGCACCGAAAACGCCTTCGAACAGGTGCAGCTTCTTTTCCAGAAGCTCGTGTATCCGCGCCTCGGCCCGGTTCTTGAGGTTCAGCATGTTGACCACGGTGACATCGACCAGCTGGCCATAGCGGTGGCAACGACCGATCCGCTGCTCGACCCTCTGCGGGTTCCACGGCAAGTCGTAGTTGATCAGGAGAGAGCAGAATTGCAGGTTGATGCCTTCAGCACCACTTTCGGTGGCGATGAGGATGGCCTTGTCCTCGCCCTTGAAGGCCTCGACGATCGCCGCCTTCATGTCGGCCGTGCGCGATCCGGAAATGCGGTCGGTTCCCGCGTGACGGGTTTTCCATTCATCATAGATGGCTCGGCTCTCGGGATCGGCGTTCGACCCATTCATCAGCGCGACCTGCCCAGCATAGCCATGTTCGGACAATAGCGCAGCGAGATAACGCTGGGTCCGGACGCTTTCTGTAAAGATCACGGCCTTCCGCCGTCCGCCCTTACTTTCAATCTCGTCGAGCACCGAGGGCAGGTTTTGGACAAGCTTTTCGCCCTTGGCGTTGATGCCAATGGAAACAGCGAGGTCGCGCATCGCACTCACGAGCTCGATCTCGGCGGCAAGCCGGACCGGATCGATTGGGGGAGCGCCCTCCCCTTCCTCATCCTCCATCGCTTCTGATTCATCGACCAGAACGTCTTCGAGATCGTCGGTCATGTCGACCGAGGCGGCCTGCTCACGGCGCAGGCGCTCGAGAAGAGTGCCGAGATACTGTGCTGTGGCAAAGGTCGAGGAACCAAGCTGCTTCCGGGCCTGCAATACAACGAGAGCATTTGTGCGACCGCCATAGGCGATGGTGTCCGGGTCCTGCAGGTATTCGGACAGCATTTCGTAGAGCCTGGTCTCGTTATCGTAAGGCTCGAAGGTGAAAGTTCGCGCGTGGCGCTTGCGGAAGTTGATGTGCCCGGCTTCCTGGACCTGGCGGCGCAGGGTTCGATGGCAGATCGGAACCAGGCGATCGCGCAAAAGCTGCTGCGATGCCGGGGTCGCTGCAGCGCCGACGAATTGCGAGCGGAAGGCATTCTCGCCGCCGAAATGCATCTCGTCGATCATCGAAACGAGACCAAACAGTTCCATCAACGAGTTCTGCAGCGGGGTCGCGGTCAGCAGGATCTTGAACCTGTCGCCCACTGCCGCCCTGAGTGCCTTGGCACCCTTCGCTCCCGCCTTGTTCCAGACATTGCGTAGACGATGGGCTTCGTCGAAGATCACGAGGTCCCACTTCGCAGCCCTGATCTCGTCAGCCTTGCGCGCGGCGAATTCGTAGGAGGCGATCGTCACCGTTCCGCCCATTTCGAAGGGACGGCGATGACCTGCCTTGACCAGTTCATTATACGTCTTCGCTTCGAGGATCCGGCTGCGCAGCGAGAATTTTTCGTGAAGTTCCTGGCTCCATTGCTTGCGCAACGATGCAGGCACGACAAGCAGAATGCGCTGCCGCTGCTCGGCCCAGCGCTGTGACATGACAAGCCCCGCCTCGATGGTCTTGCCCAGGCCGACCTCATCGGCAAGTAACACGCCCTTGGACAAGGGAGACTTGAGGGCGAACAAAGCCGCATCCACCTGATGTGGGTTCATTTCGACACGAGCCGAACTAAGTGAACGAGTGAAGGCGTCCTGCCCAGTTCCCGCAAGGGTGAGCCGCGAGGCGTGATAGTGACCTTGAAGTTCCGTGTAATTCAACGGTCTAATCCTCGTTCAGAGCTTCTTCTATGATCTCAATGCCCGAGCATCGCCCGCTCGATCCCCTGCCATTCGGCTTCGTGATGCCCTGTGTGGTTCGCCATGTTGGCCTTGGTCAGGCACCCGCGGGGAGCAATATAGCTGTCGATGCGGCGTTCGGGTTCTTCGCGCCAGGCCAGGTTGAATGCCCAAAGCTTCGGAAAGAAGTAGAGCGACGAATAAGGCAGGTGATCGTGGATCCACCAAGCCAGCTTCGTCCAGCCACCTGGTTCGGGGAAGGCGTCGTAGAAGCGGGGGATAACCACGCAGGCGGTGGCGCCCATGCGGCCGAAGCCGTCACGTCGATCCCAGATATGTGCGGCGTAGTTGGCTTCGTTCGACGCACAGTTCGCCTTCAGCTGATTGCCGAGGCTGTTAACTTCTTCCGATCGATAGGCAGAACGGATCGCGACGCGGCCGAACACGTCCTGCAACGGGTCGAGCAAGTCCTCACATAGCCGCGTTCCGGCGGCAATAGCGAGGTCGGGGTCTTCGGGTACATTCGAAATGCCGTGATGCGCGGCGATGTCCGAGAAGAGGAAGTCGCGCACGAAGAAGGACTTCGACAGACGAACCCGGCCGAAATCCTCGATAGCTGCGATGGAAGTGGGTTTCCTCATGACTCGGTCATTCTAGACAGCTGCGACAGTTCCGGTCGCGTCATCACACTGACGCAAGCGCCAGCAGCACGCGCTCCTTCATCACACGACGCAGAGCCTCAGGCGCCTCGATGCGTATGTCGCCACCCCAGGTGAACAGGTGTTCGGCGATCTCGCGCAGCCCCCCTGCCCTGAATTTCACGAGCATTTCCGTACCGTCAGGCTCGAAGCTCTGGCCGGGATGGAAGCGCCAGGCCAAAGCCTTGGCAACGGCGCTGGGCAGGACGCGCAGGACAATGTCGTGATCCTCTTCGCGCCAGATACCGAAACTCTGCGCCAACCAGGCGTCGAGATCCCATTCCTCCGGCGCGCAGCCAAGTGTGTTCGAGACGCGCGCGCCGGCCATACGGTCGAGCCGGAAGAATACCGGATCCTTTTCCAGCGCGCCCTCGCGTAGGGGAATCTTGCCAATCAGGTAGGTGGTAGGGCCGTGGACCAGGCCATAAGGGATCACGCGGCGCCATTTGGGCATCTCGGCCTCGCTGGCGGTATAATCGAACTCGACGCAATTTCCGGCGAGGATTGCGCTCTGAATTGCGCCAAGCGCTTCGGGCGTGGAGTCGTGCAGCGGGCCGGCGGTGATGCGGCTACGCTGGAGGCGGACCAATGCGTCGAGATCAGGCGCGAGTCGGCGCTTCTCGCGTGCGTCGAGCGCCGATTTGACCTTGGCAAGCAAGCTTTCAAGCTGGCGCGCGTGGCCTGTCCCCTGCACCCGGCGAGCGGCGACCTCTGCCTCGAGCGCGGCGACTTCCTCTGCGGTGGGGCGCGTGTAGGGACGGGCCAGACGGTCACGGATGAAGAAGCGCTTGGATCGATCCTCGACCCGTTCCTCGATGTCGAATTCTTCGCGCAAGGCATCGCGCAAGCGCTCGGCGGTGCGGCGGTTGACACCGAGTTCTGACGCCATCTCGTCGAGCGTCAGCCCTTCGGTCGATTCCGAAAGCAGATGCACCATTATCAGTGCTCGGCGCAGCTTGCCCATGCGCGTCGCGCCCGCGACATCCTTACCCCCGTCCGTCATAAGCCCCCACTGTGACCGGAACTGTCGTTTTATGTCGGTCAAAGCGCTTAGAGGGAAGGTGTATCCGACGGAAAGTCCCTCCGAAATGGCGGCTTCTGACGGTCAAGTGCTCGTGGCCTTGAGCGCCAGGCGGCCTGCACGTTCCGTCGTCTGCGCGGCCAATGTCGCCACCATTGCCGGATCGGCCAGGCCCGCCACCTCGACGCCCGCAGCGATAGCGTCCTCAACCGCACGCGCCAGCGCCGCGGCGCGGCGACGGACAAAAGGCGCCGTCAGCCCGGCATCGGCAGCGAACCGCACAAAACTGTCCGCTTCCACGTCCTCAAGGCTGGCCGCCCCGCCGAACCGCATGGCCAGACGCGGCGCGAGATCCGGCCAAGCACGCGTGGCAACAAGATCGTAGAACGGGGAGAGCACAATGTCCCCCGCCCCCATACCACTCGTGCCGCGCAGCAGACTGAAGTTCTTGGCATGGGCATCGGCGTTGCCGATCAGCAGGTTGAACAGCGCGGCATCGGCGAGCTTGAGCACCTCGCGTGCGGGACGGGTTGCGGCCTGGCGCAGCAGGGCGAAGGCATCGCGGAAGGCCGGCCCGCCCTCTGCCGCATATTTGCGGTTGGAAGGCACGCCCAGTGCCTGGGCGAAGTCCTCCTGATGCAACCGGATAATCGCCCCCGCCCCGTTAGCGAACCGGTCATAGCGAGTGACGAGCAACAGCGGACGCCCTTCCGCGCTGCGCCATTCGGCGCGCGCAGCATCGAGCCCGGTGATGCGCGCGAGCGCGAGACAGAAGGCTTCGTTGGCGGCGAGGCCGGGAAAACGCTCGGGCTCGGGCTTAATCAAATGGGTCGAGGGCTCGCCCGGCCGTGGCACGGCAATGGCGCCCTCCGCATCAAGCACGACGGGGAGCTTCTCCTGCGCCCCGGCGAGGCTAAGCCGGGCACCACCCTGCCCGGCGAGCATCGGCGCGCGCGGCAGTCCCTCGATTAGGGCAGCCAGATCGAGCTCGGACAACGGCTGCACGGGATGCCCCGACGTCGGCGGTTCTGGCGGCGTAACGCCGGCAGGCAGGAAAGCGAGCGCACCCGCAACATCCCCGCCCAACGCCGCGAGCAGGCGGAAGGGATTGTCAGGCGAGACCCCAAGTGCGCGTGCAATCGCGGTCCGCTGCCCTTCTTCGGGCAGGAGGCCGCCGAACACCGCATTGCAGAGGGAATCGCCAAAAGGTTCTGCCTGCTTCGGCAGGGCCTGCGACAGCGGCGATGCAGCTGCGTCATCCAACCACTCCGCCGCATAAGCGAAATGCATCGCCCCGCCACGGTCGATGGCCAGTTCGCCTGCGATGCGCTCACCCCACCAGACGGCAAGGACGTCCTGCATCGGTAGGCTCATGCGCACTGCCCAGGTCGCGCGACGACCAAGGTACAACCCAGTGCGCCCAGCACGGCGAGCACCTTGCCAAATTGCACCGTCGGTTTGCCGCGCTCGAGTTCGACAACGAAGCGCAATCCCACCCCGCTAGCCGCAGCAAGCTCGTCCTGGCGCAGACCCTGGGCCTTGCGTTCGTCCCGGATCAAAGCGCCGACATCACCGACTTGCACGACCGCGCCTCCAAATTTTCCCGACCGGTAAAATGCGCCAGTGCCCCAGCTTATTCAAGGGAATGTTTCCCGATGGGGACATTTTTCCGATTCCCTTGCGACATTTCGTCGATCAATTTCCCGATCGGGAACATACTATCCGGCGAAAATATTGCTATATCCCGGCGAAAGCCCTTCCTCGCCGCGCCAGCTTCGCGCCTATCGCCTTTCGGCAAACATCAGGTTTATGTTCGGCGATTGCTGCTTCCTCGATCGTTTCACCGCGGCGGCGGATGCAGGCTTTACCGCAGGGCAGTGCCTCCTCCCTTACGATCACCCCGTCGATGCTCTGGCGCGCCCGGTCTAGGAAACCGGGTTGGAGATAGCGCTGTTCAACTGTCCGATTGGGCTGGCCGCGAGCGCGGGATCGCCACTTTGCCTGGACGTGAGCAGAATTCCGTCACTCGATTCATGGCAACCGACCTCGAAGAGCAGCACGAGCTCCGTGTGGCAACATCTCTGCGGGTCAGATCACAATCAAGGACCGTGGCTATTGCATCAGAGGATGAAGCTGACGTTCAGCTGTCGTTCGGCGTTTGTCTAGGCGTTGCTTTCGAAACGCACGCCCTGCTCCGCGAGATATTCGGCCAGAACAACCGCATTGTTCCTGCAAGGATCTCGGGCGCCATAGAGAAGCGTTGTGTCGTGCTGCGCGGATACCTTGAGAAGCTGGTCTACCGCGGCGCTGTTGGCCTCGAGTTCGCTTCGGTATCGTGATTTGAATTCGCTAAAACGCGTTGGATCGTGACCGAACCATTTGCGAAGCTCGGCGCTAGGCGCGATATTCTCGAGCCATAGGTCAAGCGCTGCCGACTGCCGCGCGACACCCCTGGGCCAGAGCCGATCGACAAGGACGCGATAACCATCGGCGGCGTCCGCCTTGGCGTAAATGCGCTTGATCCGAAGCGTGCTCATGAGCGGTTCTCAGAGACTATGCGCTTGATCCAAGAAGGAGGGTCGCTCGCAGGGAAGGATTCCATCGAAGCATCGTCTATTTCGTCGATGAGGGAGCCGCTCGCGAGCAGAAGTCGCACCTCGCGGCAAATTTCCAAAACAAGGTCGGCATGAACGAAACTGGTACGGTCGTTTTCCCCTGACGCCGTGGTGACAGGGAAGCGGTCTCGAAGGACTTCATCCACCAGCTCTTCGGCACGATGTCGACCGGCGATGTAGCGAACGGCGTCGGCCATCTGGTCGCAATCGATGGGATAGTCATACTCATGCGTCATTGGACAACTCCCGTTCTGCCAAGAGAAAGGCTATATCGGCCGCAACTCGCATATCGTCCTCCACTCCGAAGGCGTGTTTGCGCATGCGGCCTCGACGGTCGATTAGGATAAGCGTGGGCGTGCCCTGCATCGCATAGGCTGCCATAGTCTGCGGGATCGGATCGGCAGTTCCCGGAAGATCGACGCCGATAGGAAAGGTCAGATGGAATTCGCGAATGAAGACCGCGAGGGCCTGCGGTGTCATCACGTCGTGATGCTCGAACACGGTGTGCATGCCGATGACAGCGAGTTGGGAGGGATCGAAGGAGCGCGCGATGCGCTGCGCTTGCGGAATGCTGCTCGTGACGCAGCCTTGGCACAGCATCTGGAAGGCGTGAAGAGCGACGACCTTGCCGCGTAGGACCTGTAGGGTCAGCGGGCTCGAGGCGTTGAACCATTGAGCCACATGCCAATCAGGTGCGATCGAGGTGGCGGTGTCTTCCATCGCGACATCCTTCCGCAACGTGATACCGTCGCTATGCAAGATTGGTCAGGGTCACCATTCCGCCGATTACGACGCTGAAGACCATGACGATGACGCCAACGATTCGCAGGATGTACGTGACCGGATCCCCGTCGCCGCCGCCTTGGACGATCGAAGGCGTTCGCGGCGGGGGGCGCCCGATCAGGCGGCGAACTGCCCTCTGACGGAAGGCCATCGAAAAGCCGATGAACGCGAATATCGCGGCCAAGAAGTCGACCGCAAACACATAGCCGGGCATCAAAGTCGCTCCTTCGTTGTGAAGCTGGCGGGATTTATCATCCGGCGCATGCCGCGAGACCCGTTTCCAAACCGACGAGAAGATCCCGTTCTGCTTCCAGGCCAATGGAAAGGCGCAGGAGGCTGTCGCTGATGCCTGCCGTAGCGCGCGCTTCCTCGCCCATGTCCGCGTGCGTCATCGTCGCCGGGTGGGCAACGAGGCTTTCGATGCCGCCGAGCGATTCAGCGAGGGTGAAGAAACGCACAGCCTTGATGAACTGGCGGACGGCGCTGACACCGCCGAACAACTCGAAGCTCAGCATTGCGCCGAAGCCATGTTGTTGGCGCGCGGCGACGGCATGTCCTGGATGCGTCGGTAGACCCGGGTAATGAACTTTCACCACAGCGGGGTGATTTTGAAGGTAGTTCGCGATGGCCATGGCGTTGTTTTGCTGCTGCGCCATGCGCGGAAAAAGCGTGCGCAGGCCGCGCATGGTCAGCCAGGAATCAAAAGGCGCCCCGGCACTACCGACGATATTTGCCCACTGTCGCAATTGATCGACCTGTGCAGGATCGGCCGCAACGACGGCCCCGCCGATGACATCGGAGTGCCCGTTGAGATACTTGGTTGTCGAATGGAGGACATAGTCAGCGCCAAGCTCGATCGGTCGCTGGATGGCGGGCGAGAGGAACGTGTTGTCGACCGCAACCGCCGCGCCGGCGTCGTGCGCCTTGGCAGCGAGCACGGCGATATCGACAACTCGCATCAACGGATTGCTCGGCGTTTCGATCAGGACGAGCGAGGGAACTTCCTCCAGCGCGTCTGCAAATGCCGATACATCGGATTGATCGACGAACCGAACGCTACAATGGCCGAGCTCGGCGCGCGCTTTGAGGAGGCGCATCGTGCCGCCATAGCAATCATGCGGTGCGAGAATGAGGTCGTCGGGCCGCTGGCGGCTGACCAGCAAGTCGAGGGCGGACATACCGCTCGAGGTGATGATGCTCCCTGCCCCGAGTTCGAGTTTCGCCAGCGCGTGACCGAGCAAATCGCGAGTTGGGTTGCCCGCGCGACCGTAATCGTAAAGGCGCGGCTCTTCGTAGCCGGCGAACTCGTAGGTGCTTGAGAGGTAAAGTGGCGGCGCGACCGCGCCGAAAGCTCGATCGCTGGCCACGCCATAGGCGGCAGCGGTGGTCTGCGGGTGCGGCGAGAAATCGCGGTGATCAGTCATTGAAGAATCGCCCCTCCGTAACTTCGCGTACGATACCGGCCCGAATGGTGAAGTCCCCGAAATGCTCGCCTGGCTGCCTTTCTCTTGCGTATCTACCGAGCGTTTCCGCCAGCACGTCGATGATCGTCGCCTCACCGATATTTTCCTTGACCATCCGATTGAGACGCTCGCCGTGAAAGCCACCACCCAGGTAGAGATTGTATTTGCCGGGAGCTCGGCCGGTCAGCCCGATCTCGGCGATATAGGGGCGCGAACAGCCATTTGGGCAGCCGCTCATGCGAACCGTGATCGGTTCGTCGGACAAGCCGTTCTCGGCGAGGATCGTCTCGATCTTTTCGAGCAGCGTCGGCAGGTATCGTTCGCTTTCCGCCATGGCTAGCCCGCAGGTCGGCAGAGCCACGCAGGAGATCGCATTGCGCCGGAGTGTCGAGACGTGATCGCTATCCGGAAAGTGCTCTGCCAGGATGGCGTCGATCGCTGGCCGATCTTCGGTTTTGACGCCGGCGATGATTAGGTTTTGATTTGCGGTAAGCCTGAATGCGCCGCGGTGGAGGCGGGCGACATCACGTAGAGCGTCGAGCAGCTTGAGATCGAGCCGCCCGTTTTCGATGATGAGCGTGCGATGGTGGCGGCCGTCAGGCGTTGTGTTCCACCCATAGCTGTCGCCATTCGACGCGAAATCAAAGGCGCGCTCGCGTTCGAATGGAAACCCCATGCGCCGCTCAATCTCGTTTTTAATCCAGTCGAGGCCCTTGTCGTCAATTGTGTATTTGAAGCGGGCGTGCTGGCGATCCCTGCGATCGCCATAGTCGCGCTGAACGGCCATAACCGCGTCGGCACAGGCGATGACCCGACCGGCGGGCACGAACCCGATCATGCTGGCGAGCCGCGGATAGGTCTCAGGTGCCTGATCAGTGCGGCCCATACCGCCGCCGATAACTACGTTAAAGCCAGCGAGCCCCTCATCACTCTCGATCGCAATGAGCCCAAGATCTTGGGCGTAGACATCGATGTCGTTGGAGGGCGGCAGTGCAAAGCCGATTTTGAACTTTCGGGGCATGTAGGTGCGGCCGTAGAACGGCTCTTCGGGGTCAGAACCCGCAACTCTCTCGTTGCCGTACCAGATCTCGTGATAGGCCCGGGTCTTCGGAACGACATGGTCGCTGACGCGTTTGGCCAAGGCGGCGACCTCGGCATGGAAGCGCGAGCTTTGCGGATCGACCGTGCACATCACTCCGCGGCTGTCGTCGCCGCAGGCGGCCACGGTGTCGAGCAGCGTCTCGTGCAAGCCCTGGATGATCGGTCGAAGGCTGTCCTTCAGAACCCAGTGGAACTGAAATGTCTGGCGAGTGGTAATGCGTAGGGTTTCGCCGCCATGCGCACGCGCGAGCTCGTCGAGCTTCAGCCATTGCGCGGGCGTGCAGACGCCGCCTGGCAGCCTGACTCGGATCATGAACTGATAGGCAGGTTCGAGCCTTTGACGCCGGCGCTCATCGCGCAGGTCTCGATCGTCCTGCTGATAGATCCCATGAAACTTCATCAGCTTCACGTCATCGACCGAGGGAACAGCGCCGGTGATCCGGTCGAGCAGGCCATCGGCGATGGTCCCGCGCAAATAGTCGCTGCGGTCCTTCATGGTTTCGTCCGGACCGAGCCGTTCAAGCGGCTGCGAAAGATCGTGAGTGCGGTCGATGACGGTCGTATCGGTCATTTCGGGCCCTTCAATAGACGTCGCGCTGATAGCGGTGGTCGGCCTGGAGGGAGCGGACGTAGTCCTCCGCCGCCTCGCGGCCAGTATGGGCTTCGTGCGCCACGATATCGATCAGCGCTTCGTGGACGTCGGGCGCGAGATTGGTGGCATCCCCGCAGACGTAAACATGCGCTCCTTCTTCCAGCCAGGCGAATATGTCGCGGCTTCGTTCCTTCATGCGGTGCTGAACATAGACTTTGTCGGCACGGTCGCGCGAGAAGGCGACGTCCATGCGGGTAAGCGTGCCGTCTTTGAGCCACCCCTGCCATTCGGTTTGGTAGAGGAAATCGGTGCGGAAGTTTCTCTCGCCAAAGAAAAGCCAGCTCTTGCCGGAAACGGCCTTCGCCTCGCGGTCCTGCAAGAAGGCCCGATAGGGCGCGACACCGGTCCCGGCTCCGATCATCAGGATAGGAGCATCGGATGCGGGTAACCGGAAGTGCTGGTTGCTCTGAATGTAGACGGGAAGAACGGTGTCAATTTCGGCGCGGTCGGCCAGTAGGCCGGAGGCTACGCCGCTGCGGCCAGCGCCATGGAGGCTGTAACGCAAGGGCGCGACCGTGAGGTGAGCTTCGTCGGGCGCCGCGCAGAGGCTCGAGGCCAGCGAATAGAGCCGAGGCTGAAGCGGCCTGAGCGCCGAGACGAAACCTTGCGGCATGACGTCGCGCACAGGAAACCGGCGGACGATGTCGACGAGGTGATGGGTGCGCAGGAACACGGAGCGTTCGCCGGCGCGGTCCTCTTCCTGCAACTGCTTGAGGAAGACCGCGTCGCTCAGCAGCGCCCAATAGTCCAGAAAGCGCGGTGTGGCCGCGGTGATTTCGAAGCGATTGGTCAGAGCGTCACCGATTGAGCAGTGCTGGCCCTTTAGGTCGAACTCTGCCTCAGGGGCCAGCGAAAGGGCCTCCAGGAGCTCAGCCACAACGGCGGGATCATTCGTCGCCGCAATCCCGAGCGCATCCCCCGGCTCGTAGGCCAAGTCCGATCCTGCGAGCGAGAACTCGATATGCCGGGTCTCCTTGGTGGAGCCGCGCCCGACGATGGCGATGTTCTCGATGACCGGCGCCGGAAATGGGTTGCGCTTGTCGTGGGCTGTCGCTGGTGCGAAAGCCTCCTGGTCGCGTAGGCTCAGGCCGGGCGCAGGGTTGGGCGGGATTTCCGCTGCGAGGATATCCACGAGCGACCGTATCCAAGCCTCGGCCGCCTCCTCATAGTCGACATCGCAATCGACGCGGGCGGCAAGGCGCTTGGCCCCGAGTTCCTCGAAGCGCTGATCGAGCCGTTTTCCGGCTTGGCAGTAGAATTCATAGGTCGAATCTCCGAGCGCGAGCACGCTGAACCGAACATCTTCGAGCTTCGGCGCTTTGCGGCTTTCGACAAATTCGAAGAAGCCTGTTGCCGGTTGTGGCGGGTCGCCCTGCCCATAGGTGCTGGCAATGATCAGCAAATCCTGCTCCCGGCCAAGCTGACGCACCTTGTAGTCGGCCATGTCCTGGAGGTTGCAGGCTACTCCCTTGTCCCGAAAGGTCGTCGCGAGCGACTGGCCGAGTTCTGCTGCGTTGCCTGTCTCGGTGCCGTAGAGGATGGTGAGCGTGCGCGGTGCGACAAGGGACGCCGGCTGCGGTTGGGGCTCCCGCAAACCGGCGTCTAGTCCTGCGAAGTAACCGCTGAGCCAATTCGTCTGCATCGGATTGAGCGACCGGGTCAGTCCTTCGACCTGCCGCCATTGTTCCAGGGTCAGGGGGTTCCCCGGGAGATCCGACGCATACATGCGGTTCATTCCTTGATTTTTCAGCTTCCTTTCCTGAGGCTCCGGCCTGGTCGGTCAGGACATCTCCGGCTGCCGTCGTCTGAAGCATTCATTCCGAGACCAGAGTTTGCAAAACCACAATCCATAATGCAAACGACTATTATTGGGCATTTAGCGCAAAATATTTACGCTAAATGCCCACCCAGCGTGGCGCCCGGCTCTGCACTGTGTTTGGGAAGGGTTGGTCGGCCGGAAAGCGGCTTAGCCATTTCGAGCAATATTTTTGCTACTAAACGACAATACCATTCGCTTGTCCGCATTTAATTTTGGTCCACTATGGTCGCACGCCCCCTCGGACGTCGCGGATATCCGGTTGCGTCGACATGTCGCGGCGCAACCGGGTGTTCGGCCACTAATAAATTGAACTGGGGATCTGATGGTTTGGACCGAAATTCTTGTACCCGTCCTGGGCGGCGACAACGATGCCGCACTCCTGGCGATCGCCAAGGCACTGGCTGAGCCATTCAACGCCGCGATCAACGTGGTCTACGCGTCGCCTTCACCCATCAGTCTATTCAGTTGGGCTGGGGAAGGCGGATATGGTCCGACCGATGTCGCCGTCGCCGCTATGCAAGAGAGCGCCGACAGGGGCCAGGCGCGTTGCCGCGATCTGCTTGCGTCGCTGGACTATCCCAAAACCAAGTTCGAAGCCGTGACCGCCGATGATTGGATCGGGTTGCGGACGGTGTCCAGACTAGCCGACGTGGTGATCTGGGAGCGGTCGGTTTCGCGCGGACATGGGTTTCTTGCGAACGCATTTCAGCAAATTCTGCTCGACGAGCGTCGCCCGGCGATCATTGCCGACAAGCCCACCAAGGCGGACGGAACGATAGCCATTGCCTGGGATGGTGGCCGGGAGGCGTCGCGCGCGCTGCGGCGCGCGGTGCCGCTGCTCCGAGGTGCTACCAAGGTTGTCATCCTGAGCGTGCCGCATGCGATGGCGCATCCGTGCGACGGATCGCGCGCAGTGGACTATCTGGCAGATCAAGGGATCAAAGCCGATGCGGTCGTACTCCATACGCAAGGAGATGCGGGCCAAGCGATTCTGGGCGGCGTAAGGGACTTGGGCGCCGATATTCTTGTCGCCGGCGCGTTTGGTCATCCGCGACTTCAGCGCTTCATTTTCGGTGGTACCACGCAGCTGTTGCTGGATAGCGGCTCCCCTGCCGCCTTGTTCCTATCTCACTGAGGCGTCGCGTCATGGGTAGTGTGACCTATCTTCCTGCCAGCACCTATGTGTTTCCAACGCAAGTCGAAGGGACGGATAACGCGGAGGTCCATCGTGCCTTCCTCTTTCGACTCTCCGGTTGGCCCCAGTATGCCCTCTCCAGCGATGTAAAAGGGCAATCCTTGCCTCGTGGGGTCCGCGGATCGATCTGCTGGACGTTCATAAGAGCTATCGATTTGATAGCTGGCGAGTGGCGCGTAGCCTTCGATACCGACGAAGCTCTGCGGTCACTCCATGACGATGGTTACGCGCTGTTGGGTGGCTTTTTCGGGTCCCGATAGCGGGACGCGCGCCCGCTTCGTTTCATAGAACGAACGACGCAAATTCAATTGATATGTAGGACCATGAGTGCCGGATCGGATATCCTGCATCCGAGTGCTGCCCAGCCGGCAGGAAACCTGCTGGAGATGCTGAACGAGGACGGTTTTGTCGCGCGCCGGCGATATGTCTATGAGGCGGTGCATACAGGCACACGCGATCCCTAAGAGGTTGCGGCGAGGCTAAGCCAGATCGCCACGATCCTCATCCATTCACCCCGGGCAGGTCGGTACGTTGCAGGGTGGTTGTATCGGCAGCTTCCTTTATGAAAAGGCAGGGTCACATGCATTTCTTCAGCTGCGGCGGCACCCTTTAACAGTCTCCCAGGTGCGCACGCAGTGATCGCTGCAAAGCCAATGAAGCAGATCTTTTCGCGGTGGGTCGACGAGGGTTACTGACGCGACTTTGAGGATGCCTCAATATTCTTGCTGTGATCCAACGAAAAGATGATCTTTGTTGCGGATAGGCTGAATGATAGGCCCTAATTCGTAGAGACGATCCGCCACATCAACGTGACGATGACCGTGCAATCTTTGTTGCGCGGGCGTGGATAGCATGCGCCCGCCGACAGCATTTCAACGGTTTCTGAACGCCATCGTCTCCGAGCAACGCGGAGTAGACGACGATGGCTGTTACCGCAGTGACGAATGAATTTCGGGCGCCAGCAGGCGAGCATGAGGACGAGCACGATGGCAAACCGGCGTTCTTCGCTCGCTGGTTCATGTCGACAAATCACAAAGACATCGGGACACTCTACCTGATCTTTTCGATCGTCGCCGGCATCCTCGGCGGTGCGATCTCAGGTCTGATGCGGCTCGAACTCGCGGAGCCGGGGATCCAGTACCTGCCGCTTTGGCTGGGGAGCAGCGACTTTTCTGGAGCGCTGCACCTGTGGAACGTCCTGATCACCGCACACGGCCTCATCATGATCTTCTACGTGATCATGCCGGCAATGGTCGGCGGCTTTGGCAACTGGCTCGTTCCGCTCATGATCGGTGCGCCGGACATGGCGTTCCCGCGCATGAACAATGTCAGCTTCTGGCTATTGGCCGTTTCCTTCCCGCTTTTTCTGGCTTCAGCGTTCGTGCCCGGCGGATCAGGCAATGGTGCGGGGACCGGTTGGACGCTCTACGCTCCTCTATCGACGAGCGGATCTCCAGGTCCCGCCGTCGACATGGTCATCTTCGCTATGCACTTGGCCGGAATTTCCTCGATCCTCGGTGCGATCAATTTCATCACGACCATCTTCAACATGCGCGCGCCAGGCATGACGCTCCACAAAATGCCACTCTTCTGCTGGTCGATCCTGGTAACTGCTTTCATGCTGCTCTTTGCCCTGCCCGTGCTCGCTTCCGCGATCACTATGCTCCTGACCGACAGAAATTTCGGCACTACTTTTTTTGACCCGTCCGGCGGCGGCGACCCCGTCCTCTATCAGCACCTGTTCTGGTTTTTCGGACACCCAGAAGTCTACATCATGATTATTCCGGGGTTCGGTATCGTCAGCCAGGTCACATCGACTTTTAGCCGAAAGCCGGTGTTCGGCTATCTCGGCATGGTCTACGCGATGATCGCTATTGCCGTCATCGGGTTTATCGTTTGGGCACACCACATGTTCACAGTGGGCATGTCGATCAACCTGAAGATGTATTTCACTGCCGCTTCGATGGTCATTGCGGTTCCCACTGGAATCAAGATCTTCTCCTGGCTTGCGACACTATGGGGAGGATCCTTGACGTTCCGCACGCCGTTGCTCTGGGCTCTGGGGTTCATTTTCATGTTCACGATCGGTGGGGTCACCGGTGTAGTGCTCGCCAATGGCGGCATCGACGACGTGCTACAGGACACCTATTATGTCATAGCGCATTTCCACTATGTCCTGTCTCTCGGCGCAGTGTTTTCGTTGTTTGCGGGTTTCTACTTCTGGTTCCCGAAGATGACGGGCAGAATGTACAGTGAGTTGCTCGGCAAGCTGCATTTCTGGATATTCTTCATTGGCGTGAATATCTTGTTTTTCCCGATGCATTTTCTCGGGCTCCAGGGAATGCCGCGCCGATATCCCGATTATCCCGAGGGGTTCGCCTATTGGAACCATGTAGCATCAATTGGTTATGCTGTTATGGCTTTCGGGATGCTGTTCTTTTTCGCCAACATCATCTGGTCGTTTGTCTGGGGCAAGCGGGCCGGCGACAACCCCTGGGGCGATGGGGCGACAACGCTAGAATGGACGCTTTCCAGCCCGCCGCCGTTCCATCAGTTCGAGACACCTCCCGACATCCGTTGATAGGTCGGCGACCGAGAATCCTAGACCAGACATGGGGAATTGGGAGGCGCCGATTAGCGTAGACCAGACAAATCCTGCCATGCTCGTACGCCATGCCCCCAGTCCGAGTTGCTCTCGTGAGCGTACTTGTGCGTAAGGAATTGAAAAATGGGAAGCACGTTGGTCGGCAGGTCAGGCTCTACCGACCCTGCTTTCCTATCCCTTTGCCGATGGTCACAACGAGAGACAAACGCCGACGCCTCTGCTAGAGCGCCTGCGTGGCGTCGATTTTATCCTGGAGGCGGCCCGAGATCGCGATTGATTTCGGAACCGCCAATGTACGTGTGATGAGCCGAGATGAGGGTATCGTCTTTGACGAACCGTCGCTCTGCTGTTTCTCGAAACGTGATGGATTCTCGGATCTGATCGCCGCAGGCGCTGAGGTCCAGCCGATGCTGGATCGGACCCCTGCGAATCTCAACATCAAAAGGCCCCTTTGCCGCGGCGTCCTGCAGGACATCGATGCCGCCAAGGGCCTGCTGCGCCATGCGCTGTCGAGGTCGGTTGGCGCGAGGCGCGCCAGATCTCCCAACGCTCTCATTGGAGTGCCTGCGGATGCGACACAGGCTGAGCGCAGTGCAATGTTGACGGCTGCCAACGATGCTGGCTTCGGCAAAGTGAGCCTCGTGACCGAACCTCTGGCGGCGGCGATCGGAGCCGGTCTCCAGGTCGAGGACGCGGCAGGGTCAATGGTTGTGGAATGCGGTGCCGGCACCACCGAGGTCGCGATCTTCTCGCTGGGAGGAACCTGCGAAACGGGAACCGTTCGGATTGGAGGCGCCTCGCTCGATAAGGCCATCGCCGATCATCTGCATCTGCACCACAAATTCCTGATCGGAAATCTCACCGCCGAGCAGCTAAAAATGGACTACGCTGCGAAACGGCAAGGTGCCGATGCGCGCGATGCCATGGTTGCGGTGAAAGGGCGATGTTTGCGGGGAGGTCTCCCGAAAACGATCGAGGTGGCGATCTCGGAGTTCGACCGGGTCGTCGAGAAGCATATCGACCAGATCGTTCAGGTCGTCCGGACCGTCCTCGGCCGGACCGCTCCAGAACTGAGCCAGGACATCTACGACCGCGGCGTCATGCTAACAGGCGGCGGCGCGCTGATGCCGTTGATGAGTACGATGATTACGGCGGCAACTGGCTTGGATGTAGTGGTCGCCAACGAACCCGCGAATTGCGTGGCGCTCGGATTGCATCAGATGCTCGTCGCCTAGCGGCGTGGCGTGTTCCAGCGCATGTCTGACCGACCATCTCGCGCATTTCTTGCGTTGAAATGCAGGCCGTTTTCGCGGTCCGGCGAGTTCCCGCCTTGTGCCTACGCGGGGCTCTAACGAGGCCCCGGTATCGAAGACCAACCCTGGAATCACGTAAGGTCGGGGCGGCGTTACGGCAAATAATCTTTAGAAATCCATCAATATATTTCGTTTGCAAAGCATCACTACTGGTCCGAATTCGCCCGAAGGCGGCTTGCCATATCACGGATAGGCCTGGCCCGTCTTAGGGATGGATGATTCCAGTTCGATGTATAGTGGGCAAAATATCAGCGTTTCTTTTGAGACAATCCCCAAGGCGGACAAAATCGGAGAGGGGATTTGGTATGACTTCGATCCGGAAGCGACGAAATATCTGTCAGTTCCGGCGCTATTAGAGGGTCTAGGTGTTCGGGGCGTGATCGACACGGGAGCCACCCGGAGCGTTGTTAGCCCGAAATTGATAGCACGGACCGGAATGAAGCCGTCGGGCGCTACGTGCGCGACTATGTTCACCGCGTGCTATTCGGTACCATTATACAGGGCGATGCAACTCCGGGCAGGAGCGGCAAGTGTCTCGGACCTCGACGTCGCCTGTCACGATCTGGCGATGCTCGAGGCCGCCTTCCCCGGCGAATGCCCCATACTCATTGGCCGAGATGTCCTCACGCGCGCGGTTCTGGAGTGTCAGTTCTCGCGCGGACGTGCGCGTATCGCGGCGGCCTTCCCGCCGGAAGAAGCTACCGGTCATGCGCGTCTCGAGTTCACTCGAAGCCGGCATGGCCTTCCGATTTTCCAGACCCAGCTCGAGGATCTGCAGCCGCAGCCTGCGGTCCTCGACCTGGGCAGCAATCTCGTCTGCAGCATGTCGGAACAATATGCTGCTGAGGCCGGGCTGCTTTCCCGGCCGGTCTCGACGACCATGACCGCGGGACTGGAGGGGAGTATCGTAGGCCGGCAGTTCACGTTGGGATCGCTGAAATTCGCAGACTATGTCCTGCATGATGTGCCTGCCTGCGTCATCCCGAACTGGTCGCTGGATGCTCCGATCAATCTGGGATGGCCGGCGTTCGCTGCCTTCGACCTCGTCTTTGAGTTTGACCGCGATCTTTACATTCGCGCGGATGAGGATCGTCTTGCCTTGCCACTGTTGCGGGACCGCTCTGGCATAGGTGCCCAGCGCTTTCCGGATCATTTGCTCGTCAGGCATGTTGCCTTGGGGAGCCCAGCCCACGAGCAGGGTATGATCGCGGGCGATCGCATTGTCGCAATCGACGGGCTGCCTGTCGATGTCGGTTATCCCGTAGCGGGCAAAAGGCTTGGTCGCCAGGCTGCGGGCACCCGAATATCGCTGACTCTCGAAGTCGGGCGCGAGATCGACCTCGTCCTCAAGGACTACTTTTGATCCTGGAAGCCGACGGCGACGCGGCGGAGAGAATTCTCACCGCGCAACGTTGAGCTGCCCGCGCATGCCCGGATGGAACCGGCAGAAAAAAGCGATCGAGCCGGGCTGCCGCAAGACCATCCTACCACTCTTTGCCGGCATCAGGTCGACCTCGAAGCTGCGGTCCGAAGCTGTTGCCGTGTGCCGGAAAAGATCGCGGTTGACCCAGATGATCGTATCGCCGACCCGAAGGCCGGGCGGCAACTGACCATATTTCATCTTGTCAATGAGGATGGTGTAGGTCCGCGGCGGGGGTGCGGCGATGGCAGCGCTTGGAAGCGCTACCAGGACGACCGCGAAGAGCGTGGCGGCACGCCGCATCATCGGTGGTTTCTCGCTGCGAGCTGCTCGGCGTGAGTCTGGTGCTCGGTGAACAGGGTGAGCCCGGTCTGCAGCAATGACTTGAGTTCACCATTGTGCGCGCCTGGAATGAGCGTGTCCTTGAGCGCGGCGTTGACCGTGCGGTGATAGGCGACTTCGTTACGGAGATAGGCCTGGTCGAAAGCTGCGCCGCGGAGCCGTGCCAGCTCTGTGTGCTTTGCGGTAGCCTGTTGCGAGAGCGCCTGGCTAGTGGGATTGTCTTGAGGCGAAACGCCGAGCTTCCTGACCAATGCGAGGGCCTGATCGTTGACCGCCTGATGATCACGGACCATTTCCTGCGCGAATTCCCGGACCGCGCTGTTCCTAGATTTTTCCAGCGCCTGCTTGCCTGCGGTCACGTCGATGGCGCCGGCCGTGTAGGCGATATGCGCTATCTGGGCATCGTTGAGTGCAGGCTTGTCCTGCGAGATGGCAACGCCGGAGATCATGAGCAGGCTCGCGGCCCCAAGTAGGGCGACCTTCTTCAGCATCTCGATATCCTTCCACTGATGGGAGGCCAATTCCTGCCCACACGGCTTGGATGTCGAAGCGCGGCCAGGGTTCCCGTGATTGTCGAAGATGCTTCCTCGGGAACCTTTGCGTTCACGCGGCATCCAAGCGTCATTCGAGGCAACCGCGACGATCCCGGGCATTGCCCATAAGGTCGGGCAGATTGGTTCGCTCAGACGAAAGACGATGATGACGATGCCCGTTACCCAAAAGGATATTGCTCAACTTTCCGATGTCGATCTGGCCAAGCGGGTGAGCCAGCGGGATCCTCGCGCCGTCCGGCTCATGACGGAAAGGAACAACCAGCGACTATTTCGCGCGGCTTGGAGCGTCCTGGGTAATCGCGCGGAAGCGGAAGATGCCGTACAGGCCTGCTATCTCCTTGCCCTCAAGGCGATCGGGGATTTCGAAGGCCGTTCGTCCCTCTCGACCTGGCTGACCCGTATCGTCATCAACGAAGCGCTTGGCCGAGAGCGCGTTGCGCAGCGCCGACGTGCCAGGCTCGATGCGGAGTCGGTAGTGGACCTCGAGGAGTATCGCGAAAAGTTGATGGGCGGATCAATTGACCGGGCTGGCCCGGACGGCAACCTGGCGGTCAAACAGATCCGCGCGCGTCTCGAGGCGGCGATCGGTGAGTTACCACCCGAGTTCAGGCTCGTTTTCGTCATGCGGGAGGTTGAAGGGGCAACCATTGAGGAAATTGCCAACGCCACCGGCGTAAGCGCACCTACAGTGAAGACGCGGTTATTCCGGGCGCGTAGACGGCTGCGTGAGGCCCTGGCTCCTGATCTGCAGGCGAGCCTTATTGGCGCCTTTCCCTTTGCGGGTGCTGATTGTGAAGCCTTGACGCAAAGGGTGATGATCCAGATCTTCGATTGATCGCGACGAAGCGCCGCCCGTGCGAGGCGATCGGCACAGCCTCGGCCGCCTCTCTCCAGACAACAAAATTGTTGCGCCTTGTAAGGCATGGAATTCATTTTTCATATTTCTGGAAATCTAATAGAGGTATTTTATCTGCATATTAATAGGAGCCGAGGTGGGTACTCCAGCGGAAATTAGATCAGCACCGCCGCCCTGCCCGGCAACCGCCGTACTGGCCGGGGCGGAGTGACGGTTCGCCGCCGCCTTGGTCGGGGCCATTGGAGGCAGGCCGCGGTCTTGCTTGCAGCAGCGCTGATGGTCAGGATTGTGGTTCCGATGGGCTACATGCCCGGCATCGTGAATGGCGCGTTTGTCATGCAGCCTTGCAGTGGGCAGAGCCTTAGCGTTCTTCCACCATATGAAGCCGTGACGCTCCGAGGGAACGACGATGCAATTCACGAAACTGATCGTGACGACAGCAACAAACACTCCAACTCGCCGGCACCTTGCACGTTCTCCATCCTGGCGGTGCCCTCGCTCGCTGGCGCCGATCCTCTCGTGTTGGCGACTGCCCTCGCCTTCATCATTGCGACCTTATTCCGCGCAGTCGCGGCCGTTGCCCTGAGGCGCAGCAGTCGGTTTCGCCCACCACCCCAGGGCCCACCTCGTACCACTTGATCGCTTCGGATGTTTTGAGCCTGTTTCGGCCGCTGCCTGGATGGCACGCGGGTACCGGCCTGCGCCCGATGCTCGCAGCTTGGCAACGCGCAATTGCGCAATCCCGATCAATTCGCGGGGACCCGTCATGTCCAGATTCTTTCTCTCCACCAGCGGACTCGCCGCGCTGCTTGCTGCATCCGCTCCAGCCTTCGCAGACACGAATGATGAGGACAGTGGCCACGATCTCGCCTCAGATATTGTGGTTACCGGCCGCCTAGAGGACCGGAGCTTGCACGAACTCAAGACTCCAGCGCTTGGCGTTGGGATCGATGGTAGGCAGATAGCGGCGATCAACGCGATCAATGCCGAAGATGCAGTACGCTACGCGCCCGCTCTGGTTGTGCGTAAACGCTTCATTGGCGATGCCAATGCGACGCTCTCCTTCCGAAATATGCACTCGACGCAGACGCCGCGAGCGCTGGTGACGGTTGATGGCTTCAACATCTCGAATTTCCTTGGCGCGGACTTCGACACGGCGCCGAAGTGGGGAGTGCTGGCTCCGGACGATATCGCCCGTGCAGAGATCATCTATGGGCCGACCTCTGCGCGCTATTCGGGCAACTCGATGGGCGGGACCTTGCTTCTCAAGACCCGTGACATCACTGCCTCGGCCGCTCGCCTCAGCACGCAAGTGTTCAGCCAGAACTACAAATATTATAAAACTGACGAAGATCTGTTCGGCTGGGCGGTCGATGCCGGGTTTGATTTCACATTGGGATCACGCGGCGGCCTCTCGATAAGCTACCGGCATTTCGAGAATAAAGGTCAGCCAATGGAATGGCGGACGGTCAACGCTTCATCTCCCTTTGGCAGCCAGGGTATCGTCGACAAGGAACTCTCCTTCCTGCGGATTGGAGCGCAGGACTCGACAGTGGATTCTAGCGAAGATCAGCTTCGTATGCGCGGCCAATATGACTTGGGCGGCGGCTGGGCTCTACATGGTCTCGCGGCGCTCTTTGCGAAGCGAGAGGATACGCTCCATCCCAAGACCTTTCTGCGCGATGCAAGCGGCGCTGCGACCTTTATCGGCATCGATGGGGTAAATGTGGGCGCGGCGCGGTCGACCGAACTGCTGATGGGCGTTGGCCTGTCGGGCGAAGCCGCAAGCTGGAAGTTGGACGTTTCCTTCAGCCGGTTCGACGTCCTTGACGACAAGACCCGGACTTCCGACAATTTCGATGTTGTGACCGGCGCACGACCGCTCGCGGGGCGGCTCCTTGGCTACGACGCCGGTTGGAATAGCTTGGAGGTCTCGGCCGAGAAAAGCTTCGGGGTCCATACGCTCGCACTTGGCCTCTCCTATGCCGGATACTCGGACAATAACCGCACATACACGGCGACCGATTGGCTGCATGCGACGGTCACCGGTCTTCGCGATGCGTCGGGTGGTAAGACCCGTCTCATCGGCGCTTTCGTCGAGGATGGCATCACGTTGTCGCCGCGATTTATCGCGACCTTTGGTTTGCGGTACGAAACCTGGCGCGCCTCGCAGGGCTTCCTTACTGCTGCCGGCGCCACTGACCGATACGGAGAACGCCACAATGATGCCTGGTCGCCCAAGGCGGCCCTGAGTTTCAAGCCCGACGCCCTCACCCAGATCGTTGTCTCCGCCTCGCTGGCGACGCGCTTCCCCACGGTGGGCGAACTCTATCAGGCTGGCCTCATCGCCTACGGCGCCAATGTCGGCGAGCTCGACCTCAACGGCTTCAATCCTGCTCTGAAGCCCGAACGGGCGATTGACCTGCAAGTCACCACCTCGCGGCGTTTCGGCAATGTGAAGATGACGCTGTCGGGCTATCGGCAGGACGTCCGGGACACCATCTTCTCGCAGACCATCGCTGTTCCCGATGCTGTCACAGGCGATCTCACGCAGAGCTCGCTAATGACCAATATCGGAAACGTCCGTACCTGGGGGGCTGATCTGATCGTGTCGGCCGAACAGGTCTTGATCGATGGCCTGTCGATCGATGCCAATGTTTCATGGATCGACGCGGAAGTGACCCGCAACCCGCTCAATCCGGCGTTGGTCGGTAACAAATTTCCCCGCGTGCCCATGTGGCGGGCCAATGCAAGCCTTCGTTACAGCCCGACGGCCGATTGGACACTGGCTGCAAATTTCCGTCATCAAAGCACGCCTGATCGCAACATCGAAAATAGCAGTACATCGCGGTGTGATACCTTCTACTGCGTTTCATCCTTCTCGTTCGTCGACGTGAAGGCGAGCAGGCGATTGGGGGCTATCGAGTTGTCCGCAGGCGTCGATAACCTGCTCAACGAAAAGGCGTTCGTCTATCATCCCTACCCAGGCCGAACCTTCGTCTTCAGCCTGAAATGGAACGGAGAGTTCCAATGAGCGCGGATGAAGCAAGGTCGGCGAGCCTCATCCGATCGAGCCTCTATAACTCCGTCTGGCGCTGGCATTTTTATGCAGGAATGATCGTCATACCTTTCATCCTGGTCTTGGCGGTGACGGGGGCAGCCTACCTGTTCAAGCCTCAGGTGGAGCGATGGGAAGAGCGCGCTTTCCATGGATTGCCGGTTGCGTCCGCTGTCGAACCGCACGTACAAGTGGCTGCTGCTCTTGCTGCGTTCCCCGGCACGCGTCTGAGCAGCTATCGCCTGCCCGACCGCACAGGCGACGCGGCGATGATCCATCTTGTCACACCGGATGGCCGCGTGGCCTGCGATGCCTTCGTCTCGCCGCGAGGTGAGGTGTTGGGAAGCATGTTGCCAGAGGCGCGCATGATGGCATGGATCAAACGGCTCCACGGACAATTGCTGCTTGGCAAGCGGGGGAGTTGGCTCGTCGAACTCGTTGCAAGCTGGGCGATCGTCCTGGTGCTATCAGGTCTTTATCTCTGGTGGCCGCGTCGCGGCGGCCTGGCGGGCGTGATCTGGCCGAGATTGCTCAGCGGGAAGCGCGTTTTCTGGCGCGACCTCCACGCCGTGACCGGGTTCTGGATTTCCGGCCTGGTTCTCTTATTGCTCGCTACCGGCCTGCCTTGGGCCGGACTGTGGGGCGGCGCATTCAAGGCTGTTCGGACGGAACTGGGTTGGCTCAAGGGTCCGCAGACTTGGACACTAGGCGGCGAAGCGCCCCGGCTCGAGAACAGCGCCAGCCATGCCATGCACAACCAGGCAGCGCCCATGCGCATGGTGCCGACGCCGCCCGCAGTTCGTACCAGCATCGACGATTTTGTCGTTAAGGCAAAGCAGGAGCAGCTGGCTTTCCCCGTCATCGTGACTCCGCCAGACCCCGCCGGAACGAATGGCATCTTTGCCTGGACGGTACGATCCGATGCGCAGAATCGGCCTCTACAAATGACCATCACTTACGATGCCGGCACCGGTCGGGAGATCGCACGCGAGGGCTTCGCTGATGGGCATATCGCTGACCGCATCGTCGGCTACGGGATTGCCTGGCACGAGGGCCAACTTTTTGGCTGGCTTAACCAGCTCATCGGAGTGCTGACTGCAATCGGACTGATCGTCATGGCCATCAGCGGTTTCATTCTGTGGCGCCGCCGTAAACCCGAACACGGGCTCGGCGCACCGCCCCCCGCGAAATTCACCGAACGCATGGGCATCGTCGTCGCAATAGCGCTGGTGCTTGCTGCTGTGCTGCCGCTTCTGGCCGCCTCTCTCGTGGTCCTCTGGCTGTTTGAAAGGCTCGCACTCCCACATTTGCCCCGGGTCGCCGCATGGCTGGGAGCATCAAGGCGCGGCGCTCCGGCATGAGCGCGATCCGAGCAATCCAGGTCAGCCTATTTGATTATCGCTCTATAGTGACGTCCGCGAATGTGGATATGTCGGACCCATGTTCTACAAATTCGTCGGCGGCGATGGGCCCGCGCTGGGTGATATCTTTGACAAAGCCGTGGATAATGGATCGCTGAAGTTCACCTCCGCGCTCGAGTTCGACGACCCCTTCGAGTTCAAATTCAACTCGATCGTGCCCAGCCGTGAGGCCTTTGACGCTTGGCAGAAGACCGAAGATCCGGGCTGCAGCGCCGAGGACCTCGAGCACGGCTGGGCGTATCTTTCCGGCGGGAGCGCAGACTGGAAATGCCAATTTCGTGCCGCGGCAGAATATTCTGCAACAGCTCTATGTGCTTTGCCTCGCTCAGCGCTGGGACAGCCATCTGATGTGGGCACACTATGCTCGCGACCATCGGGGTTTCGCGATCATTTATCGGCGGGAGTTGGTGTCGGCCATCGAGACGTTCGCCGACCACGTGGTGAGCGGCGCAATTGCCTATCGATCGCAGGTGCCCAACCTCCGGTGGTCTCAAGTGCCGCGGGCCGAAATGTTAGCCCCCCCGCCCTTTTCACCAAGTCGCAGGAATGGGCCTATGAGGAAGAGTTCCGTGTGATATGTTCGGGGCCATCTGACAGGCCCTTCTACCAGGCGATTGACAGCGGCCTCGTCGTGGGCGTGATCCTGGGCACGCGCGCTCCAACGGCCTTGATCGAGAGAGCTGGCGGTGCAGCAGGGTCGTCTGGACTTCATCGTCCGCAAGGTTACCTCGAGATCAGGCTCATATGCGCTCGAGGCTTACGACGTTGATGCAACCAGTTGGCGATACGGGTACATGCTGTAGCGTCGAGAATTGTTTGTCAGCCGGACTCGTAAATCGATGGGGTCGGCACGTCAATTTGAAGCAGCTGACCGTTCGGAACTGAATGATCGAATGCCGCTGACTTGGATGGGCTCGATGGCGGCATTCTTACACCGGCTGGCCTGTTATGTATGCGCCGCGGCGCCGCATATGGACCCGGCCGGTAGGGTCGCTGGGGGCCGGCCGGGTTCATCGCGAAGCCGCGGCGCTGGGCGCAGTTGCCTACGCCCGGGACGCGGGAAAAGGGGGCTCAGCCTCAGGGTACGAGGATGAGGTTCCCGCGACCCATATTGGGGTCGGCGTCTTTCGAAAACATTACCACTGCCATGGCACCCGTATGCGCATGAGCCATGGAATGATCGACGATTACATTGGCACCTTCGACCGGAGAAATGAGATCGAAGGTTGCGCCGTCGCCGGGGCCGACGACTAGGCTCTGCATACCGACTTTCTTGTTCTTAGGATTGCCGCTCGGATAGACAGCGTCCCAGATGCCGGCGATGGGATGGAGCGTTGAATATTCATTCGGACCGGCGTTGACGAAATAGACCCGCACGCGTTCGCCGGGCTTTGCCACGAGCATTTTCGTCGATGCCGGATCGTGCACCGGATCGTACTTGAAGGCGACGCCGTTGAAGACGACGTGATTCCAGTCGCTTTTCATGATCGAGTGAAGGTCGTCGGGGTTCGGATAGACCTCCGACTGGACGAGAACATATTCGCGGTCCGCAGGCGGCAGGGCTTTCGTATCCTTGGGATCGACAAGGATAACGCCGAACATACCGCGAGCGATGTGCTGATACATGGGGTCGGAGCCGCAATGGTAATAAAAGGCGCCCGGGTAGGTCGCGACGAAGCTGAAGGTCTTCGTCTCGCCGGGCTTGATTGCCTCGAAATCCTTGACGACGTCGACGCGTGCGGCGTGCAAGTCGATCGAATGCGAGTTCTTGTTGGCGGCATCATTGGTCAGCACGATCGTGACGCGATCGCCCTCCGTGACGCGCAGCACGGGCCCGGGAACCTGTCCTTCGTAAGTCCATGAGGCCTGCATCGTCCCCTTGTTGTCGATCGGCAGGGAAACCTCTTTGGCGGTGAGGCGGAGTTCAACGTCCTTGGCAAGCGCAGGCTGGCAGGCCAGTCCAATGAAGGCGGACGCGGCAAGAAGCAGAGATTTTCTCATATTATTACCCCTCGTTGCTGATGATGATCACTTTTTCTGGTCGCACTTGCAGACGTACATGAGGTAGTCGGCCATATCCTCGATCTGGTCCTTGCTGAGGACGCCGGACCATGACGGCATCAGAGCTGACTTGTTGACCGATGCCCCTCCGTCGGTAATGGCCTTGATGATCTGTTCGCGCGGGAGCGACGACATCGCGACGGTATCGCTGTGGTCACGCGGTTGAACCGACAGGCCGACCGTATTGATGCCCTTTCCGTTCCGCTGAACACCGTGGCATTGAGCACAGTATGTATCGTAGAGATGGGCGGTCGCCTGAATCTTGGGGCTCTCGGTCCCCGCGGTCGCTGGCTGATGGGCGGTGATCCCCAACGCCAACACGGCAAAGCCACCAAGGAGTGCGAGTCCATAGCGGAGCATCATTTGTTCTCCTTGCCCAAAGACGTGATGTAGCCGGTCAGGCGCTGGAGATCGGGCTCGGACAGCGTGGGGGTTGGCATCCAGACGTGCGGATCGAACAACTGCGGGTTCTTGGTATAGGCAATCACGTAGTCGGGCCGCAGGCGCTTACCCGCGTCGTAGAGTTCCGGACCGGAGAGACCGCCCTCGCCTTGCGCGTCCTGATGGCAGGCGACACAGCCGCGCAGCTTGCTGAAGGCTAGCTTGCCCATTGTCATGTTGGCGGCCTCGGGCTTGTATCCGCCCGACGGGACAAGACTGTCGCTCTTGAGCAGAAGGAGCGCGTCTGCCAGCCGCTCGGCGGTCGCGGCATCGACCTTTGGATGCTTCTCGACCGCGGCGGTATCTATCGTATCGCGAGGCTCACCGGCTTTGGCATGCTTGAACCAGAGCACGCCGCCAACGCGGATGGTTGTCGGGTTTTGCAACCAGGCCACGAGCCAGTCTCTGTTGAACTTGTCGCCGGCGTACCAGAGATCGGGACCTTTGCGTGTCCATAGGTGCTCGAGCGTCGCATTGGCGGGCTTGCTGAGCGTATGGCATGCCGCGCATTGTGTCGTCAGTTCCGAAGACGAGCCTTGCGCGTCGACAACGGCAGGGCGCGCGGCAAGGGCGAGGACTGCGGCACTTGCGCAGGCGGCGATGACGAACGGCGCTTTCATGACATGACTCCTCAGGCGACCGGGACACCTTTGAAAGCCGGGTTCGGGTAGATCCCGTGAGGCTTCCTGAGGCTTTGTTCGTAGTAGAAGTCCGGGACGAACTCCTTGTGCGCCCAGTGGTACCAGGGCTGGTCGCGCGGGATGCCTTCGTATTCGATGAGGGTCATGACGCCGCCGTGTGGCGTGTGGCCGTTCATGGTATGGCTGTCGACGTGGTCATGGATCATCCAGCGGCCCGGATTGTCGCAGCGCAGGATGATGTCGTAGCGCTCACCCGGCCCCACGAGGACCGTGTCCGCGTTGATTGGCGCAGGCAGGGGATGACCATCCTTGAAGGCGATCTGGAACACATGTCCATGGATGTGGATTGCGTGGAAGCCGCCCCCTGCACCGAACATCCGGAGGCGGATGACGTCGCCTTCCTTGACGCGAATGGGTTGCGTTTCTGGGAACGATTTGCCGTTTATGGTGAAGTAGTCGAATACGTCGCCGGGCATACCGCCCTGTCCGAGTTTGTCCGCCCAGGCCGAGGCCCATTCGGAGAACATGAGGATATAGTCCCCCGTAACCTCCCGCTCGAGCGGGGTCGGCTTGATCGGATCGATGATGAACGGCCCCCACATGCCGCGCGTCGCGACATGCTCGTTCACATTGACATGGCAGTGATACCACATGGTACCCGCCGGCTCGGCGACGAACTTGTAGGTGAAGCTGTCACCAGGCTGGATGCCGAGTTGGGTCATATCGGGCACGCCGTCCATCTCCCACGTCCCGCGCTGCAACAGGCCGTGCCAATGGATAGTGTGCGGAAGCGTGGTTAGATTGTTGAGGACGACCTCGACTTCGTCGCCTTCGCGCACATGGAACAGCGGTGCGGGGACCTGACCGCCGAAGGCGAACGTCTTGAAGGACTGATTGCCGACGAGCGTGATCTTGGTCTCTTCGATGTTCATTTCGAATTTGTGCTGGGTCGCGCCGGGACGACTTTTTCCACGTGCGGGCGCCGCTTGGACGCCCGAGGTGGAGGACGCGGTCAGTGCCGGAACTGCAATGGCCGCCCCCAATCCCGTCAATACGGCGTCCCGGCGCGTCAAATCTGGCATCATACATTCCTATAAGATGTATATGATAGGCATGATTCTATCTGAAGCCGCGGTCCCTGCCCAACGAATTAGTTTGCCGTCATCCAACAATTTTCTTGTTGGGAGGGATTAGATGATGGGGGAAGAAACCGCGGGCGTTTTCGCCCGCCGCAATGAGCCTTGCAGGCTGCGTGGAGGCCCAGCCGGCCTCTTAACATGTCATAGCGATACTGGTATACGTTACGTTGATACACTGAGGAGAGGTGTGTGCGACTCACACGCTATACGGACTATTCGCTCAGGGTGCTGATCCACCTGGCGCTGAACGACGATCGGCTATGCTCGATCGGCGAGATGTCGCGCACCTATGACGTTTCTCACAATCACCTGATGAAGGTGGTCAATGCGCTGGCCCATGACGGGTTCATCAAGACGATGCGTGGCCGCGCGGGTGGCATGCAACTCGCGCGGCCGCCTGAAGAGATCACTGTCGGTGAGGTCGTTCGCCGGACCGAGGAAGGTTTGCAACTGGCCGATTGCTCGGGCTGCGCGCTTTCGCCGGCATGCGGCCTGACGGGCGTGTTGGCAAAGGGGATGCAGGCGATGATGGCGGTATTCGACTCCTACACGATCGCGGATCTGCTCGCGGACAAGGAGGCGATGCGGCGTCTGATGAATCGCGAGTCCCCTCTCGGTATCGGAACGACTTGAAGGACGCGACGCCGCGGGGCCTCTTGCAGAAGCCATTAGCCTTTGCGCGTCAGGCCGCCAGACACATGTCGAGGCGCTGCCAGATTTCGGAGAGCGCGACCGTAAGCTCGCGCACCATGGCAGCGCTGTGCGTGGGGCCCGGTGTAAAACGTAGCCGTTCGGTACCGCGGGGAACCGTTGGGTAATTGATCGGCTGCACATAGATCCCGTATTCTGCGAGCAGGATGTCGCTGATCTGCTTCGCTTTGACAGGATCACCGACCATGAGCGGAACGATGTGAGTGCTCGACGGCATGACCGGCAAGCCTGCGTTTACGAACTGTTCCTTGAGCATGGCAGCTGTAGCTTGCTGTCGGTCCCGCTCCGCGCTCGATGACTTGAGATGGCGGACGCTGGCCAATGCCCCGGCAACCAGGACGGGTGAGAGTGACGTCGTGAAGATGAAACCAGGCGCATAGCTGCGGATCACGTCGATGATGCGGCGATCGGCCGCAATATAACCGCCCATGACCCCGATGGCTTTGGCGAGCGTACCTTCGATCACGGTTACGCGATGCGCCGCGCCATCCCGCTCGGAGATCCCGCCCCCGCGCAGCCCATACATGCCGACGGCATGCACCTCATCGAGATAGGTGATCGCACTGTATTTTTCAGCAAGATCGCAGATCTCGTGGATAGGCGCGACATCGCCATCCATCGAGTAGACGCTTTCGAAGGCGATGAGTTTGGGTACCGCTGGATCCGCCTCGATCAGCAGTTCCTCAAGATGCGCAATATCGTTGTGGCGCCACACTTTCTTCGCGCATCCGGAGGACTGGATGCCGGCGATCATACTCGCGTGATTGAGCGCATCGGAGAAGATCACGCAGCCGGGCAGAACTTTCGCGAGCGTGGAAAGCGTCGCATCGTTCGAGATATAACCGGACGTGAAAAGGAGCGCGCCTTCCTTTCCATGAAGGTCGGCCAGTTCGAGCTCTAGGTTGATATGATAGTGCGTGTTGCCGCCGATATTGCGCGTCCCGCCTGACCCGGCGCCGACGTCGTGCAATGCCTGTTCCATGGCCGCGATTACCTTGGGATGTTGGCCCATCGAGAGATAGTCGTTCGAACACCACACGACGATAGGCTTGGGACCATTGTGGCCCGCAAAGCAGCGGGCGTCGGGGAACGATCCCTTGTTGCGCAAGATGTCGATAAAGACCCGATAACGCCCCTCGTCCTGCAGCTTGGCCAAGGCAGCATCGAAGATCACATCATAGTGGGCCCGGCTCTGGCGGCGGGGCGCGGGAGTTGTCGAGGCGCTTTTTGGTGTCATGGGCGCAATCCCCAAGACCGATCCTAGTCGGCCGCATAAACATGTATCTTGAATGCAAGATAGGGGTCTGTCCCATCGTGCTCAAGATGCGAACTGTTGGGCACTGTTGAATCCGAACTCCGCGAACAGTGAACGCGTGCAATGCAGCCACCATCGGCATTTCGGCTTTGGCTCATAGAAACCACACGTTGAGACTTCATTTTTCGTCGACGACGCGGTCAAGCGCGAGGGCCACGACCTTGCCCTCTTTCAGTCGAACTACGACCGTCCAGAAGAGGGATGCCCGGTAATAGTCGTGAACGGTGGTCCAGTCGGGATAGACACATCGTGCGATCTGCGCATCATGCCGATCGCCCATGCACCGCGCGCCGGCCTTTTCGAGGATGTCGAGCGCCGCCCAGAAGGAAAGGCCGACAGGGACGGCCCGGGCGAGGGTGCCTCTCGCATGCTCGAGATCGTTGTCCCACTGATAGTCGCTCTCGATTGCCGCGAACCGCAGTGACGGGTACTTCTGCTCCTTCGCGTGAACCGGGGGGCAGAGAGAGAAGCAAGCAACGAGCGCAATCAGCGTCTTGAATGTCATGGCGTCCCTTTAGGGAGCCACTGGTTCTAAAAAACCACAAAATATTGCGCTTTGAGCGCAATAGTATTGCACTGAAGCGCAGGCGTGGAGATTCAAGTCGGGTTGTTGGCTATCGCCAAGTAGCTCGCGGTCGCTTCGATATTAGCCCGGTGGCTCTCCAACATATCTTTGAGATGGCGATGCAAATCGTCGTCACGTACCCGCCGGAGCAAGGCTTCAAGCCTGCGCACGACCCAGGCCTGCCCCCGATTGAGGAAGATAAGCCGGTCGAGTGGATCTGCAATAGCGAGGGCTTTCTGGTGAAACGCCCCCGTTTCATCGGATGGCAGGCCGCCGAGGCGACCTATCTGGCACGTAAGCATCGCACACCAACGCGCCTCATCCGCGCGCACTCTTTGCATCAAGTTCGTGTAGGCGCCGTTCGTCTCTGGCTTGCTGCTGGCGAGCGCGACCTTTGCCCCCGCTCGTTCGGCTTCCAGCAGCTCGTTTAAGGCAGCAAGAAGCTCATCGCGAGGAGCATAGCCCATATAGGCGTCATCGGCTTGCGCTGCATAGCAGACCGGCGAGGATGGATCGTTGGTCATGTGGCGATCGCCGCGGACGCTCTGAGCCCAGCGCGTATTCGATCCATTACGCCAGGATCGGCTTTGGCCGAATGCACGACGTGGGCCGAGTACGAAAACTCCGGACTCCCAGGAATGAGCGCCAGCCGCCCTTCATCGAGATAAGAGCGAATGAAACCCTTGCGGAAATAGCCGCTGCCTCCGGTGGCGAGAATGTATTCCAGAGCCAGCGGCCCGTAGCTGATCGACACGACCGCATTGGGATTGTCGGGGTAAGCGGCTTGATAGCTCGCGGCAAACTCCTCACCCCAATCGATCTGCACGTGGTCTTCCGGAGCCAAAGGCGTGGTGGTTGGGGTCGACCTCACAAGGACAAGCTTTTCCTCGAACAAGAGTTCAGCAACGACTCCTGGCCGGCTGGGCGCTGCATAGAGGACGGCGACGTCGAGCGAGCCATCCTGGACTTGTTCCATCAGGCGCTCTGACGTGTCGATGTGGGTGCTGACAGCAATCTCGGGGCATTCGCGCCGCATCCACAGCAGCCAGTGTCGAAGAAGCGGGCTCCAAAGACTGAGTTCGGAGCCGATGGTCACGACAGTTTCTCGCCCGGGAGGCAAGGCGACAGCGCGCCGAGCTCTCTCCCAGACCTGGACGATGGTCGTAGCGAAACGAAGGAAGTGCTCGCCGGCCGGCGTCAATTTCGCCCCAGCCTTGTTGCGAATGAAGACGGGACGGTCGAGTTGGTCTTCCAGGACCCGGATTCGCGCGCTAACAGCGGTCTGCGTAAGATTAAGATTAGCCGCCGCGGCCACGAAGCTGCCGGTTTTCACGACCTCGAGGAATGTGCGCGCAACACTGATATCCATTCTGCAATTTCCCGATTGCCAAAGCCCAATAATATTCATTTGCTTGATGGATGCTAACGGGCCGATGGGTGATTCACAAGGAGAGATCGTGTGGTCGAACCGACACAACCACCCACGACTGAGCGGCATCGGGCTGACGGAGGGGCGGCAAGATGAAACCCTGGGTTCCTTTCGAACCTGAGCCCCCGCCGCCGCAGGCGGCACTCTGGAAGGTCTGCATCGCCCTCACCATGTTGATTTTGGGAGTAGGAATCGCGCTGTTCAGCTTTCGTGATGCCGGAGCTATCAGCGACGAAGTCTATCTCGCCATGATGGTCTTCGTGATCGCGGCGAGCGCCGGGGTCATTATCGCAATGGACTTCGAGCAACAGGCTCATCTCGCCAAGCAGAAGAGACCGGAGGAAATACCTCCGCCGTTCGACTTCCTGTTGCTGTGGCCGCCCGATGGATCCGATATGGCGGACGATGGATCTGCGAATTCGGCAAAGCATCGCCCATCGAAGCCGCCTGCTAGTTCGCGGACGGACAAGCCGTGAATGCGGACAATAAGGACGACCTGGAGACGCGGGAGCCAGGGCGGCCACGCCCAATGTACGGGCTCAATATGATTCTTCTCGCTGGGTTGGCCTTTGCAGTGATCCGGCTTTTCGTTTGGATGCTGCGACAAGACGGCTCCATCACCGAAGAGAATGGCAACGCTTTGGTACTGGTGGCCATGCCCATCGCCTTCTTCGTGATCGCTTGGATCGGGCAGGAAGACCGCTATTGATTATCAACAGAAATATTGCTGATAATCAATAATAACATTCATTTGTTTGATGGCTCCTGGTTCTCCACATTGATCGTGCAGAATGAAGGAGTTCCCATGACCATCCAACTCGGACAGATCGCCCCCGATTTCGAGCAGGACAGCACGCACGGCCCCATCAACTTTCACGAATGGCTAGGGGAAAGCTGGGGTGTCCTGTTCAGCCATCCCAAGAATTTCACGCCCGTGTGTACCACCGAGCTCGGCGAGGTGGCCAAGCTGCGTCCGGAGTGGGACAAGCGAAACGTCAAGCCGATCGGCCTTTCGGTGGACCCGGTCGAAGCGCATCACAGATGGGAACTCGATATTCACGAGACCCAGGGCGCGAAGCTCGATTTCCCGATGATCGCGGACCCGGACGCCAAGGTCTCGACACTCTACGACATGATCCATCCGGAGAGTGACCCCACGGTTACCGTCCGATCGGTCTTCGTGATCGATCCGTCGCGAAAGGTGCGGCTGATCCTGACCTATCCCCCTTCGACCGGCCGGAATTTTGCCGAGATTCTCCGGGCCATCGACAGCCTTCAACTGACCGATTCCCGTAGCATCGCTACGCCAGTGAACTGGGAGCCGGGCGAACCTGTGGTGATTTCGCCCAAGCTTTCGGAGGAGGAGGCCGCGCGGCAATTCCCGCAAGGGTACAAAACACTCAAGCCTTACCTGCGAATGGTCGATCTGCAGGCATCGGCGCAGTGACGAAGGCTTGGGAAATTGATGAAGGGGCGCCCGCTGTCGCCGAGATCGGTGACGGCGGGCTGTCCGCCCTATTCGCGCGCAACCGTGCGTGGGCTGAAGCTAAAACCCTGGTCGATCCCAGCTTTTTCAAACGCCTCGTGGGTCAGCAGCAGCCACGCTATTTCTGGATTGGCTGTTCGGACAGCCGGGTGCCCGCAACCGAAATAGTCGATCTCGATCCCGGCGAGATGTTCGTTCATCGAAATGTCGCCAATCTCACCATGCCGACCGATCCGAACTTTGCGGCCGCACTGCAGTTCGCAGTCGATGTCCTGAAAGTCGAGCACATCATCGTTGTCGGCCACTACGGGTGCGGCGGGATTCAAGCTGCAATGACGCAGGGGACGGACGACGCGATCGGTGACTGGCTCGCGCCCGTGCGCGCGCTTCATCGGGCGACCCGCGGCGAGCATGATACCGGCGCCAATCGTTTGTGCGAGCATAATATTCGGGCCCAGGTGGGCGCACTTAGTACAAATCCGCTCGTCTTGGCGGCGTGGGAACGGCAAGCTTCTCTGACGCTCCACGGTTGGGTTTACGCCATCGGAGACGGTCTCCTGCGATCCGTGTGTGCTCCCGTAAATAGCTGCTCGAGCGGTGCAATCGCCGGCCGTCTGGTCGAGCCGCCGGTATGAATCTGGGGCGGGCCTTGCAGCGCGTTAGAGCGATAGGTCAGGACGACAGCCTCGTCGGCGCCATTGCCGCATGCAAGGCTGCCCTCGCGCCGAGCCGCGAAATTGACGCCCGGATCGCGCTCGCCGTGTTTCCGGCGCTGCGAGGCCTAACCTCCGTCGCCCCTGGGGTCTGGGAGCAGCACGACGGCGGTCACGTCCGCGCCCTCCTCTACACTGCAGCTTGTCCCGCGGCGGCAACGCTGGTGCCTCCAGGGTACTGGATCGAGACCGGTCCACAGGCGGTCGTTGTCCTTGGTGAACTGGGTGAATGGATTGGCGTCCATTCGGTGGAAGCAATTGCCCTGTGCATTGCTGCGCTCGATGCCCGCCGGGCCGAGTTGTCCTATGCACAGTGACCTTTCTCCGCAGCAGGTGAGCCATCCGTACCCGCCTGGCGGTCTCAGTCGGTATCACCCTGGCCGTTTTGCGGATTCCCTGCTGAGGGAGCGCTATACCAGTATCGCGCCCGCCGATTGGGGGGCGCCCTTCGGAGCGATAGACCGTCACACTTTGGCCAGTTTTGCGGAAAGCTGGGATCGCCTCGTTGACGATCGCTGGATGGGCGATGGCGGACGCTATCGTCGTCGGCGGTTTGCGGCCTTTGCGGTCGCGGACGGCGCCATCACGCGAAAGCAACATCGCCCGCATTTCCAGAAGCGCGCACACAATCGCCTCAATGGAGGAATCTCGCGGTGGTTTTCGCCAGTCGAGCGCATGATTGGCGAACATGTCGTGACGAGCACATTACTGCGGATCGGCGAAGAGCTTGCCAATGCGCTCATCGGTTGGGCGGGTTGCGCGTGGCATGCCGAATTGCACCGGTTCCGGATCGATGCGTCCGATCAGATCGGAAAGCCATCACCCGAAGGACTACACCAAGACGGCGTCACCGCGGTCCTCATGATCCTGATTGATCGACGCAACGTCCGCGGCGGCGTGACGATGCTTGTCGAGGACGGCCGGCTCGTCGCCCAGTTTGAACTGGCGAGTCCACTTCAGGCGATCGTCCTCGACGACATCCGGCTGCGCCATACCGTCACCCCGGTAATCGCCTGCAACATGGGCGTACCGGCCCGGCGGGATGCTCTGGTGATCACATTCCGCCCGGAGCGGAACACGAAATCTTTCCCGCTAAAGGAGACCAGCAATGGCTGATCAAAGTCGTGGTAATGGAGTAGCTCATCTCGATGATGAGAGGCTCGTCTTTGAACTACCGCCCCTTCCCTACGGGGAAAAAGACCTGGAGCCGATCCTTTCGGCGGAAACGCTGAAGATACACCATGGCAAACATCACGCGCGCTATGTTGAAACGCTCAATCGGCTGCTGACCGAGCAGAATTTCTCGGCGCATTCGCTCGAGGATATTGTCCGGATCGCGCGCGGCTGCGGGGCCCAAGGCGTCTTCAACAACGCCGCCCAGGCTTGGAACCACAGCTTCTTCTGGGAGAGCATGGCTCCGAAGGTGTCCAAGCCTTCCGGTGCGCTCGCTGCGGTTGTCGCGTCGGAATTCGGGAGCCTCGAAGGTTTCCGGCAACGCTTCTGCGCCGAGGGAGCGGGCCATTTCGGATCAGGCTGGGTTTGGCTCATCGCGAAGCGGGACAAGCTCGAAGTGATTTCGACGCACGACGCGGGAACGCCGATCCTTGACGAAGGCGTAACGCCGCTCCTGGCATGTGATGTGTGGGAGCACGCCTACTACATCGACTACCGCCAGGATCGCGCCGGTTGGCTGACGTCCTGGTCGAACCTGCTTGCGAACTGGCATTTCGCCGAAGCGCAATATGACGCGGCGCTCGGCCGGGGCCAATCGTGGCACTATCCCGCGCCGAAAAAAGCCCATGAAGGATGAGAGGAGAAGCACATGCTCATTGACGTATTGGCCGGACGGGACAGCGGGTCTGCGGTCTATCGCGGCGCCTTCCATTTCGCCTGTTCGCCAAAAGCGGGAGAAGAGATCGAAATCGAGGGAGCTTTTGCCATCGTGACAAAAGCCTGGCACCGGCCGGACATCTACTACAAGGGCGCGAAATTCGTGATCCTCGTGGAAGAACCGGTCGGTCGCGCAGAATCTCTTGCGGAGATCAGAGACGACGCTGGCGCACTGGTCTGAGGCGCGCGCCTCGCGGCCGCGCGAGGGTGGCGCGAACGGCCTCAGCAGCTAAGTGGAGAAGGAGGCCCATTCAGACTAGCTGCCGAGGTACACGTTGGAAACCGTTACGCTTGTCCTGACATTACTGTTCATGGTCGTGGCGAGCGGGATCCTGGCGCGACTCCTTCCGGTCCCGATACCCCGTCCCCTGGTTCAGATTGCGCTTGGTGCAGGGGTCGGATTGGTCGCGGACTGGCGGGTGGAGCTAGACCCTGAAATTTTCTTCTTGCTCCTCCTGCCACCGCTGCTCTTTCTCGACGGATGGCGTATCCCGCGTGAGGACCTGTTCAAGGATCGCACGACGATACTGGAACTGGCCCTTGGCCTCGTCGTGTTTACAGTGCTCGGCATGGGGTTTTTCATCCACTGGATGATCCCATCCATGCCGCTAGCAGTCGCGTTTGCACTTGCTGCTGTCATCTCCCCGACAGATCCGATCGCAGTTTCAGCAATTGCCCAGCGCACTCCGATACCCAAGAGGATGATGCACATCCTTGAAGGGGAATCGCTGCTCAACGACGCATCAGGGCTCGTGTGCATGCGCTTTGCGATCGCCGCTGCGCTGACGGGCGCATTTTCGTTTGGGAGCGCTGCGCTCAATTTTTTGTGGGTAGCGTTCGCAGGCATTATCGTCGGCGTCTGTCTGACCTGGATCGTCGGGTGGGCCAAAGCGATCGTTACGCGCCGCGTCGGCGAGGAGAGCGGCTCGCAGATCCTCATCAGCCTGCTCATCCCATTCGGTGCCTATTTGATCGCAGAGCACCTCCATTGTTCAGGAATTCTCGCAGCCGTCGCCGCGGGGTTGACCATGGGCCTCGTCGAGACGCGAGGTAACGCCCTGGCAGTCACGCGCATTCGTCGAACGACGGTATGGGACATAATCCAGTTCACGGCCAATGGGATCATATTCGTCTTGCTGGGTGAGCAACTGCCGACGATCCTTGCCGGAGCCGCCGAAACCGTCCGACTGACAGGACATCGCGAGCCGTGGTGGCTTGCTGTCTACGTCGTCGGAATAAACCTCGGTCTGGCTGTCCTGCGGTTCGTCTGGGTCTGGCTATCATTCAGATTGACTCTGTTCCGCCGGCCTGAGGACCGTGTCCGACCGAACGGGCGCATCATCGGGGCCATGTCGTTCGCGGGGGTCCGCGGTGCAATCACTCTGGCCGGCGTTCTAACTCTTCCGTTGACGATGGGTGACGGCACGCCATTTCCTGCGCGGGATCTGGCGATATTCCTGGCGATGGGCGTGATCATCATCTCTCTGATCACGGCGTCGGTCGGCTTGCCATTGATGATGCGCGGCCTGGAGATGCCTCCGGAGCCTTTCGCCGACGCTAAAATAGAGGCAGCTCGTGTTGCAGCGGCCGAAGCTGCTATCGGAGCGATCGAGCGCACTCAGCATCGGCTCGCCGGCGGCAGAAAAGATGCCGATGCCTACGTCAATGTCGCATCGCGCCTGATGGATCTTTATCGTGATCGGATTAATCACCAGTCCACCGCGCCGGAGGACAAGGACGTTCGAAAGCGTGATGAAAACATTGAGCGCGAATTGCTTCTCGCTGCCCTGGGGGCTGAGCGCGAAGAGATATTCCGGCGGGTTCGCCAGCGGGAATTAGGTAGCGAAGCGGCTCGAAAGCTCGTTCGTGAGCTTGACCTGGTCGAGGCAAGGCTCGCCAACTGACCGACATGGGGTGGGCGCGCAAGGGTTGATCGTTTGAAGCGAGGAGATGCGGCCGAGCGAGATCGTGCCTATAACAGTTCATTCTGGCGCGGGCGGTTTGACATCGCCGCTGAACGCCCGAATACTCGGCATCCCATGTCTAGGCATTTCATCTCGGCGGCGCACCCTGGTAGCAGTACACCGCGCGTGCCCCCCCCAGAGGCGGTTGGCTTGAGATCGCCGCTGGGGTGAAAGAGGCTGCGCGCAGTGGATGCCATCCCGGCGAGCCTAGCAACCAAAGACCGTTAGTGGGCTCGATCCCCCCCGGCGGCTACAATGAACATCGGGCTCTCGGACTGATCTGGAGCCCGATACGCCACTCCAGGGCAAACGCTTCGCGACCCTGCGGCGTCGTGGCGTTACCATAGAAACTTGGAGTAGCCCTTTGTTCCTGACACGTTTTACAGCCCTGACGATCGCAATCATCACCGCGATTGTCTCTGGGTACTACTTGCCAAATGTCTGGGCCATTCCGCTCTTCATTGTCGCCGTATGTCTCACCGGGGTAGGCCTGTACGACTTGGCGCAGCCGCTCCATTCCGTTCGACGGAACTATCCGATCATTGGGCATTTGCGTTGGTTTTTCGAGGAAATCCGCCCTGAGATTCGCCAGTACTTGATCGAGGGAGATCAGGACAAAACTCCATTCTCGCGAAGCCAGCGGTCACTAGTCTACGCCCGTGCCAAGGATGAAGACAGCGATCGAGCCTTCGGAACCCTCCTCGACGTCTATCAAAACGGCTTTGAATTTATCGCCCACTCCGTTCGGCCCGCGCCTCCAGCGGATCCGGCAAAGTTCAGAATTCGTATTGGGGGCGATGCGTGCACCCGCCCCTACTCGGCCAGCATTTTCAACATTTCCGCGATGAGCTTCGGATCGCTTAGCGCCAACGCGATACGCGCGCTGAATAAGGGCGCCGCAATCGGCGGTTTTGCTCACGACACCGGCGAAGGCAGCATCAGCCCCTACCATCGCGAGTTCGGCGGTGACCTCGTTTGGGAAATTGGCAGCGGATATTTCGGCTGTCGAACTGCCGACGGCAATTTCGATCCAAGCCGGTTCGAAGAGCAGGCGCGAGACTCTCAGGTCAAGATGATCGAGATAAAGCTCAGCCAAGGGGCGAAACCCGGCCACGGCGGTATCCTTCCCGCCCGAAAGGTGACGCTCGAAATCTCGCAAACGCGGGGAGTGCCGATGGGCGAGGACTGCATCTCGCCTTCCCGGCATCGGGCGTTCTCTACACCTCTCGAACTGATGCAATTCATATCCGACCTTCGCCGTCTTTCCGGGGGTAAACCCGTCGGATTCAAGCTTTGCGTCGGCCAGCCCTGGGAATTCATGGGTATGGTCAAGGCAATGCGTGAAAGCGCGATTGTTCCCGATTTCATCGTCGTCGATGGCGCGGAAGGAGGCACGGGTGCATCACCGCTGGAGTTCTCCGACCACTTGGGAATGCCCCTGAGGGAGGGCCTCCTCTTTGTGCACAACACCCTTGTTGGCGCAGGACTTCGAAACAAGATCCGCATCGGAGCGGCCGGAAAAATCGTTAGTGCGTTCGACATCGCGGCGACGCTCGCGCTTGGGGCGGACTGGACCAACGCGGGCCGCGGCTTCATGTTCGCGCTCGGCTGCCTACAGTCTCTCACCTGCCACACGAACCGATGCCCGGTCGGGGTGGCGACACAGGATCCTTTGCGCCAGCGGGCGCTCGCGGTGCCCGAAAAGGCGGAGCGCGTCGCAAACTTCCATCGGAACACGCTTCTCGCCTTGTCTGATATGCTTGCAGCTGCGGGTCTCGAGCACCCCACGATGATTGGACCGCATCACCTGGTCCGCCGGGTCAGCCCGACTGAGGTACGGATGTTCTCCCAACTCCACACCTTCCTTGAGGAAGGGCACCTTCTCCGCAAAACGCGAAAGCAGGACTTTTACAGCTCCGCATGGAGTCTGGCACGGCCCGACAGTTTCAGCATCGGACAGTAACGCGAAAAGCGTCCCCTTTGGGCCGGCCTATCGCCGGCCGATGATATGGAGACCATAGGTCGTGGTGCAAAGCAGAACGGCTCCCAGGAACTGGTGTCCGGCCGCAAGCCATATCGACATCCCAGACCAAATTGTGGCGACACCGAGGATCACCTGTGCCCCGGCCAACCCGCCGATGGCGAAGGCTGCGCTACGCTGATTTCGATCGCGGAGCATTCGGGCCGTAACGGCGAGCATGAGCAGAAGCGCCAAAGCCCACCAGCGATGCACGAAGTGGATGAGGTAGGGATCGTTCAGCCCGGCAAACGCAAGCCCTCGTGACCAGTCGATTCCTCGTGGAACCAGGCTTCCCTGCATCTGTGGCCAGGCTTCGAGGTTGCCCCACCCCGCCCCAGCAACATAGCCTGCCTGAAGCCCCGCCACCATCGCTCCGAGCAGCATCTGAAAAAACAGGGCGGCAAGGACGATCCACGCGAACGGGGCCAATCTCGCTGCGGGCGCGCCGCAAGCAGAGGCATTCAAGTCGAGCGCTGTCCACACGACACAGCCGAGCGTGACAAGCGCCAGTGCCTGGTGGATCGCCAATCGCAGGTGACTCACCTTCACATCCTGGGTGAGTCCGGATGTCACCATCCACCATCCGACGATACCCTGTATGGCTACGAGGAACACAAGCGCCGCCAGTCGCGGCCGGTACCCAGCGGGAATGCGGCCACGCATCCAAAGCCATCCGATCGACAGCAAGAACGCAAGCCCGATCAGCCGGGCGAGAAGCCGATGGGCCCACTCGCAGAAATAGATGACCTTGTAGTCAGCAAGCGTCATGCCGGCCGGCCCGGTCACGTGCTTGAATTGCGGAATGCCTCGATAGGCCTCGAACTCAAGCTCCCATTGGGCGTCGGACAGCGGCGGGATGATGCCGGTAACAGGCTTCCATTCCGTGATGGAGAGGCCGGCTCCAGAGAGCCGCGTCATTCCGCTCACGATGACGATAAGGAGTAGCAGAAATCCGATCGCGCTCAGGACGCGAGACAAGGCGATAGCATCCGCGGCGCGCGTGATTGCGTTCACTCTCCTATCGGACTTCAGCATCCTGCCTGCGCCTTCGCGGCGATTGTAGTTTCGTCCAACGCCCCATTATTCGATGGCACTGGCGAGTTCCCGATTGAGAGCAAGAGCGATCACAGTGAACACGGCGCCGGAGAGCAGATAAGCGCCCGCGGCGATTACGCCGAAACTGCTCGACAGAAGAAGCGCGGCCAGCGGAGCGAAGCCGGCGCCGAACAGCCAGGCGAGGTCGGAGGTCAGGGCCGAGCCGGTATAACGGTGGCGCGGTGAGAAGCTCGACGACAGTGCGCCCGAGGACTGACCGAACGACAGACCGAGTAGCGCGAAGCCCGTGAACATGAATACCGCTTCGCCGATTTCGCCAGCATCGAGCAACTGCGGCGCAAAGCCGCTGAACACCGCGATCGCCACGGCGGTCGCGCCGAGCACTGGGCGCCGTCCGTAGCGGTCCGCGAGGTAGCCGGAAGCGACGATCGCGAGCAGTCCCAGCACTGCCGCCATCGCTTCGATCACGAGGAAGCGCACCGGGCTTTCCTCGGTGAACAGGAAGACCCACGAGAGCGGGAAGACCGTGACCATGTGGAACATGGCGAAGCTGGCAAGCGGCGCGAATGCGCCAAGCGCGATCGTGCGCCATTCGCGCTGCAGGGTCTCGGTCAACCTGGCCGGCTCCAGCGAACGACGCTCGAACAGGACCGTATATTCGGGGGTGACGACGATGCGCAGCCGCGCAAACAGGGCGACGACGTTAATCGCGAAGGCCACGAAGAACGGATAACGCCAGCCCCAGCCGAGGAAGTCCTCAGCGGGCAGGGAGATGATCAGGAACACGAACAACAGGCTGGCGACGATCAGTCCCAATGGCGCCCCAAGTTGTGGGAGCATCGCATACCAGCCGCGCTTGCCCGCGGGCGCGTTGATCGCCAGCAGCGAAGCAAGGCCGTCCCAGGTGCCGCCTAGCGCCAAACCCTGCCCCATGCGAAAGAGCGCGAGAAACAGCACCGCGCCGACGCCTAGCGTCTCGTAGCCCGGCAGGAAGGCTATCGCGGCTGTAGACCCGCCTAGGAGGAACAGCGCGATCGTCAGCTTGGTACCGACTCCGTAGGCGCGCTCTATCGCGGTGAACACCGCCGTGCCGACCGGGCGAGCAAGGAATGCCAGCGCGAAGATGCCGAAGGAATACAGAGTGCCTGTCAGCGGATCGACGAAGGGAAAGATCAGCTTCGGAAAGACAAGCACCGAGGCGATGGCATAGACGAAGAAGTCGAAGAACTCCGACGTTCGGCCGATGACGACACCAATGGCAATCTCGCCTGGAGCGATCTTATGGCCTTCCGTATGAAGCTCGCGGGCATCACGTTCAGCTGCAGTCTGCGCGGTCATCTCAGATAGCTCCCAGAGCGAGCACGCTCCGTTCCGAATCGAACAACACCGCGCAGAGCCGCACGGTTCAAGTTCCAATGGTCGCTGAAGGTGCGAACGGGGATTGGACAAAATGTCCTATGTGCAGCGCAGCATGGTCGGCTTAGGCGCCGAGCATGCTTGACGCCCTTGCCCGATTCCGGCGGAGAATTCCCCTCCTGCTGTCGCTTACCGGTTTCCCGCTGCTCACCGGTTGCAACATGGTGGTCTTGGATCCGGCTGGCGACGTTGCACAGCAACAAGGCAACCTTGTCGTTATCGCGACCGCGCTGATGTTGCTGATCATCGTGCCGGTGATGGCGCTCACGATCCTGTTCGCATGGCGTTACAGGGCCGCTAACCGAGAGGCGCGCTACGAGCCCGACTGGGATCACTCGACCCAACTCGAGTTGGTGATCTGGGCTGCGCCGCTGCTGATCATCATCTGCCTGGGCGCAATAACCTGGGTCGGCACCCACCTGCTCGATCCCTACCGTGCCCTTGCCCGCACGGCGCCCGGGAAAGTCGTGGCAGCCGAGGTCAAGCCGCTCGACGTCCAGGTTGTCGCGCTCGACTGGAAATGGCTGTTCATCTACCCGGAGCAGGGCGTGGCCACGGTCAACGAGCTAGCGTTGCCGATCGATCGCCCGGTGCGTTTCCGCATCTCGGCTTCTTCGGTTATGAACAGCTTTTACATCCCGGCGCTCGCCGGGCAGATCTATGCCATGCCGGGCATGGAGACGAAGCTTCACGCGGTTCTCAATCGGCCAGGCAGCTACGAAGGTTTTTCCGCCAACTACAGCGGCGCGGGCTTCTCGCAGATGCGCTTCAAGGTGACTGGCATGGACGAGGCCGCCTTCGCCGCCTGGGCCAAGGGCGCCAAGAGCGCCGGTGGCACGCTAGATCGCGCGGGCTATCTCGTACTCGAAAAGCCAAGCGAGAACGAGCCCACGCGCCGCTTTGGCGAGGTTGAGGCCGGGCTGTTCGACGCTGTCGTGAATATGTGCGTCGAGCCTGGCAAGATGTGCATGCGCGACATGATGCGGATCGACGGACAAGGCGGGATGGGCCTCGCTGGGATCCACAACATACGCCCACTCGCCTACGACAAGCTCACCGCCCGAGGGTCGAGTCTGCCTGCCGAGTTGCTGCCAACTCGCCAGATGGTCGCAGCAACCTGTTTGCCCGAGGATGGCGATGGCGCTGGCGCCGCGTTGTCGCGCCCTGTGGACAGCGCTCCGCTGATCGGCGCGGGCCTAGCGCGGCCCGGCGTCTCGTCGTCGCTTTCACGGCCTTCCCTTTCCCAGATCGCGGTGTCTGACGCCGCGCCATTTGTCACAGGCAATCCCTGATGTCTTACGATCCCGTTCCCATCAGCCCGCTCCTCGGGCGACTTTCGCTCGAGGCCTTGCCGCTGCACGAGCCGATTATCGTCGCCACTTTCGCCGCGGTCGTCATTGGCGGCCTAGCGGTTCTGGGCCTCATCACACGCTACAAGCTGTGGGGCTATCTCTGGAATGAGTGGTTCACCAGCGTCGACCACAAGAAGATCGGCATCATGTATATGGTGTTGGGCCTAATCATGTTCCTCCGCGGCTTCGCCGACGCGATCATGATGCGTATCCAGCAGGCTATCGCCTTCAACGGGTCCGAGGGCTATCTCAACGCGCATCACTACGATCAGATATTCACCGCGCATGGCGTGATCATGATCTTCTTCGTGGCGATGCCCTTCGTCACTGGTCTGATGAACTACATCGTCCCGCTCCAGATCGGCGCGCGCGACGTCTCGTTCCCGTTCCTCAACAATTTCAGCTTCTGGATGACCACGGCGGGCGCCGTGTTGGTGATGATGTCGCTGTTCGTCGGCGAATTCGCGCAGACCGGCTGGCTGGCCTATCCGCCGCTTTCGGGCATCGCCTACAGTCCCGCCACCGGCGTCGACTATTACATCTGGGCGCTACAGATAGCCGGCGTGGGAACGACGCTTTCCGGCATCAATCTGATCGCCACGATCCTCAAGATGCGCGCGCCAGGCATGGGCATGATGAAGATGCCTGTCTTCACCTGGACATCTCTCTGCACCAACGTGCTGATCGTCGCCTCCTTCCCTGTGCTGACCGCGGTGCTGACGTTGCTTAGCCTCGACCGCTACGTCGGAACCAACTTCTTCACCAACGACTTCGGCGGCTCGCCGATGATGTACGTGAACCTGATCTGGATTTGGGGCCATCCTGAGGTCTACATCCTGATCCTGCCGCTGTTCGGCGTCTTCTCCGAAGTCACCTCGACCTTCTCGGGCAAGCGGCTCTTCGGCTATACCTCGATGGTCTATGCGACGATCGTCATCACGATCCTGTCGTACCTCGTCTGGCTGCACCACTTCTTCACGATGGGGTCGGGCGCTAGCGTCAACTCGTTCTTCGGCATCACGACAATGGTGATCTCGATCCCCACGGGCGCCAAGCTCTTCAATTGGCTGTTCACGATGTACCGTGGCCGCATCCGCTTCGAACTGCCGATGATGTGGACGGTGGCCTTCATGCTGACCTTCGTAGTCGGCGGGATGACTGGTGTGCTGCTCGCCGTGCCGCCAGCCGACTTCGTGCTGCACAACTCGCTGTTTCTGATCGCTCATTTCCACAACGTCATCATCGGCGGCGTGCTGTTCGGACTGTTCGCGGCGATCAATTACTGGTGGCCCAAGGCCTTCGGCTTCAAGCTCGACGTGTTTTGGGGAAAGATAAGCTTCTGGTGCTGGGTCGTCGGCTTCTGGCTGGCCTTCATGCCGCTCTACATTTTGGGCCTGATGGGCGTGACCCGGCGCATGCGCGTATTCGATGATCCGGGCCTGCAGTTCTGGTTCGTCATAGCCGGCATCGGCGCGGCCGTGATCGCGGTGGGCATCGGCGCGATGCTAGTCCAGTTCGCGGTGAGCATCTGGAAGCGGGACGAACTGCGCGACACGACCGGTGATCCTTGGGGCGGCCGCACACTCGAGTGGTCGACCTCCTCGCCGCCGCCCGAGTACAACTTTGCGTTCACCCCGGTGATCCACTCGCTCGACGCTTGGTACGACATGAAGACGCGTGGCGCCGAGCGGCCACTTCAGGGCTACCGTCCGATCCACATGCCGAAAAACACTGGAACCGGCGTGATCCTCTCCGCGCTCGCAACCGTCATGGGTTTCGCTCTGATCTGGTACATCTGGTGGCTCGCGGCGTTGAGCTTCACTAGCATTCTGGCAGTCGCTATCGGTCACACCTTCAATTATCGGCGCGATTTTCATATCCCCGCGGCCACGGTTGAGACGACCGAGGCCGAGCGGACACGCCTGCTGGCGGCAGGAGCCTGACGCCATGACGATGCACACCACCCTCGCCGCCGCTGACGAAGCGCGCCGCTTCTACGACCTCGATGAGCATGACCATCCCGAGGGCCACAGCACGATGCTGGGCTTTTGGATCTACCTGATGAGCGACTGCCTCATCTTCGCGATCCTGTTTGCCTGTTATGCCGTACTCGGCGGCAACCTCGCGGCGGGACCCGGTCCCAAGGATCTGTTCGAGTTGCCGTTGGTGGCGCTGAATACGGCAATGCTGCTGTTCTCGTCGATCACTTATGGCTTTGCCATGCTGGCGATGCAGCGCGATCGCCTGCGGCAGACGCAATTTTGGCTGACCGTGACGGGCCTGTTCGGCGCGGCGTTCCTCTCGATCGAGCTCTATGAGTTTCACCACCTGATTCATATTGGCGCCACGCCGCAGCGAAGCGCTTTCCTGTCCGCCTTCTTCACGTTGGTGGGCACCCACGGGCTGCATGTCACGTTCGGCATTGTGTGGCTTGTGACGCTGCTGGTGCAGCTTTCTCGCCGGGGGCTGATCCAGGCCAACAAACGCCGGCTCATGTGCCTAAGCCTTTTCTGGCACTTCCTCGACGTCATCTGGATCGGTGTCTTCACCCTCGTCTACCTGCTGGAAATGCTGCGATGAGCGCTCATCAAGACCATCCTGTCGATCAGGGCGCTCACGGCTCCTTGCGCGACTATGTCATCGGCTTCGCCCTGTCGGTCGTGCTGACGGCGGTTCCATTCTGGCTGGTGATGACGCAGCAGCTGGCCGATGGCCCCACCGCAGCGATCATCCTTGTCTTCGCGGCAGTGCAGATGGTGGTCCATGTGATCTACTTCCTGCACATGAACGGTAGGCAGGAAGGCGGCTGGACGATGATGGCGATGATCTTCACGGTGATCATCGTCGTGATCATGCTCACCGGGTCACTCTGGGTGATGTACCACTTGAACCACAATATGATGCCGATGTCTCACGACATGAGTCAGATGCCGTGATAAGCGCCGACGGCATCCCGGAGCGCGCCGGGTTCTTCGGCGTGCTGCTGGCCTTGGCGGCGTGCTTCGTCGCGCTGGGCCTATGGCAGATCGAGCGGCGCGCGTGGAAGCATGAGCTCGTCGCTGCAGTCGAGAGCCGAATCCATGCGCCGGCGGTGCCCGCACCAGACCCCGATGCTTGGCGCACGATCAACGCCGAACATGACGCCTATCGCCGCGTAACGGTGACGGGACGCTATGTGCCAGGTCATGAGACGCTCGTCCGCGGGGTGAGCGATCTCGGAGCAGGCTATTGGGTGATCACTCCGTTCGACACAGGGGACTTCATCGTTCTGATAAATCGGGGCTTCATTACCCCGGAACAACGCCGATCGTCGAGGCGCGAACCTGAAGGCGACCTGACGGTCACCGGCCTGCTGCGCATGTCCGAGCCGGGAGGCGGATTCCTCCGCGATAACGACCCCAAAACGGATAACTGGTATTCGCGCGATGTTGCCGGAATTGGCGCGGCGCGGGGGATCGTGCGGTCCGCCCCCTATTTCATTGATGCAGACGCGGTGCCGGGCGGCTCGAATGGGCCTGTAGGCGGGCTGACCGTGGTACGCTTTGCCGACAACCACGCTGCTTACGCGCTCACATGGTTCGCGATGGCATTGCTGTCCGCTTTTGCCGCGTGGCGCATAGTGCCCCGAAATCGCTTTATTAGGAGAGCCTTCGCCTGAGGTGGGATTGGTGTACGGTCCTATCGCTCGATGTGGACCGCGAACGGACCAGACGGCGCGGGAAATAGAAGCTCGATGATGCTCCCCGCGCCGACCTCGCTATCGATTTTCATGAAGCCACCGGCTTGTTCCACGAATGTCTGAACTTGGGGTATGCCCAAGCCAGTGCCGGTTCCGGTCTTGGTCGTGAAGAACGGATCGCAGATCCTGCGTAAGACGTTGGCGGACATACCCTCACCGTTGTCTCGCACGCGAACGCGCACATAAGCTTCCTGATCGGCACTCGGAAGTGTCGCTAAGGTAATGCAATCTGTGCTGATTTCGATCGCGCCGCCATCTGGCATCGCATCTCGAGCGTTGACGACGAGATTCATGATCGCCGCATTGAATCGTGGGGGATCAAAATCGAAATCCGGGACATCAGCGCCGAGTTGGAGGACAACCTTGACATCGCTGCCGGCGGCATATCGCAGAAGTGCTTCGGACTGCCGGAGTGCTTCGTTCACGTTTCCGGTTTGAATCTCACAGTCATTCCCGCGCGCGAATTCCAGGAGTCGCATCGTCATCTTCAGCCCGCGATCCACGCCCTCTTGAGCTCCCGTGAGGAACCCTTCCGCCAGAACCGGATCGGAGCTGTGCCGTTTCGCGAGGTTCAGCCCCGCGGAAATCACAGCGAGGACATTTCTGAAATCATGCACGAAGCCTCTGCTCATTTGGCCTAGATCAACCACTCGCTGAATGGCCAGCGCATTCGAGTCCTGAGAGCTGAGCACCGACCGGTTTGCCGTTGAACTCTCAACGATGCCGTCCAAGCTCTTAAGCTCCTGGAATAGTTCTGAAGATGTTTCAACCGGCATACCAGGGTCCCTCCCTGCCACCTGTGTCCAGATTTCTCTGGGAAGCCGCTTCGTAGCCATGGAAGATGGGCGCAAATTTAACAGAAGTCGAAAGAATATTATTGGCCGTTTGCAGCAACTATTTTCTCTTGTCATCCTTCGGAAGCTGGCGGGCCGAACGTTTGATCCCCACCGGATCGTTCCCGACGTTTGGCTTCCCATGGGAACGTCGGGCGCTGCTTCCGTCAGTCGGTCGTTTCCCTCTTCTGTGCCGGGAACCTTTCACCGTGCAGCCCATCAAATGGACGAAGTGAAGGCGATCATGGCCTGCTCTTGATCCCCGAGTTTCACACGCTGCGAATTGAAGGAGTGATGATGGAAAGCGCTCAGGTGGCCGACGTGTCGCGGGAGGCGGTTGGCATTTTCCACAGTTCGCAAGGACTGCAGGACGCGATAGATGACTTGTTGATGTCGGGCTTTCACCGTGCCGATCTTAGCCTCCTCGCCAGTGCGAAGACCGTGGAGGAGAAGATGGGTCATCGATATTCCAGGGTAGATCTGCTGGCCGACGATCCAAACGTCCCCCGAGCCGCATTCGTATCGACCGAGGCAATCGGCGATGCGGAGGGCGGTATCATCGGAGGTCTCGTCTATGTGGGAGCGATCGCTGCAGTTGGCGCTATCGTGGCGACCGGTGGAACAATGCTTGCCGTCATCGCCGGCGCAGCGATTGCCGGGGGTGCTGGCGGCCTGATTGGTTCGGTGCTCGCCAGACGTCTAGGCGACCACCATGCGCAGTACCTGGAGGAGCAGATTGTACGCGGCGGCCTGTTGCTGTGGGTACGCGTCTCGGACCCGGCCAGTGAAGAGCGGGCACTGGCTATTCTCAAGAAACAATCTGCGGACAAGGTTCATATCCACATGTTGCCGCGTGACGCGGACGGCTCGTGACCGATTGTGAAGCCTTGTTGGCGGAAGTACGGGCTTGCCGGGCGTGCGGTGATCTCCTGCCGCTTGGCCCCCGACCTGTTTTGCAAATGTCTGCGAGCGCGCGGATCCTGATCGCGAGCCAGGCCCCGGGCACAAAGGTTCACGCGACCGGTATCCCCTTTTCCGATCCGTCGGGCGATCGGTTGCGCCAATGGATGGGGCTTACTTCAGATCAATTCTACGATGCCGCCAACATTGCCATTGTTCCCATGGGGCTTTGCTATCCGGGGCGCGCGAGCAGCGGCGATGCACCGCCACGCCCGGAATGCGCGCCGTTATGGCGGAAGCGGCTACTTGCACTAATGCCGGACCTGCGCCTCACTCTCCTGGTCGGAAGCTACGCTCAAAACTATGTGCTGGGAAACGGTGCGATGACTGACCGGGTCCGCGATTTCGCGAGCTACCTCCCGCGGTGGTTTCCGCTTCCGCACCCCTCTTGGCGCTCCCAAATCTGGATGCGCAAACATCCTTGGTTCGAGGAGACCGTGCTTCCAGCGCTGCGCGCGCAAATTCGGCCAATAGAGCCGGCACTGGAAGACGCCGAAGAACCTGATCATAATGCGCAATTCGCGAGAGGTTGAACAGTCAATGCCCCCGCCAATGCCCATTTTCACCATCGGCCACTCCACAAGATCGCTAGGAGACTTCATGGATCTGCTAAAGGTCGGCGAGGTTACAAACGTTGTCGACGTCCGCACTATCTCGCGCTCCCGGACGAATCCCCAGTATAACGCCGATACCTTGCCAGCCGCCCTTGCTGCCGGTCGGATTGAATACAGCAAAATTCATGAGCTGGGCGGACTACGCAAGAGATCCAAAACCGTTGCGCCTGATGTAAATGGCTTCTGGATCAATCCGAGTTTTCACAATTATGCCGACTACGCTTTGTCGGCCGAGTTTCGGACAGGACTGGATAGCCTAATCGAAATTGCCTGCGGCGGCCGGTGCGCAATTATGTGCGCTGAGGCGGTGTGGTGGCGATGCCATCGCAGGATCATCGCTGATTACCTCCTTCATAGGGAGCAGAAGGTGTTTCACCTGATGGGGACTTCGGAAGCGAAGCCCGCGCTTATGACCCCTGCCGCGCGGGCCGACGTGCTCGGCCTAGTTTACCCCGCTGTTCCCTGACTGAATTCCCGCGCCTAGATAGCGTGCTCGACGGCCGCCTCTCCATCGCCAAATAGCCCTTGAACGATCGCCGCAGCATCGTTCTGGATCGCTTTAGATGGTCGGCGCCGGATACCGTGCGGTCGGCATCGGTGTCGTTGGCGACAGCTAGATCTAACCGATCGAGCAGCCGATCAAACGGGTCATCGCGTAGTGCGACGAGCAATCCATCCGGATCCTGCCGTCCCAGTCATCTGTTATGAACTCGAATGTGGGGTCGATCCTTCTCTCGACGATTGTGGCATCGAGGCCATATCTGTCGACGATCTCGGCCCAGTAGGCTGGACCGGCTCCCCCCCAGAGGGTCGATACTAAGCCTGAGTCCTGACGCTGCGATCGCGTTCATGTCGATTACCTGGGATGAGTTTCGAATGGCCGAGCCCCGATGGCCCGATGTGCCGAAATGGACGCGCGGTGACGGTTTCGACAGGTCTGGAGCCGAAGTAGAATAGGCGTCGCGAGTGCTTTCGGGCTCATCAGCTCGGCGGCACCCAGAAATTTCCCAACTATTGGGGAACACGCATTCATATCACTATTTTTCATTTCAAAGAAAAATAATATTCACTTGCTTCATAATAATAGCAAGCCGATGGTGGTCAATACAATAAGGATTTGAAGGCGATTTCCTGATCAATTGCCGCGCTCATTTAGGAAAAACCGAGCAATCGGAGTTGGATAGGCGCGCGATTTAGACTGCTCTACTGTTCGATGCCTGAGAGCTCATTGGCGAGCAGAACCTCGGGGCTCAGGCTTTGAAGCGGTAACCGCGACGATCGCAATGGGCTCTAAGTGGTTCGGACCAGGCCTTCGCAACACTTCGCTGGACGGACAGCATTGATCCTGGGTCCGGCGCGCTCCGTGGCGACACTCGATGCTTTCTTCATCGGGTGCGCGTTTGAAGGGAGACCTCATGTTCGCTTGCTCTGGCCCCAGAACTCGCCGCGCTATCATCTCCATGGCAGCTAGCTTCTCCGAGATCCGTTTGAATCTCGGTGCAATGTGCCATGTCCAAATCCAGGAGGGTCCGCCGCCGCCAAATGCGCTGGCGATCACCTGCTTTGGTGCGCGATCCGGGAACTGGGTGTGATCGTGGGGGCGAAGCCTCGCCGCGACGCCTGTGCCGACCTTCAACTGGCCGCAGCCGACAGCCATCCCGATGAAGCAGAGTTGCGTCTCGTCATGCAACGCAATGACCGGCAATTTTTTCGTGCTGCATTGCGGATTTTGGGAAATCGCGAAGACGCCGAAGATGCCGTGCAAAGCGCCTATCTCAGCGCCATTGCGGCAATCGGGAGCTTCGCGGGAAGATCGACGCTATCCACGTGGCTGACCCGTATCGTCATCAACGCGGCGCTTGCACAAGTTCGCATGCGCCGCCGGCGGCGAGCGTGGCTTCATGATGATCCAGTCTCGCTGCTCGAAAGCTACCGCGAGCACCTGATGCGCGGATCGGTGACGGCCTCTCCCGAGCGCGCCCTCGCATGTCGCCAGATCAAGCAACTCATCGACGACGCGATCGACCAGTTGCCCGTCCCATTTCGCACGGTCTTCGTGCTGCGTCAGATTGAGGAACGCGAAGTTGGCGAAGTCGCCCAGGCGCTCGGCATTAACCCTGCAACGGTGAAGACCCGGCATCTGCGTGCACGGAAGCGGCTTCAGCGCGTGCTGGCCTCCACGTTCGGGAGCGGATTGGCAGGCATATTCCTGTTTGCTGGTGAGGCTCATGAGCAAGCGGCCGGCCGGTTGCCGGGGATCTCAAGACAGGGCGCTTGGAATGAGACTGATGGGAGGACCGCATGAGCCAGGAGCGCAGGGACACCAATTCAGCACAACCTTTTGCGTCAACTGGTCCCTGGCACTTCCTTGGCAGGGCGATGCCCAAACCTCCATGGAATGACACGGCAGCCATCCGCGAGGTGATCTTCAGTGTCGAGCGCATGGAAGAGCACGCACGCAGTCTGGCCCAGGCCCAGGTTGTAAAGCCGCATCGGCAATTGGGTCATCCACTGCTCGACCGTTTGGCCGCGAATGAAACAAGCCTCATCCATTCCTATCGAGCAATCCTTGCAGCCGTCGTCGACAAGGCAGCCATCACACCCGCGGCAGAATGGCTCATCGACAATTTCCACCTTGTCGAACGGCAAATCCGAGAAATCCGGCTGGATCTTCCGCCTCGATATTATCGACAATTGCCGAAGCTGGCCGATGGTCCGTTTCAGGGTCTGCCAAGGGTATTCGGCTTAGTCTGGTCTTTCGTCGCCCACACCGACAGCCGTTTCGATAGCAACACCTGGTGTGCCTATATTGATGCGTATCAGCAGGTACAGCCGCTGACGATCGGCGAGCTATGGGCTTCGGCCATCACCTTGCGCATTATCCTGATCGAGAACTTGCGGCGGATCGCCGAGCGTATAGTCTACAGTCGCGACGAACGTCGCATCGCTGACGATATCGCAGATCGATTGTTGGGCATCTCGGCCTCCGACCAGTTGGAGGGAGCCCTCATCGAAGAACTCGGCTCGTCCCCTCCATCCGATGCCCTGGCGCTGCAATTGATCCATCGGCTTAGGGATCAGAGTCCCGCCCTTACCGCCATGCTTGGCCGCCTCGATGAGCGGCTCGCGGCGGACGGGAGAACGATGGACAGCGCGATCCACGATGAGCAGCAAAGGCAGATCGCGGCCAATGTCACCGTACGCAATATCATTACAAGTATGCGGCACATCTCGGACGTGGACTGGGCGGTTCTCTTCGAACGTGTTTCTCTGGTTGATGTCGTGCTCGCCAAGAGCTGCGATTTCGCCGAGATGGATTTCGCGACACGCAATCTCTATCGAACTTCCATCGAGCAACTCGCTCGCGGATCGGGCCGGAACGAACTGGATGTTGCGCAACACGCTGTCAACGTGGCAGCGGGCGCGGTCGAACCGCGGCGTAAGGATCCCGGCTACTACCTGACCGCCGAAGGCCGGCCCGTTTTCGAAACGATTCTTGGTTTTCGACCCTCATTGTGGGCATTGGTCAACCGCGCCTATCGTGCCCTTGGGGTCGGCGGTTATGCCGGTGCGGGTGCACTCGTCGCGCTTTTGCTGCTCGGCTTTCCTGTCCTTTTCCATGTCGAAGCCAACATGGGCTGGCTGTTGCTCGGCGTCCTCGGGCTGTTGGGCGCGGTGCCAGCGATCGATTCGGCGGTATCGCTCGTCAACCAGATCGTTACCCACCAGTTCGGCGCAACCCAGATTCCTGGTCTCGAACTCCGCAAGGGAGTGCCGGAGCCGTTGCGGACGATGGTGGTCGTGCCGACGATGCTAACCCGCGTCGAGAAGGTTCTCGAGCAGGTTGAACAGTTGGAAATCCACCATCTCGCGAGTGTGGGCGGCGACATTCAGTTCGCGCTTCTCTCAGACTGGTGTGATGCGGCAAGTGAGACTGTCGAGGGTGACGACAAATTATTGCGAGCAGCGGTTGACGCAATCGCTGGCTTGAACCGCAAGTATGCGCCGGCGCCCGGTGGCGAAAGGTTCTTGCTGCTCCATCGCCGCCGAGTCTGGAATGAAAGCCAGCGTCAGTGGATCGGTTGGGAGCGCAAACGCGGCAAGCTTCATGAGCTCAACCGTCTGCTTCGAGGAGCAAAAGACACAACGTTCATAACGCTCGATGGACGGTCGCCGACCGCACCAGAGGGCGTTCGCTATGTCATCACGTTGGATGCCGATACTCGAGTGCCTCCCGACACGGTCCGGAAGCTGATCGGCAAGATGGCGCATCCATTAAATCAACCGATTGTCGACCCCGTCAGGCGCCGCGTCACCGAGGGCTATACTATCCTTCAGCCCAGAGTGACCCCGGATCTTCCGTTGGGCGAGGAAGGCTCGGTCTATCAGCGCGTCTTTTCCAGTCCGAGCGGCATCGATCCATACTCTGCTGCCGTTTCTGACGTGTATCAGGATCTGTTCGGTGAAGGATCTTACGCAGGCAAGGGCATCTATGCGCTCGACGCGTTCGAGACCGTGCTCGCCGATCGAGTGCCCGATTCAACTTTGCTCAGCCATGACTTGTTCGAGGGCGTGTTTGCTCGTGCGGGTCTTGCCTCCGATGTCGAGGTCGTCGAAACTTTTCCGGCACGCTATGACGCCGCATCGCTGCGATACCATCGCTGGGCTCGCGGCGACTGGCAATTGCTACCCTGGATCCTCGGGTTCAGTCCGCTCCTCGGCAAGTCCCGGAGCATGCCCGCCCGAATGCCGGCCAGCGGTCGCTGGAAGATGGTCGACAATCTGCGTCGGTCCGTCACGTCGTTGACCTGCATTCTCGCGCTTTTCGCGGGATGGACTTTGCCGTTCCAGGCTTCGGTCGTCTGGACGTTATTCTTCCTTGCCATGATCGCCTTGCCAAGTTTGTCCCCGGTCCTCGCCTCGGCATGGACCCGGCATCCCGGCATCCCAACTCGCGTTCATTTCGCGAGAATCCTGGGGGATCTGGGCAGCGCGCTCGTGCAAATCCTCTTGATCATCGTGCTCCTCGCGCACCAGGCCTGGCTCATGGCCGACGCGGTCATTCGAACCCTGCTGCGACTGTTTGTTACCCGTCGCAATCTCCTGCAATGGACCCCAGCGGCGCAGGCGAGCATCGGCCGCGATCCCACGATCACCACCTACTATCACTGGATGATAGGCGCAGTCTTGACTGGTGCGACCGCAATTGCAGGCACGCTCTACTTTGGCGGTGGCACCGTATATCTGGCTCTGCCCTTTGGGGTGCTCTGGATCGCTTCTCCGGCAGTCGCGAAATGGGTGAGCCAACCCTCACCTGCGTTCGCAGAACGTGAACTAGAGGACTCGGACCGACAGGCGCTCAGGCTCACCGCACGACGAACCTGGCGCTATTTCGAGACGTTTGTGACGCCGAGCGATCACATGCTTCCGCCGGACAATTTCCAGGAAGTCCCATCTCCGGTCCTCGCGAGGCGCACGTCTCCGACCAACATCGGACTCTACCTCTTGTCGGCCGCTAGCGCGCACGACTTCGGCTGGGTGGGCACGCTCGATACGATCGAGCGCCTCGAGGCGACGATGTCAACCATGGCTAAGCTCGACCGATACCGCGGGCATTTTTACAACTGGTACGATACGGAAAGCCTCCGCGCTCTCGACCCCCAGTATGTGTCGTCGGTCGATAGCGGCAATCTTGCAGGGCACCTTATCGCGCTCGCCGGCGCATGCGAGGACTGGTGCACGCGGCAGCTCGACGATGAGCGGCGGCTCGCCGGCATTTCCGACGCACTCTCGCTCCTGCGCGAAGAGATCGAAACGCTGCGGGACCGCCGCCGCACCGAAACCGTCACCTGGGATCAGCTCGACGAGACCCTCGCTACCGTTGCCGGCCAAATGAGCCAACCCTCGGCCGGCGATGAAACACTCGCCGCCCGTCTCGGGCGGCTCGCGGGACCGGCAGAACTCTTGGTCGATCTTGCCAAAGCGTTCGCAGCTGAGAGAGGCGAGGATACCGAGGACATTCTCTTCTGGGCGCGGGCGGTATGCCATTCGATCGTCAGCCACCGGCGCGACACTGAAACCAAAGTCGATGTGGTTGTGCGCCTGGCGGCTCTCGCCCGCGAGGCACGGGACATAGCATCGGCGATGGAGTTCGGCTTCCTTCTGAACGATGAGCGCCAACTGCTTTCTATCGGCTTCATCATGCGCGACGGCGCTTTGGACGAAAGCTGCTACGACCTTCTGGCTTCAGAAGCCCGTTTGGCAAGCTTCGTCGCAATCGCCAAGGGCGATCTTCCTGCCCGTCATTGGTTCCGACTTGGGCATGCCGTTACGCCGGTCGCCGGTGGTGCGGCCTTGATGTCTTGGTCCGGCTCGATGTTCGAATATCTCATGCCCGCTTTGATAATGCGCGCGCCCAGCGAAAGCATTATTGGGCGAACCAATCGCGCTGTAGTCCGGAAGCAGATCGAATACGGCCGGAAACTGGCGACGCCCTGGGGAATATCCGAATCCGCCTATAATGCGCGCGACCTCGAGCACACCTATCAATATTCCAACTTTGGCATTCCGGACCTTGGCCTTAAACGAGGCCTGAGTGAAGAGGCCGTCATCGCGCCTTATGCGACAGCGCTCGCGGCAGTAATCGATCCGGTCGCTGCGGCACGTAACTTCTCGCGGCTGAAAGCTTACGATGCCCGCGGCCGTTTCGGATTTTTCGAAGCGCTAGACTTCACACCACGTCGCTTGCTCGACGATCAGAAGGTTGCGGTTGTCCGCGCATTCATGGCCCATCACCAGGGAATGACAGTTGTCGCCATCGCCGATGCCTTGCTTGGCGGTTTGATGCGCGAGCGCTTCCATGCCGAACCGATCGTGCGCGCAACCGAACTGCTGCTCCACGAGCGAATGCCTCGCGAAATTGCAACCGCACCGGCATGGGCGAGCGATTCCAAGCCCGATACCCGCATTCGCGAATTCGAGGCGTCGGCACAATGGCGAGATGCTGACCCGCACGCCCTCTCTCCTGTCACCCATCTTCTTTCCAATGGGCGCTATAGTGTCATGCTTACCGCAGCCGGATCGGGCTACAGCCGCTGTCGGGAACTCTCAGTGACCCGTTGGCGCGAAGATGCGACCTGCGACAATTGGGGCTCGTTCATCTATTTGCGCGACGTGGAGAGCGATCTCCTGTGGTCCGCCACCTACCAGCCGACGAGCGTGCGACCGGATGAATATTCGGTCGCGTTCAGTGAGGAGCGCGCGACATTTTCGCGCCAGGACGGCAGTCTTCACACAACGCTCGAGGTCGTCGTTTCGACGGAGGACGACGCCGAAGTCCGGCGTCTGACGCTCGCCAATAATGGCAGGCGACCAAGAGAGGTCGAAGTCACGTCCTACGCCGAGATCGCGCTCGCACCGCAGGCGGCAGACAATGCCCATCCAGTGTTCTCGAAACTCTTTGTCGAAACCGAATATGTAGCGCGCTTGGGTGCTATCCTGGCTACTCGCCGCCACCGATCGTCAGACGAGCCCGAAATTTGGGCAGCGCATCATTCGGTCACTTCGAACGAAGGTGTCGGAAAGGCGGAGTTTGAGACAGACCGGGCTCGTTTCCTGGGCCGAGGGCTCGGCGTACGGACCCCGGCAGCGGTAATCGACGGTCGTCTTCTCGCTCAGTCGACGGGCGCAGTGCTCGATCCCGTCTTTGTCCTGCGCCGAAGGGTGCGCCTGGCACCAGGAGCAGCCGTCCATATCGATTTCTGGACATTGGTGGCCGGTTCTCGAGAAGACCTGATCGACGTCATCGACAAGACAAACGACGTCAGCGCATTCGACCGGGCGGTGACGCTCGCGTGGACCCAGTCGCAGGTGGAGCTTCATCATCTCGGCATCGACCGGGATGAGGCCGGGGCGTTCCAACGCCTGGCAGGACGTCTCCTCTATGCCGGCCCGACGCTTCGCCCATCCTCGGAGGTAATTGTCCGCGGCGCCGGGCCACAGTCGGGCCTCTGGCCACAAAGCATCTCGGGCGACCTGCCGATCATCCTTCTGCGCATTGCCAACATTGAGGATATCCGGATCGTCCACCAACTGCTGCAGGCCATGGAATATTGGCGTGCTCGCAGGCTCGAGGTGGACCTCGTGATCCTGAACGAACGGGCTTCGTCTTACGTCCAGGACTTGCAGACAACGATTGAGGCCACGTTGCGCGCGAGCCAAGCCCGGCGGCCAACCACTGTAGAGGGCGCGACAGGTCAGGTGTTCGTGCTGCGCGCTGATCTGGTTCCGCCCGAAACATGCGCGTTATTGGCATCGGTTGCGAGGGTGCGGCTTACGGGTGATGGAGGCGGGCTCGCCGAACAACTCGGTCGGCTCAAGGAGACCATGGCCCCGTCGCGCCCCGCGCGGAAAGTCGTAGCTCGCGGGTCGCAGCCGCGCATGGCAGCCGGCCCCAAACTGGAATTCTTCAATGGTGTTGGCGGGTTTGCCGATGAAGGGCGAGAGTATACGATTACACTTGGCCCGGGTCAGTCCACTCCGGCGCCGTGGATCAATGTGATAGCAAACCAGGAATTCGGCTTCCAGATTTCGGCCGAGGGCTGCGGCTTTAGTTGGTCGGTGAACAGCCGCGAGCATCAACTGACGCCATGGTCGAACGATCCCGTGACCGACGCCCCTGGTGAGGTGATATACCTGCGTGATGAGGATTCCGGTGAACTCTGGACACCCACTGCACTGCCGATACGCAACGACGCCGGCATCTATGTGGCCCGGCATGGTTGGGGGTACAGCCGGTTTGATCATGAAGTGCATGGAATAGCCTCGGAGCTACTCGTTTACGTGCCAATCGCCGATCCGGTTAAGATCACCCGGCTCAAGCTTCGTAATACCACGAATAGACCACGGCGTTTGTCGATCACGGCCTATGTCGAATGGGTGCTGGGAACGTCCCGCGCGGCGTCAGCACCCTTCGTCATCACTGAGATCGCTCCGAAACTGCGCGCGATGTTCGCCCGCAATCCATGGAACGCGGCCTTCGCCCGGCGGGTAGCGTTTCTTGATATGAGGGGGCGTCAAACGAGTTGGACCGGCGATCGCCGTGAGTTCATCGGTCGCAACGGCTGCCTGTCGGATCCCATCGCGCTGTCTAACGAAAGCGAACTCTCCGGCGCGGTCGGAGCCGGGTTCGATCCATGCGGTGCCATGGCGACGATCGTCGATCTCCCGCCGGGTGCTGAAACCGAGATTGTGATTCTGTTGGGCGACGCGGCCGACCCGGAACACGCCTCCGCGCTCGTCACACGCTATCGAAATGTGGATCTAGACAAGGTGCTCGACGATGTTCGCGGGCAGTGGGAGGATCTGCTCAGCGTGGTCCAGGTCAAGACGCCCGATCGCTCGATGGACGTCATGCTCAATGGCTGGTTGCTGTACCAGACAATCGCTTGTCGTCTTTGGGCGCGCTCAGGGTTCTACCAGGCTAGCGGCGCTTACGGCTTTCGCGATCAACTCCAGGACGGCATGGCGCTCGCTCCGATCCGCCCCTCCTTGACCCGCGAGCATTTGATACGGGCCGCGGGCCGCCAATTTCCCGAAGGCGATGTGCAGCACTGGTGGCTACCGCACTCAGGACAAGGCGTTCGCACTCGGATCTCCGACGACAGGCTTTGGCTCGCCTTTTGCGTTGCTCACTACCTCGAGACCACGGGCGATGCCTCGCTGCTCGAAGAGGCCATTGCCTTCCTCGAAGGGCCGAGCCTGAAAGATGACCAGCACGACAGCTTCTTCGCCCCAACTGTTTCGGACCGAATGGGCAGCCTCTACGAGCATTGCGCGCTCGCTTTGGACGCGAGTCTCGATCGAGGTGTTCATGGCCTCCCCTTGATTGGAGGCGGCGACTGGAACGATGGCATGAATCGGGTGGGCGAGCAGGGAAAGGGAGAAAGCGTATGGCTAGCCTGGCTGTCTCACATGTCCCTGACGAGATTTGCAGAGATAGCGCAAGCGCGCGGCGACACTGAACGAGCCTCCCACTGGCGCGCCGAGGCCTCGACGCTGCAGAAGGCGATCGAGCGTGAGGCTTGGGACGGCGGTTGGTATCTGCGGGCTTGGTTCGACGATGGCACGGCCATCGGTTCGGCGGCCAATGACGAATGCCGGATCGACTCTATCGCGCAGTCCTGGGCGGTCATGTCAAACGTCGCAAATCCGGAGCGCGCACGGCGTGCCATGGCAGCGGTGGAGCGCGAGTTGATACGGAGCGATGACGGTCTGTCCTTGTTATTCACCCCACCCTTCGACCGGACCTCTCACGATCCAGGCTACATCAAGGGATATCCGCCCGGTATCCGCGAAAATGGCGGCCAGTACACGCATGGTGCAATCTGGTCGATCATCGCGTTAGCTCGCCTCGGCGAAGGCGAAAAAGCGGCCGGTCTCTTCTCGATGCTCAATCCGATCAACCACGCCCGCAACCGTGCCGACCTGCGTCGGTACAGGGTGGAACCCTATGTGGTTGCAGCCGATGTCTATGCCGCTGCAGATCATTTGGGGCGTGGCGGATGGACTTGGTACACGGGCTCGGCTGCATGGCTGTATCGTGCCGGAATTGAAGAGATTCTGGGCTTGCGGGTGCGCGGCTCATCACTTGTTCTGAATCCCTGCATTCCGGTCGGATGGCCGGGCTTCGAGATTGCCCTGCGCCGAGGATCGACGCGTTTCGACATCCGCGTCGAAAACCCCGACGGCGTCGTTCAAGGCATTGCTAAGGCGATGATGGATGACGCTCCTATCATGGGGCGGCCGCTCTCCTTCGACCTGCCCGATGACGGCAAGAGGCATAAGATTCTGGTCACGATGGGTTGAACGACTTCGAGCGCATTCGCCGGTTCTGTAGAACACTCGAAGGAACCTGATCCAGCCAGCCCCACCAATGAGCAGAGGGAGTATGAGGCGGCCGCGCACTTACGGCTAACTGCCCGCATATTTTTCAGGTGCGTTGCGCGGGAAAATCGTGGCGTCAAAGTGGCCCACTGTCCGGCAGCGCGGCCAGGAACGGCGCATCAACTTGCCTCTCGATGTAGCAGCCCAGCGTACAATAATCGATGACGAGGACTGTACGCACCTACGCTCCAACGGCAAAACCAATCTGAGCCGCGCCGTCTCCCTTTCCAATAGCCGTAGCCGGATCTGCCTGGGCAGCGCTTCAGTTGCGCTTCTTCACGAATTCGGCCCTGAGCACCAAGTCTTTGATCCCTTCATAGCGACAATCGATCTCCTGCGGATCGCCGGTTAGCCTGATCGACCTAATCAAGGTGCCGCGCTTCAGCGTCTGGCCCGCTCCTTTGACAGTGAGATCCTTCAAGAGCGTGACTTGATCGCCGTCGGACAAGAGGTTTCCGACCGCATCGCGCACTTCGACATCCGCGCCCGCGTCCGTCGTCCGTAGTTGGCTTGCAGGAACCCAGTCTCCAGACTCTTCATCGAACACGTAGTCTTCGTCACTCATCATGCACTCCTTCCATTTCGGGCCTGCCTCATTAGGCGGACAGGCCCCTCTCGATCGCCCCAGCCTGAAGAGCGAGCAAGGCCGCTCCAAGCGATGCGATCGCGAGAGCCCATTCGCCCGTACCGATCGAAGCCATCGTTCCCGCGATGGCGCCACCGACGAAGCAGAGTCAGAACACCGAGTGGCTACCGATCGATCCTGATTTTCCGTCAATCCAGCGCGAGCCCAACGCTTCGCCCAAGCGGACCATCTGCGCTGATGCGAACATGCCTTCGTGAAGACGGTGCGGATCCCGCTCGAGAACACAATGAAAACCTCCGGCAGCAGCGGCCAAAATTGCCAGGGAGGAATAGAAACCGCCGGCTTCAAGACACAGGAAGGCGATGAACAGCGCAGGCAGCAGGGCGGTCAGAATGGCGGTACGGCGCCAGCGCCGGAGCCGGTACGCGCACAGCGTCGTGAGAATGACCCCAACGAGAAAGCTCCTCAGCGCTGTCGCCGCGAGCTGGAGCGACCGACCGCCGGCAAGCTCTACGCCAAGGATCGTGGCGTTCGCGTCAGGGGAAGACAGATATACGCGTCCAAACGCCAGAAAACCCGCGGCGTCGATGAACCCGGCTAAGGCCGCCAAGCTGCGGGCTAGCGGAACAAGCGCGCGCTCAGCGCGCGCGGTCTCCAATGTCCCGGGCCCCGGCGAAAGCAGCGAAACTGGTCAATGCCTGGCATAGTCTGTGTCTGCCCGCGGCAATCGCTCGATGACAAGCGCTATACCTTGCCCGCCGCCGATGCACATCGTGACGAGACCATAGCGGCCACCGATGCGCTCAAGTTCATACATCGCCTTGATCGTTATGATAGCGCCGGTCGCGCCAACCGGATGGCCAAGCGCGATACCGCTTCCGTTCGGGTTTACCTTGTCGGGATCGAAGCCGAGAAGCTTGGCGACGGCACAGGCTTGCGCGGCAAAGGCTTCATTCGCTTCGATCACGTCCATGTCGGCAAGCGTCAAGCCGCAGCGATTGAGCGCGATCGGCACCGCCTCGACAGGGCCCAACCCCATGACCTCGGGCGCCACGCCCGCATGGCCCCAGCCGACGACGCGCGCCCTGGGCTCCAGCCCGTGGCGCGCGGCTGCGTCAGCCGATGCGAGCACCAAAGCGGCCGCCCCGTCATTGATCCCGCTCGCATTCCCTGCGGTCACCGTGCCGTTCTCCTGTCGGAAAATCGGCTTTAGCGCTTGCAACGCGGCGTGAGAAAGCTCGGTACGGACATGTTCGTCCAGCGCGAACTGTACCGGTCCATCCTTGCCCCGGACGTCGACAGGAACGATCTGCGCCTCGAACCAGCCCTCGGCCTGCGCGATGGCCGCGCGCCGATGACTTTCGGCCGCCAGTTCGTCCTGCATCTGACGCGTGATCGAATAGCGATCGGCCACGTTCTCCGCCGTGACCCCCATGTGGCCGGCCCCGAACGGGTCGTTGAGCGTGGCGTTCATCGCGTCGATCATGACGCCGTCGCCCATGCGCCGACCCCAGCGCATCGTTTTGACGACGTGCGGCGACTGGCTCATGCTCTCGACGCCGCCGGCAACCGCAAATTCACACTCGCCCAGCTTGATCATCTGCGCAGCGGAGATCAGCGCCTGCACGCTCGAACCGCATAAACGATTGAGCGTCAAGGCCGGCGTGCGGTCGGGAATCCCCGCCGCAATCGCCGCGATGCGGGAGACATAAGCATCCCGTGGTTCGCTCTGGATCACCTGGCCAAGCACAACGTGACCTATTTGAGCGGGGCTCAGACCTGCTCGCTTGATGGCTTCCGAGATAACAATCCGGCCCAGCTCCGAAGGGGCAATGTCTTTGAGGCTTCCGCCGAAGTCGCCGATCGCGGTGCGAGCGGCGGCGAGAATTACAACGTCCTGCAACATCGGTCCTTCCTTATGAGTACAAATCGTATCGTTCGCGTCGAGCTTGCGCGCGCTATCAAGCGGGATTGGTATAACTCGCATCGAGAAGGTCCCGCGCGAGGGCCTGTGCGGCGGCATAATCGGCGGCATAGAAGAGCTTCTCGGACCCCTGGCCAAGATGAACGCGCTCAAGCATCGACCTGGGCTGCGGTTGCACACCCGACAGGATAACCCTGGCGCCGGCGACCCGCGCTTGCTCGATGAACTCCTCAAGTGTCCGAACGCCGCTGGCATCGAGCAGCGGGACCAGCCGCATGCGCAAGATGATAGCCCTGGGAGACTCGCCGAGCCGGCGCAGGGTGTCGAGCAGCTCACCCGCGACGCCGAAGAAGAATGGACCGTTGATCCGAAAGACCTCGACCCCTGCAGGCAAGGTATCGCGCTGGTGGACGTCTTCGGAATCGAGATCGATGTCCTTGCCGTTGCTGGTATCGACCTCGACCGCTTCGGCCATGCGCGCCATGAACAGCAGTGAGGCCAAGGTGACGCCAACACCGATGGCGACCGTCAAGTCCACCAGGACCGTCAGACCGAAGGTCAGGAGAAGAACCGAGCGGTCGCTGTTGGGCATGCGGAGCAGCGCCAGAAACCGCTCGTACTCGCTCATGCCCCAGGCAACCATGAAGAGGATCGCCGCCAAGGCGGCCATCGGTACATAGGCCATGAGATCGGTGGCAAACAGGATGAACAGCAGCAGGAAGACGGCGTGCATGATGCCCGCAACCGGCGTCTTCGCGCCCGAGCGAATATTGGTCGCGGTCCGCGCGATCGCACCGGTAGCCGGAAGCCCGCCGAACAGCGCCGAGCCCAGGTTTGCAACGCCCTGCCCGATCAGCTCCTGGTTGGAGCGATGGCGCGTCCCGGCCATGCCATCCGCCACCACGGCCGACAGCAGAGCCTCGATCCCCGCGAGGAAGGCGATGGTGAAAGCCGAAGGCAGGACCGCATTGATCTTTGCGAGCGAGATTTCGGGCAAGGACGGCATGGGCAGGCCCGGCGGAATTTCGGGAAAGCGCGAGCCGATCGTGTCCACCGGCAGCTTGAGCAGGGCCACGGCCACAGAGGTGACGACCACAGCTATCAGGAAACCGGGCAGCTTGGGCGCAAGCTTGCGCAGCGCGATGATGATCGCGAGAGCGCCCACGCCAACCGCCACGGTGGCCCCGCTGGTTGTCGCTATCGCATCGAGATAGGCTTCCCATTTGGGAATGAAATCAGCCGGCACCTTGTCGATCGACAGCCCCAGGAAATCCTTCACCTGGCTCGAGGCGATAATCACGGCAATGCCAGCGGTGAAACCAGTCACCACGGGGTGAGGGATATATTTGATGAGCTGCCCGAAGCGGAAGACTCCCGCGAGAATCAGGATAAGCCCGGCAAGCAGCGTTGCGATGAGCAGTCCGTCATAGCCGTGCTTGGCGATGACATTGAAAATTACGACGACAAAGGCACCGGTGGGACCACCCACCTGAACCCGCGAGCCGCCAAGGGCAGAGATTAGAAATCCCGCCACGACTGCCGTGACGAGGCCCTTGTCCGGCGAAGCGCCGCTGGCGATACCCAGCGCCATCGCGAGCGGCAGCGCCACGATCGCGACTGTCAGTCCTGCAATGGCATCGGCCCGGAGGAGGCGAGAAGAATAGCCCTCGCGAAGCACCGTCGCGAGCTTGGGCCCGAAGGCCGCCTGCATCACCGCTCGGTCTCCCGCTCCGCCACCTTGTCATAGAGAAGCGACGAACCACGCGCGCCCCGGACGCCGCTCGCGGTTTCGCGTAGCCGAACCCCTCGCCCAACGCCCGTGCTTGGCGCGTTCTCGCCGAGTAGCTCAATGCCAGCACCCTCGAGCGCGGTGATGACCTTCACCAGCGTGTCGACGATCCCCCTCACCTGCCCCTCCGACGCTTCCATCCGCTGTATGGTCGGAAGCGAGAGGCCGGCGAGTTCGGCAAGCTGGCGCTGATCCAGACCGAGAAGGGCACGGGCGGCTCGCAATTGCTGTGATGTGATCATTGTCACTCCTGATGTATAATACATCAAATATCACTATTAACAATCTATCAGTGCGTTGTATATATGCATTATGCCAATCGTTGAATCATCTGGATGCGGGCAAGACCCTGCCGATTTGAGCAGCTCCCGCGCTCAGATGAGCGGCTTCAACGCCCATCTGCGCCTTATGCCCCAGGCTCCGGATGAGTATCGCGTGGTGCTGACCTTCCATCACGGCGATGGACAGCTTTGCGAAGCCGCCCTCACGCCCCTGGAAGCCTCCATGCTCCTGTCGGAGATAGCGCATGTCCTGGAGGAAGGAGATCGTCGGGCTATCCGATCAGAAGCAGGGCGGGACGCGACATGATCGAAGACAAGAGGCGCAGTCGCAAGCTTCGAAATCGTGGGACCGGCATGGCGCCGAGATCCTCGTCAGCGCTTGCGGCCTCGGACACGCCGGCAAAACCCGATCGGCCCCGGCGTCCGAAGCTTAGTCTCAAGCTCCCCGTGGACGTGCCGCCAGGCAACGTCTGATTCCTTGATCTTCCCTAACAGAACCGAGAGGCCTCGCATACAATGACGCTGACATTCACCGTTCCTGACATCAGGATCAAAGCCGGCGAGAGGCTCCACGAGAACCGCGATACGCCCGCGTTGACCGAGATCGCGTTGCGACGCGGCGAAGGCCGGCTGTCCGAGCATGGCGCTCTGGTGGTCGAGACCGGACAGCACACCGGGCGCTCCGCGCAGGACAAGTTCATCGTGCGCGACGTGCTCACCAAGGATGACGTCTGGTGGGGCGCGTCGAACAAGCCCATGAGGGGAGAGGCCTTCGCCAATCTGCGGGCGGATTTCCTGCAGCACCTCGCAACGCTCGATGATGTTTTCGTCCAAGATCTTTTTGGCGGATCGCAGGCGGAATATCGCGTGGGTGTGCGCGTCGTCACCGAACTCGCCTGGCATTCGCAGTTCGTGCGGACCATGCTGGTGCGTCCTACGCAAGACGAGCTCCTGCATTTCACGGCCGACTATACGATTATCGATCTGCCTAGCTTCCGTGCCGATCCGGAACGCCACGGCTGCCGGTCGCAAACCGTGGTCGCTGTCGATTTCATGCACCGGCTGATCCTGATCGGCGGCACCGGCTATGCTGGCGAAATGAAGAAGGCCGTGTTCTCGGTCCTGAACTTTGTCTTGCCCGAGCGCGGCGTCATGCCGATGCACTGCTCGGCGAACATCGGCCCAGCGGGCGACACGGCAATATTCTTCGGTCTGTCGGGCACCGGCAAGACCACGCTTTCCGCCGACGCCTCGCGCACGCTCATCGGCGATGACGAACATGGCTGGTCGGATACCGCCGTCTTCAACTTCGAGGGCGGATGCTATGCCAAGATGATCCGCCTCTCGGCCGAGGCCGAGCCCGAGATCTACGCGACGACCCGCCGGTTCGGGACCATCCTGGAAAATGTCGTCATGGATCCGGAGACGCGAGCCCTAGACCTCGACGATGCCTCGCTCGCCGAGAATAGCCGCGGCGCCTATCCGATCGACTTCATCCCCAATGCCTCCGCCGACAATATGGGGCCGGTTCCGAAGAACATCATCATGCTGACGGCGGATGCCTTCGGAGTGCTGCCGCCGATCGCGAAGCTCACGCCCGAGCAGGCGATGTACCATTTTCTCTCTGGCTATACCGCAAAGGTCGCCGGTACCGAGCTCGGCGTGACCGAGCCGGAGGCGACATTCTCGACCTGCTTCGGCGCACCGTTCATGCCCCGTCACCCGAGCGTTTACGGCAATCTGCTCCGCAAACGCATCGCCAAGGGCGGTGCCGACTGCTGGCTGGTCAACACGGGCTGGACCGGCGGACAATACGGAACGGGATCGCGCATGCCGATCAAGGTGACGCGAGCACTGCTCAATGCGGCGCTTTCGGGCAAGCTCAACCAAGCGCGGTTCCGCACCGATCCCAATTTCGGGTTCGAGGTTCCGATCGAAGTGGACGGCGTCGAGACCCGCATTCTTGACCCGCGGGCGACCTGGGCCGATGCTGACAGCTACGACCAAGCTGCACGCGGTCTTGCTGACCGCTTCCGGCGCAATTTTACGCAATTTGTCGCACATGTCGACGAAAGCGTGCGCGCAGCCGCTCCGCCTGGTGTGTTCGATGCCTGATCTCATGGCATCACCGTTTGACCACTTGCCAACGAAGCCCGAAACCGTGTCCGACCCACAAACCATCACTCCCGCGGCGCCACCCGTCCTGCCCGCTTCGGCGGTGGAGGCCATGGCCCGGGGCGCGCGGGGCCATTGTCCCCGGTGCAAGGAAACGAAGCTCTTTCTTCGTTTCCTCAAGCCGCGGCCGCGCTGTCCGAATTGCGGGCAGGACTGGTCTCATCAACAGGCAGATGATTTCCCCCGCATACGTCTCGATCCTGATAACCGGACACCTCTTGGCCCCATTGATCATTGCGCTCGTTCGCGATGCGGAATTGTCGGTCGCCGCTCTGGTTGCAATCGTGATGCCTCTTGCGATGATTTTGATGATCGCGCTGCTGCAGCCGGCCAAGGGCGCGATCATCGCCCTGCAATGGTGGTTCGGCATGCACGGATTCCAAAAGGAGCGCCCGGCGCCGGTCGACGAGGAGACCGGATCATGATCGAGGTGCGGCCGTTGGCGAGTTCGGAAGTTGACGAGGCGGTGAAGCTTTGGGACGCTTGCGACTTGACCCGCCCCTGGAACGATCCGGTTGCCGATGCCCAGCGGGCGCTCAACGGGCCAACGTCCACGATCATCGGCGCGTTTGCCAGTGGTCACCTGATCGGCACTGCGATGACCGGTTGGGACGGTCATCGCGGGTGGATCTATAACCTGGGTGTCGAAGGCGATTTTCGCAGATGGGGGCTTGGCCGAAAACTAGCCCGAGCCTGCGAGGATTGGCTGGCACAGTACGCCCCCGCCAAGATCCAATTGATGGTTCGTCCCGACAACGACGAGGCCGCGCGATTCTACAACGCCATTGGCTATGAAGAAGAGACGTTTCGCGTTTTTTCTCGGCGGTCTTCGAAGCGAGCATGACGGGTGAATTCGGCCACCCCAGCATCCGCTCTCCCGCATGCTGGCGACGGCGGGCTGTTAACCCAGGATCGAAGCTTGGCCAAAACGGTTCTGTTCCAACCGCTGAAAAAACCTAACCAAGGTGCTGGTGAGATGACCCCGCGTCCCAACCTCAAACCGACAGCGCGTAATAGCGAATTCTACCTGACGCGCATGAACGCATCCCTTGCGCAGGCAGCCGAGACACTTCTGCCGAATATCCGAGATCAAGCACTTCGCGCCGCCGCCGCTTGGCAAGAGATGTACGAGAAAGCCCAGCAGTTCGAAAAGCGACAAGTCCGTTGATCCCGCGTGCATTCGGAACCGGCCGCGAGGTTCGGACTGCGACTCCAGTCTTGATCTCCGCGCGGCCGGCAAATCGCTCCTCGTAGAATCTCCATTCTTTCAAACAGGAGGCGCCCGTGATCATATTCTGGATCATCCTTATCTCCATTGTGCTGCTCGTGTTGTTCTTCAGCGTCACCGTCGCAGGGGGACGCGCCCACGATCGGCAGAACGCACGCCGTGACGATGCGCGTCGTGACAATGACGGATAAGTGCCCAGAAGGCCTGGAAGACGAGAGCGTAATCGCCCTCTCGCCCGACACAGGGCGGGACTTGCATGGCGACGCAGCGAGAGCGGAGCTGGATGATTTTCTCGACCATATCGACGGTATCGATCGCGACCAGCGTTATGCCGAGCGATTTGGGTTTGACCAGCGCGATCCGTATCAAATGGAGCAAGTTGGATTTGACGCCCCGCTTGTCTTCGAGCTGGGCGACATACGAAGCCTTCTCGCAAACTCGGCCTTCGTGCAAAGCGCGATGAGCATCGAGGGTCCCGACAGGTTGCTGCTGAACTACACGCGCCTGATGATGGGTTTCCCCTGTTCAACCCTTCACCGGAGACGATCGAGATCATCGGGCTGGGCGGAGGGTCGCTGGCAAAATATTGCTATCGAAATCTACCGGACGTTTCGATCATCGGCGTCGAAATAGACCCCGAGGTCATTGCCGTTTCGCAAAGGGTGCAGTCGATCATCATTTCCCTTCGACGGAGGCGATCTTCACGCGCGCCCTCAAAGGCGTGCAGGTCGCCGAAGAAAGTGCTCAATTGCATAGGCTACCTCGTCCTCCTCATTGGTCGCCGAAACGGCATCGGCCGCGGCTTGAACTTCTATGGGTGCCTGGCCCATCGCCACGGACAGTCCTGCGCGCGCGAACATGGGCAGATCATTGGGCAATATCACCGAATGCGGCGACTTGTGGGAGCTCAAGCCCTGCCGCCTCGGTCAACGCCGCGATGCCGTCACCTTTGTTCGCCAGGCAGTGCGTAATATCGAGATAATACGGCTGTGAGTGGGCGATCGTTAAGTCGGGGCCGATTGCCTGCTTCGCCTCAGTTTCCAATCGTCGGAGGGTTTCGCTGTCGTCGCTGACCCCCACTATTTTATCGATCCTCGCGCCGAGCTCCACGAAGTTGTCCCTTCGAGCCGACTCCAGGCATGACGCGAGCCGCTCGCGCGCGACGTGGCGGTTACTGGGATCCGGAGTAAACCACTCTCCGTCCGCAAACACCCATGGGGTGACGCCGTACCGGCCTATCAGCCGTAGCATCGTTGCGCCATCGTCGGCGGCAAGGGCAAGGATCGACGCACGATTGGCGGCGGAAAGCGTCTTGTCATTGCGGACCAGAGTGCCATCGATATCCGATACTAGGAGACGAAGTGGTACCTTCATGTCCGAAGTGCGTGCCAGGTCCGGCCGTCGCGTTGGATTAGCGCTTCAGCCGCAACTGGTCCGTCACTGCCCGCCCTGTATATTTGCGGATGACCGTTGTCCCGGCTCCAGGCGTCGAGGATGGGCTGGACCGCTGCCCATCCCGCCTCGATTGCCTCCGCGCTTTGAAACAGCGTCTGGTCGCCAATCATCAGGTCATAGAGCAGCGTCTCATAGCCGGTCAGCTTGGGAAGCGTGAACCGGTCGGCGTACCGGAAATTCATGCTGACGGGCGCGGTATCGATCACTGGGCCCGGGAGCTTGGCGAGAAAATCGAACTTGAGGCCTTCATCGGGCTGGATGTGGATGACCAGTCGATTGGCAGGCAGGTGGGTCACGTTCGAGTGGGCAAACAGCGCGCGAGGCACCGGTTTGAACTGGAGTACAATCTCCGTCTCCCGCGCCGCCATCGCTTTTCCTGTGCGTAGGTAGAACGGAACTCCAGACCAGCGCCATGTATCGAGCCATAGCTTTATAGCGACATAGGTCTCGGTACGGGTCATCGGGTCGACGTCCGGCTCCTCGGCATAGGCGGGGCACAGATCTTCATCGATGCATCCGGCGGTATACTGTCCACGAACTACGTCGGTCTCGACCGCCTTGGAAGTGAGCGCGCGAATGGCCGTTATGACCTTTGTCTTTTCAGTACCGATCGCATCGGCGGCAAAGCTGTTGGGTGGCTCCATACCGACCATCGCGAGGAGTTGGAACAGGTGATTGGGCACCATGTCACGCATGGCACCGGTCGCATCGTAGAATTTTCCGCGCCGACCAATCCCGACAGTCTCTGCGGCGGTAATCTGGACATGATCGACATAGCGGTTGTTCCACACGGCTTCGATCATGGGGTTGGCGAAGCGGGCAACGAGGATATTCTGCACGGTCTCCTTTCCCAGGAAATGATCGATCCGATAGACCTGCCGTTCGCCTACCCGGCTTAGGATGCATTTGTTGAGGACGCGTGCCGAGGCAAGGTCGTGACCAAGCGGCTTTTCGACCAGCATGCGGCGGAAGCCTGATTTTTCCTCAAGTAGATGGGCTCCGGCCATCTTCTCGACAATGGTGCCGAAATACTCGGGCGGCGTGGCGAGATAGAAGGCGGCGTTGCACTCTGCATCTAGGCGATCACCGATCGCTCGGTAGAGCGCATCGTCCTCAAATGCGCCCTTCAGATACGTAATCCGCCGGCGTAGCCGCTCCCAGCCCGGCGGAGCAGGGCCGACGAACTCATCCAGTCGGGCACGAAGTTCCTCGTCATCCAAGTCTTCACAAGCGACGCCAAGTATATGCAGTTCTTCACCCAGGAGATCCTCGCGCAGAAGATTGGCGAGTGCAGGCATCAGCAACCTCCTCGTCAAGTCGCCGCTTGCCCCGAAAATCACCAGCGTCGCGCCGGGCATCTGTTCCGGCTCCGCGCTCATTACTGCGGTATCTCTACATGACCGCCGAACCCGAACCGCATTGCGGACAGCAATTTGTCGCCGAACGTGGTCTCGACCCGGCTACGATATCGAGCGGAGAGGGCAGCCGACAAGACACAGGCCGGGACCGCTTCCTCCATTGCCGCATCGGCAGTCCAACGCCCCTCCCCGCTGTCCGCGACATGGCCACTGTAGTGTTCGAGTGTGTGGTCCCGCGCGAGCGCTGCGGCGGACAGGTCCAACAGCCAGGATGAAATCACACTGCCGCGTCGCCATACGTCGGCCAGCTTGTCGGACGACCTGCCCTTCAGAATGTCGAATCCTTCGGCATAGGCCTGCATCAAGCCGTACTCGATGCCGTTGTGGAACATCTTAACGAAATGCCCTGCGCCGGCCGGTCCGACATGCACATAGCCGCGTTCCGCCCGATCATCGGGCCTGTCACGACCTACAGTGCGGGCGATGTCCCCAAAGCCGAGCGCCAGCGTTTCGAAGATCGGGTTCAACCTGCGCACCGTCTCCAAGTGTCCGCCAATCATCATGCAATAGCCGCGCTCAAGACCCCTGACACCGCCCGAGGTGCCGACGTCGACGTAGTCGATGCCTCGTGTCGCCAGCATTTTGGAGCGGCGTATGTCATCCTTGTAGAAGGTGTTGCCACCATCGATGATGATATCGCCGGCCGCGGCAGTCACGCCGAGCATTGTCACCGTCTGCTCGGTCGGCTCGCAGGCCGGCAGCATCACCCAAAAGGTTCGGTGCTCCCTCAATTGGCCGGCCATGTCCTCGATCGAAGCGACCGCGATGGCGCCATCGGGAGCAACCGCTTCTGTCGCTTCCGAGCCGTGAACCCATACCACGACCTGGTGGCCGCCCCGCATGAGCCGCCGTGCGAGGTTGCCCCCCATCCCACCCAATCCGATCATTCCGATGCGCATGTCGTCAACGTCCGTTGATCATATCACCCCAGCAGCGCCATCCGCTTTTCCGCGATCGCGCGAAGTAGGGCGTCATTGGCCTCGGAGAACTGCCTGATTCCGTCGACCACCAGCTTCGAAGTGATGCGCGCAAGATCGAGGCCAAGTCGATCGGCACTCTCCAACACGCGGCGAGCACCGTCGACGTCTTCGACCAGTGTCGCGGCAAGCGTACCGTGGTCTCGGAAGGCGTCCATCGTCTTGGGCGGGATGGTGTTGATGGTATTCGGGCCGATAAGTGCATCGACATAGAGGACGTCCGGTAGACTGGCGTCCTTCGTGCTGGTGGAGGCCCACAGCAACCGTTGCGGCCGCGCTCCCTTGGCTGCCAGCTTCAGCCAGCGGTCGCTCGCGGTCAATTGGAGATAATGTTGATAGGCGAGCTTGGCATTGGCGATCGCCACCTTACTACGTAGCGCCTTCAGCGCTGCGGTTTCTGCATCTCCTGCCTTCACGCGCGCGTCGATTGCCGCATCGATGCGGGAATCGATACGGCTGACGAAAAAGCTGGCGACGGACGCGACACGGGACACATCCGCGCCCCTGTCGACCCTCGCTTCCAAGCCGGTGAGAAAAGCGTCCGCCACGGCCTTATACATGTCGATGGCGAACAGCAGTGTGATGTTGATGTTGAGCCCCGCGTCGGTAAGCAGCCGAACGGCAGCCACACCTGCCTTTGTGCCGGGGATCTTGATCATCAGGTTGGGGCGGTCGATCTCCGTCCACAAGCGGCGCGCCTCGGCGATGCTGTCGTCCGTCGAGTTGGCAAAATCGGGAGACACCTCAATACTGACAAAGCCATCCGCTCCGTTCACTCGGTCATAGACCGGGCGAAGCGCATCGGCGGCAGCGCGGATATCGGTGACCGCGAGATGTTCGTAAATCGCACCGACGTCAGGTTCACCGCGCTGTAGCAGCGAGGCGATGTCATGATCGTAGGCATCACCGTGGCCCATCGCCTTTTCGAAGATGGACGGGTTGGAGGTCACCCCGGCGACGCCGTCCTGTGAAATGAGTTTCGTCAATTCGCCCCGGACGAGAAAGCTCCGGTCAAGAAAATCCAACCACACGGATTGCCCCAGGGTTTCGAGCTCTTTTACTCGGCCAGTCATGACTTCTCCTCCAGCACTTCGCGCGCCACATTGACGACATGGTCAACCGTGAACCCGAATTTTCTCCGCAAATCGGCAAACGGCGCCGATGCGCCAAACCCATCCATCGTCACGGTCGCCCCATGAGCGCCGACATAGCGGTCCCAGCCAAGCGGGGCGGCTTGCTCGATTGCCACCCGCGCCGAGACCGACGGCGGCAAGACCGCCTCGCGATAGCCGAGGGGTTGTTTTTCGAATATCGACCAGCATGGCATTGACACCACCCGCGATCGCACAGCGGTCCCGGTCAGTTGCTCATGTGCGGCAAGAGCCAGGGATACCTCACTGCCGGTCGCCAGCAAGATGAGTTCGGGGCATCCACCTGCCGCATCGGCCAGAACATAGGCGCCGCGCGCAAGTCCCGACGCGGAGGCATAGCGATTGCGGTCGATCGTCGGCAGCGCTTGCCGCGAGAGGACGATGCAACTTGGTCGATTGGCCTGTATCATCGCCGTTCGCCACGCCTCGGCAGTTTCATTGGCGTCGGCTGGTCGAAAGACATCGAGGCCGGGAATGGCGCGCAGCCCTGCCAATTGTTCGACCGGCTGGTGGGTTGGGCCATCCTCCCCAACCCCGATCGAATCATGGCTGAAGACGAATATGGTCGGCAATTCCATGATGGCCGCCAACCGGATCGGCGGACGCATGTAGTCGCTGAACACCAGGAAGGTCGCCGTGAACGGCAAAAGATGCGAAAGCGCCATCCCGTTGGCGATCGCGCCCATCGCGTGCTCGCGCACACCGAAGTGCATGTTGCGCCCTGCGTAGTTGCTCCGCTCGAGGGTCCCTGCATCCTCGAAGGTCAGCTTGGTCTTCGTCGACGGCGCCAGGTCAGCTGCCCCGCCGATCAACGCCGGCACTTTGCGGGCAATCGCGTTAAGCACCTCGCCTCCAGCATCGCGTGACGCCATGCCCTTCGGATCCGCCGGGAAGAGGGGAATGTCCTTGTCCCATCCATCGGGGAGTTGGTGCTGGAGCAAGCCTTGGAGTTGCTGCGCCATGTCGGGGTAATCACAACGGTAACGCGCCAGCGTTTCGTTCCACGCCTTACACAGCGGCTTCGATCGGTGGGAAAGCGCCTGTCGCAGATGCTCCGCAACTCCGTCGGGCACCAAAAATTGTGCATCCTGTGGCCAGCGATAGGCGCGCTTGGTTTCACGAATAGCGGCGTCCCCCATCGGGTCGCTATGAGCCTTGGAGGTCCCCGCGATCGGCGAACCCCAGCCGATGACGCTATCCAATACTATCAGCGTCGGCGCGTCGTTGCGTTCCTGAAAGGCCGCGATGGCACGCGCTATCGTGGCAGTATCGTTCGCGTCTTCGATATGAAGGACGTTCCACCCATAGCCGCGGAACCGGTCGGCGACATTTTCACTGAAGGCGAGTGATGTCGGCCCTTCGATCGTGACGTGGTTGTTGTCATAGAACCAGCAGAGGTTGCCTAGGTTAAGATGCCCGGCCAGCGATGCCGCCTCGCTGGCCACGCCTTCCATCATGTCGCCATCGCTGCACAGCACATATATGTCATGGTCGAACAGGACCGAGCCGGCGCGGTTAAAGCGGGCGGCGAGCCACCGTTCGGCGATCGCCATCCCCACCGAATTGGCACAGCCTTGGCCAAGGGGACCGGTCGTGACTTCCACGCCAGTGGTGACCCGATATTCAGGATGTCCTGGAGTCTTGGAAGCAAGCTGGCGAAATTGCTTGATGTCGTCGAGGCTGACCGCCGGTTGCCCGGTTGGCCTGCCTTGCGCATCGACCTCGCAAATCCCGGCGAGGTGGATCAACGAATAGAGCAACATGGACGCGTGACCGTCCGAGAGCACGAAACGGTCACGGTTTGGCCAGTCTGGCTGGTCGGGATCATAGCGCAGGAAACGGCTCCACAGCGTATAGCCGAGCGGCGCCATCGCCATAGGTGTACCCGGATGACCCGATGACGCCCTCTCGACGGCGTCCATCGTGAGTGTTCGAATGGTGGCGATCGTAAGTTCGCCCATGCGCTGGGAAGTGCGGTCCGAACAATTAGTGGTCATTTCGACCTCCGAGGTAATGACCGCTAATGCCAGGAGTTCGAAAGACCCGCAGAAGCACCGGGATTTCTGGCGCGCGGCGACGGATCACGACACCGTCCCGGACGTGCCGCGGGTCAATTGAGCGATCCCGTCCCTTCGGCCTACATAGGCGGCGTCGATCTCATCTAAAAAAAGGCCGTGCCCCAGCACTCCTGGGATGTCGGCAAGATCAAGCGCCAGCCCCTTCGGATCGTTAATCGTGCCGAATCGACAATCGAACACGACGTTACTCTGGTCAGTCAGGTAGCGGACGACGCCCGCCATGCGCAGGCTGACAATTGCGCCTAGTTGCTCGATGCGACGAGAGGCATAGCAGGCCGCTAAGGGCAGCGTCTCGACGGGAAGCGGGCCCCGACCAAGCACGGGCACGCCCTTGCTCTCATCGGCGACCACAATCATGCGTGCAGCAGCCGCAGCGATAATTTTCTCGCGCAACATGCCTCCTCCGCGGCCCTTTATCGCACGCAGGTGGGCATCGAGTTCGTCGACGCCGTCGATTGCGAGGTCGACGGCGTCGAGCCTGTCGAACGCGAGGATCCGCAAGTCTGCTGCCTTGGCTTGATCAGCGGTGCGGAGCGAGGTTGCGACGACATCGATCCGCAGACCCGCCGCAACGCGCTCGTCCAAAGCTGCTATGACAAACGAAACCGTCGTTCCCGTGCCGAAGCCGACGAGCATTCCATCCTCGATTTCAGCTACGGCAGCGTGCGCGGCACCGCGCTTGAGCACTGCGACATTGGAAGGATCATATATGCCGTCAGCCATGTCGACCGCTCCATTCAGCGCTATCGACACCCCCAAGTCGTCTGTCTTGCTGTTAAGCCAGAGCGCCTGATCCCGGATTGAGAATTCGCTGACGAATACTCTCGCAAGGATCGGATCCGATCCGATTTCGATTTCCGGTTGGATGCCCAACCGGCTCGAAAACAGATCCGTTGCCCATCAAGGTAGGTGCTGTGCCCGTTTGCACAACTTCATAATTTGGCTCTCATCCATCATGAATATTGCGCTCAAGGGCTGACACCACCGACAGGATGTGGCGCCGCGCCCGTAGAATCGCGCTCCCCCTTTTCATCTTGCGGAGTGGTTCGCAACGGCGCAGCTTTTCGCCTATGCAGCGAATGGATTGTGCTCAACAAGCGCGGTAGCAGGAAAGCCTTCGCCTGATGGCGGAAACTCGTTCGAGAAATCCCGCAGAGCCCAGTGCTGATGCCGGCCTGCGCAACATGCATCTGTTGATGCAGCTTCGCTGGATCGCCGTCAGTGGGCAGTTGATCACAATTGCGGTCGTCGACCGAGTAATGGGAATCAAGCTTCCGCTGGCGCCGTTGCTGATTGCTCCTGCGCTGCTAGCGGCCATCAATCTCATTAGCGTGCCCTATCTGCGCCGCCGCGATTCAGTGCGCAACGTTGAGTTGACCGGCGCACTTTTGGTCGATGTCGTCGCACTTGCCTGGCAACTCTATCATAGCGGAGGTCTAGCAAACCCCTTTACCTCACTGTTCCTGCTGCAGGTAGTGATCGGTGCGATTCTGCTGGAGGGACGTTCCTCCTGGGGCATCGTGATCGCGACTTTGGTCGCACTGGGAGCTCTGGCGCTCAAGCCCGTGCCACTCGTGCTGCCACCGGGCTCGGCCTTCGATCCGATGGCGCTCTATCTGGCGGGCAGCCTGGTCTGTTTTGTCCTGATCGCAGTTCTGCTGGTGGCCTTCGTCACACGCATCAACCGCAATTTCCGCGAGGCAGACGCGGCCCTGGCCGCGGTGCGTCAGCGCGCGGCCGAGGAAGATCACATAGTGCGCATGGGCCTGCTTGCCTCCGGCGCAGCACATGAACTGGGGACACCGCTATCGTCAATGTCGGTGATACTGGGTGACCTCGCCCGTCATCCGGCAATCACCGAGAATAGCGAAGTCTTGACCGATATAGCCGACATGGAAGCAGAACTGCGACGCTGCAAGGTAATCGTCGGCGGTATCCTCACTTCCGCCGGCGAGGTGCGTAGTGAAAATCCCTCGATCACGACATTGAAGACCTTTCTAGCCGATGCGATTGAGGACTGGCGCGGCAGAACTGCGGGCGCGATTTACCTGGATGACGAAATGGACGACGACATGACGATCGTCGCGGATCCGGCGCTTCGCCAGGTCATCGGCAACATCGTTGAAAATGCCGTGGACGCTGCAGCCAAGAGCATTGTCATCCATGCCCGGCGCACGGAGACGATGCTCGAGCTCGAGGTCCGCGATGATGGCCCTGGGTTCTCGACCGAAATGCTGGCCGACTTTGGACGACCCTATGCCAGCACCAAACCGGCTCCCGGCAGCGGCCTGGGCCTCTTTCTGGTTGTCAATGTGCTGCGCAAGCTGGGTGGAAATGTGGACGTGGCCAATCAGGACGGAGAAGGTGCCCGCGTCCGCTTGACCGTACCGCTCAGCACGCTCCTATATGAGCGGGAGGTCCCCCGGTGAACGACACGCATCGGCACTTGCTCATCGTAGAGGATGACGCTTCGTTCGCCCGCACGTTGCGCAGGTCATTCGAACGCCGCGGCTACACAGTCGACCATGCCGCTAGTCCAGAAGAACTCGAGGTGCTGATCGAGAGACCCCACCATTTCGATTTTGCGGTGGTCGATCTCAAACTCGGAACCGCATCGGGTCTGACCTGTGTGAAGATGCTCCATGAGACAAATCCGGAGACGCTTATCGTTGTCCTCACCGGCTTCGCCAGCATCGCGACGGCGGTTGAGGCGATCAAGCTCGGTGCTTCCTATTATCTTGCCAAGCCGGCGAACACCGATGACATCGAGGAGGCGTTCAGCAAGACGCAAGGCGATCCCGACGTTCCGCTCGAAGGCCGCAAGACATCAATCAAGACTGTCGAATGGGAATACATCCAAACAACGCTGGCGGAGTGCGACTTCAATATCTCCGAAGCAGCGCGCAGGCTCGGGATGCATCGGCGCACCTTGGCTCGCAAGCTGGACAAGCGCCAGCTACGATAGCCGGCCGGCGAGCGACCGCACATTCGATCATACCATATCGAATCGAATTGCGGGCTATGGTGCGATGCGCAATAGCCCAACCCGAATTCTGCGTAAAAGTTCTAGATCCGTCATGAAATACGACCGATAGATTGACAGTTATACAAATACGATCCCTTCTTCTGATCGCCTTCTTAGTCATCATCTGTTCATCTGACAAAATTACACATCCGGCTTGACCACGCTTAGCCAGTCTCTGGACTTGCCAAGTTTCGCAAACTCGCCGAAAAAATTCGACCTGGATTGCAAAATTTGACATTTTCAAGTGACGGAACCATATTGATGGCATCATGTTGATTGCGAAGTATCAGACTGAAATCCACCCAGGCAGCAGTACCGCACGGCTGTTGGCCCTAGGTGGGTGCCGTCAGCACCGCGCCTAGGGTCTCCTCCCCATCGATCGCGCTTTCGAGCGCATTCAATCTTCAGATTTAGCGCGAGCTTGCGCACGATCCGGCAAATTACCGGTCGTGCACGAACTCGCCGTGGAGGTCTTCGTGTCCACGCACTTTGTGGTAGAGTCCGATAGGGCTATCGTAGGCGTCGCAATCCGGGTGCCCGGCGGCTTTCGCTTCTTCCAATCAGATCCTCGTTTCCAGGCTCTCGACGGCAAAATCTTCCGGCGTGCGCGCATGCTGGCAAGCGCCGTACGCGACTTTGGCCGCCGATTTAGCCGCGATCGCGATCGGTAATCGGCGCGATGGTGCTCAGCGAGCAGCGATGTCTGAATTCGATCGGTCTCGCCGCTTCGCTGGTCGCATCCCGAACCCATCGAGATTCAGGACCGCTTAGAGGTACGAGATATGGGCAGAAGACGAAACGATACGATCAAGACCCCAGAACGCCGCCTGCAGATCGAGGCAACGCTTGCGGAATATCCGCAAGTCACGCCCGATCGAATTCTGGATGTCATCCATTGGTTCAAGCGCGAGGCAACCGCACACGAAGTGGCCTCGATCGCCAAAAATCCTCACATCGGCAGGGAATATCAGCAGTTTCGAAAGAAGCACCTCAATGGGTTGACCGCTGCGGAGCTCGTGATGGCATCGGCGCTAGGCGTAGTTCTGATCGTTGCCGTTGCCGTCGCGATCGTCGTGCCATGACGCCGTCAGCATCGGTCATTGCCGCGCCAGCCCATACCGCCCGGCACCGCCCCCGCATGTGAGCCAACATAGCCCGCGCAGGATTCCAATGAATGTCGTGTTCATCCTCGAGTCTTCTCTATCTACAGTATCGTCTTCGCCATTGTGCGCTGGCCATGGCTGCTTTGGGCGATCTTCGCCCTCCAGTGCGGCGTCACCGCGGCGGTCCTGGTCCTCTTCACCGACATTGCTAGCCCGAAGACGACCGAGATTCGCGGGAGAGTCGACCAGTAAACCCAACGCAGTGCCGCACCCAATGCCATTACGGCAAGGAGATATATTTCAATGTTAGCAGAAGATCACGCCCGTCTGTTCGACGACATACTGGCCAGTTCGTGCACACAGGCCGAACAGATCCTCGAACGTTACGACAATACCGGTCCCGCCGGTGAGCGAAGGATCTCGGATCTGGAGGTATCGCCCTTGCTGGACAAGCAACTGATCGCAGCCGCACTTCGCCTTGCGAACGACCTTTGCCTTTCCAGCGGCGTCAGGACCAGCTTGTTTAAGCGATTCCGTTCGCCGCCTCCCGGCGTAGCTGTCGAAGCGCAGCGTCGGACTATCGAGCGAGAGGTCCGGGACAAGGGGCTGCCGATGGAGCTTGCGGGAGACTACGTGGATACGCTGCAGCGGCGGCTTTCTGTTCCGGAAGAAGCCCTGCCGGGCATTCTTTGGGGGTACGCCGCCATATACGGCATGATGTGGAGCGATCCAAGGATCGGAGCCCGCGCCCCGACGAGGCGTATCATGCTTGCAATGGGAACCGTGCTTCGAGCCCGCAGCGCCCAGTTGATCGCCGCCAAATCGAAGAACAGCAATAGGGCCGACATCGGCGACTTAGTCGCGACCATTCACCCGCCAATTTATCAATAATTCTAGGCGTAATCCAGACGAATAGGGGCCACTCCATTGAGTGCTTTATTCTGCGAACATTTGAGGACATCTGCATGAATGCTAATGAGGAAGTCGATGCGCAAATTTCGGATCGGAATCTGGAATCGGAGCAAACACCGGAAGAGCGCCGCGTGCTTCCGTTCGCGAGGCCGGCGGGACGCGGGAAGAGTAGTCGGCCTGCGCATCGCAACACTCCTCCCGATCCACCTTCAGCGGCCTAATTATCGGAGTACCGAAGTGCGTACGCATCGAGTTGAGAAATCGGAATTGCTGGACGAATTGCTGATCCGCGCAAGCGAGGTGGCGACCAAGATTCTTGCCGCACCTGGATCGGCCGCGCGGCTCCGGCAGCTTGGGCCCGACGATATGAGTGAAATCCAGCGGTTGGAAACCTCGCCGCTCGCCACTGATCAGCTTATCGCCGTTGCCCTTCGCCTTGCAGGATCCCGTACCATGCGAGGCAACATTGCTGATCACCTTAGCACCTATTTCGAGAACCAATCGTCTTCCATCGAAATTGAGGCCGAACGTCGAAGCATCTGGCAAATGAACCGCGTCGAAGCCCTCCCTCGGGACGAAGCAGACAAGGCAACGCGGGCGATTGTCGCGCTCATTTCGTCCCAGCAGCGAGATATTCTTGAAGAGCTTCCGCGATGGACGAGCCTGTACGCGGATCTGTGGTGCGACCCGCGGATCGGGGCAAGCGGCCAGGCACGGCGAACCATGCTGATGATGGTCACGTCGATGCATGAACTGTGCAGCGCCGATGGAGGAGCGGCACTCGCGAACCAGGCGAGGATGTGATGAGCAAACTCGATGTCGAAAGCGAAAACGCACCGGTCCAAGTAGGCTGCTTGGGACAGGCCATCATCGTGGCCCTCTTCCTCGCTATGCTAATTTTTGCATCGCCCTAAGGGCGGCCGGAAATCTTTGGGCGATTGGCATCGAGACCATGCCTCGCGAAGGCACACACACAAGCCCGACGACGGCGTGCCATTTGGAATCTCGCCGCGCCCATCAACGGTAACGTAAAGCTGCCCCCCGACCTGGCGCGCCTGAGAGCCAATTTCGTTGCACACCTCCGGCAACCACCTCCTTCCATCCTCAGTATCCGCCGTCCCATTCGGCACCATATTGGCCATAATTGACAGCCCTCCCTGGGCCAGACATGATGCGGAATGGCCATTGAGCATCGTCACCTGCATTTTCGCCTTCACGGAGGGCAGATTCTCGTGGGCTCCTAGCCCCGGGTTCCGGTGCGCACGCCCCGAACTCGGGGTGTAGACGATCAACTCAATCGAGCGCTCCGCATTCCCAAGCGGGTGGGGCTGCTTTTCCGAAAAGGTGTGACCATGACTACGAAAAGGGCGACCCGGCGGCCGCCTATCCAAATGATCGATAAAGAAGCAGACGCCTTGGCAGAGTTGGCCATGAGCGTCGAGGAGCGGTTGCCTCAGGTCAGTGAATTGCTGCTTAACGAGATCACTCGGGCCACTCTTCACCCGGCGCGTCGGATCCCCGATGACGTCGTAACTATGCACTCAACCGTAAGGTTTATCGATGAAGCCAGTGGCAGGGATTACACTTACGAACTGACCTATCCGCAAGATGCTGACATCTCCAAAGGCCGCATTTCTATTCTGACGCCTGTCGGAGCAGGATTGATAGGATTGCGGGCTGGCCAGTCGATCCTCTGGCCAGACCGCGAGGGTCATGAGCGGGAGCTCAAGATCATCGCTGTCACGCATTCCGAGCCAGCAAGCTAAGCGACTGTGGCCATCCGAGTTGTCTCCGTTCGCGCGGCATGTTCTGCAATGGCGGCGAAGCAATCCTGTTTGGGTTATTCGCCGCCGTTGAAGCCCGGCCCGCTCTTCGGACCCAACGCCTTCGGGGCGAGAGGCATACTCCGTGCTGCGTGAACGCCTATCGCATCCACAGATAAGTAACGCTGGAGCGACGATGTCCCCGCCGAATTGTAGAAACTCGCGGACCGCGTACTGACTGGCAGTTTCACGGCCGGATATTGACATTTTTTGGTCATTCCTTTATGGTCTAACTACTATGATGGTCATGGAAATTCATCCGGGCAGCAGTACGGAACGACTGTATGCCCTAGGCGGGTTGCGATGATACCGACCCCCAGGGCATTGATTTCATCCGTCTGCGCCATCTGGCGCTCTTAACTTCCATTTATTGTACGGGTGTACTCGCTAGGGGCTTGAACAACCTGCGGCGAGTTCGCGATGGAGGCGTTTGCGCCCATTCACTTCGTTTGGGATTGAGACCGCACGCATGCCGGCGGCTCGGTAGAAATGCCTATTTGAGGCCGGAGAAGGGTTCTCACAGCCTTCAGGCTCTACTGCTTTCCACCGCCCCATCTCCCGTACATTGAATAATCGGGATATTCAGAATGTCTCAGCCACGTTGTGACGGCGCGGCAAGCGCCGATCGGCGCACGCAAATCGAAGCCGTTCTCGTTGACTACCCAAATATCAATGCGGCCGCCTTGACCCAGTTGACCCACTGGTTTCACAAGGAGGCGTCCGCTCTAGATGTGGCGCTGGTGGCCAGCAATGAGATGATCACTCAGCAATACCGCAGCTTTCGCGCTGATCACGTCGATCGGTTCAAAACGCGGGATATTGTCCATGGGCTTGCATTTACCGCCGTATTTGGCGGGTTCATTTTCGTTTCGCTAATCTGGCCCGCTCTTTAGCTTGATGCGCACGCGCTATCAGGAGACACGCCGGATCGACATGTCGATGCGGCCGTCGAGTTCGGCGTGCTGGGTCCCAAAAACTCCGGAGCCGCATTGGATCGGTTCCGGAGTCAATATTATCGGCCGGAGCGAGCAGCCATCTGCCTGGAACCATGCTGCCGCGAACCTGAACGTCAGTGGAAGGTTACGCTGCCCGCCGCTTGACTGCGCCCAGCCTTGGTTAGTTTCTGGGCCAGTTCACCGACCTTGTGCGCCAAGTTCCGGACGCGCCGAAACACCTGCCCGTCCAGAATACGGAACCGAGGATCCGAATAAAAGAATCGATAGCCGCCCGGAACACGAACCGCGACGCCGACAGCTGTCCTGTCGGCTTCCACGACGAAATGATCCATCTCGCATCTCCTCTGCATCGTGCCCTGGCGCTCAACGGCGCTCGAGGCCAATCCTGTACAAAGCCAATTCGCTCAGAGGGAGCCCCAGGCGACCGGTACGGCGTTCGCCTGGGGCCTGTTAGCGTGCGGTGCTGCTGCCGGGATGGATAGCGATATGGAATTTGGACGTTGCCATAGCGCCTTTCAATGTGGGGCGGAGAGCCAAGGAAATCAAACACCAAGCACAGGGATCGGCACCCGCATCGAAAGATTCACGCAAGGTGATGGTCAGGCTGGTTCGCTCGCGGCAGCGAAGTGGCGATTTCCTGTTATTATCGAATGCCGGTGGCGCTGTCCTGCCCAGCGTCGATCCTGCCGGACCAATAATCTTCGGTCGCGGCTCTGGCAGCTGAATATGGCTGGGCGCATGGTCAACCGCTGACCAAGGCTCTAAGCGACCCGGACCATGGTCGCATTCGGAGAAGTAATGTCCAAGATCGATGAGAAGCTCGAGCCCGTGCTCGACCAGGTCCTGCGCCGCAATGTTGGAGAGCTCGAATTCCATCAAGCAGTGACGGAGGTGCTCGAAAGCCTCGGCCGCGTTGTCGCCAAATATCCGAGCTACCTCGAGAACGCCCTCATCGAGCGGATCTGCGAGCCCGAACGGCAGATCATATTCCGCGTCCCCTGGGTCGACGACTGCGGTCAGGTCCTGATCAACCGCGGCTTCCGAGTTCAGTTTAATTCTGCGCTAGGCCCCTACAAGGGCGGGTTGCGGTTCCATCCTTCGGTGAACGTGGGCATCATCAAATTTCTCGGTTTCGAGCAGACTTTCAAGAACGCGCTCACTGGTCTGCCGATTGGCGGCGGCAAAGGCGGTTCGGACTTCGATCCGCGCGGCCGCTCGGACGGCGAGATAATGCGCTTCTGTCAGTCGTACATGACGGAACTTTATCGCCATCTCGGCGAGTACACCGACGTCCCCGCTGGCGACATCGGCGTGGGCGGGCGCGAGATTGGATACCTGTTCGGCCAGTACAAGCGCCTCACCAACCGCTACGAGGCCGGAGTGCTTACCGGTAAGGGCCTTGTCTATGGAGGCTCGCGCGCGCGGATCGAAGCGACCGGTTACGGAGCCGTGTATTTCGTCGATCGAATGCTCGCCACGAAGGGTCTGTCGTTCGAAAACAGGCGGGTAGTGGTTTCCGGATCAGGGAATGTCGCGATCTACACCTCCGAGAAGATCTGCGAGTTTGGCGGCAAGGTCATCGCCTGCTCGGACTCCAGCGGATACGTTGTCGATGAGAGCGGCGTCGACCTCAAACTCCTGAAGGAGGTCAAGGAAACACGGAGAGAGCGCATCTCCGAGTATGCGCACCTCAAGGGCGGCGGGGCCCAATTCATTGAGGGCGGATCGATCTGGGATGTGCCTTGCGACGTCGCCATGCCGTCCGCGACCCAGAACGAACTGACCGGCAGGGACGCCAAAGTGCTCCTGGCGAATGGCGTCGTCGCGATCGGCGAAGGTGCAAACATGCCCTGCACGCCCGAAGCCGTAAGGCTCTTCAAGGAGGCGGGCGTTCTCTTCGCGCCCGGCAAGGCTGCGAACGCCGGAGGGGTGGCGACCTCCGCTCTCGAGATGCAGCAAAACGCTTCTCGAGACAGTTGGACCTTCGAGCAGACCGAACAACGGCTCGCCGACATCATGCGGCGGATCCATGACACCTGCGCCGCAACCGCGGATGAATTTGGCACACCAGGAGACTACGTCCTCGGCGCCAACATTGCCGGTTTCGTGCGGGTTGCAGAGGCGATGCGAGCATTGGGGGTCATCTAGCCGCGCCTGTTTTGCAGCCCGCCCAGTTCCCCTCGAGCCGTCTAACATGCATTCTGCTTGCATATTTTTTCTGGCGCTCTATTGATGCATCATAGATGCATGATTGGAGTGCGAGTCGTGGACGCGATCGATGGGATCGACGAAGAAGGGTTGGAGCAGTTGGTAGACTGCTTCTACGCCCGTGTCCGTGCCGATGGGAAACTAGGCCCTATCTTCAACGATGCGATCGCCGACTGGCCTGAGCATCTTGAAAAGCTCGCGGCATTCTGGTCGTCGGTCATGCTCACGAGCGGACGCTATAAAGGGCAGCCGGTGCCCGCGCACCGCAAGCACTCCGAGCGCATCACACCAGAACTATTCGATCGGTGGCTTGGTCTGTGGCAAGCCACCACCAACGAAATGATGTCTGCGCCGGCTGCTGCGGCGCTTCAGGCAAAGGCGGCGCGCATCGCCGAAAGCCTGCAGCTTGCCCTCTTTTTCAAGCTCCCCGCCGCGGACGACCCAGCGCAGGTCGTAGCGTAACTACCTGAGCATCGTTTCGAGACAGATACCATTCGTGAGGAATGACCATGGCTGAGCCCTACCGCTCGACCCCGATCTTCGACCAAGATTCCTTGCCCGCCGCGCTGCGGGACAACCATCAGACCAAAGAAGGTGTCTGGGGCCTTATCAGAGTCTTGGAGGGAGAACTGAACCTGACCTACGTGCAGCCTCACTCGGAGAAAATGCTTTCACCCGGCAATCCCGGCGTGGTCGGACCGCAGCAGACGCATTTTGTCACGCCGATCGGACCGATGCGTATGCAGGTCGATTTTTACAACGAACCACCGCTGCCCTGAGAAACTCTCGGCAGCTTCAACCTCGTACAATCAGGAGTATTTTGATGGCGCAAACATTGAGCGGCCAGACCATTGAGATCGTCAAGGCCACGGTGCCTGCGCTCGAGGCACATGGCCTTGAGATCGTGCATGAAATGTATTCGCGCATGTTTCAAAACGCGGAGATCCGTGATCTCTTCAATCAATCCCACCACGGCGACTCCGGTTCGCAGCCGCGTGCTCTGACCGGCGCGATCCTCGCTTATGCGAGTAACATCGACAACCTCGGTGCGCTTGCACCTGCCGTCGAGAGGATTGCGCAGAAGCATGTCGGGTTGCAGATTCTGCCCGAGCATTATCCGCATGTGGCCGACGCTCTCCTTGGCGCGATCAAGGCGGTTCTGGGCGAGCTCGCGACCGATGACATCCTCGCTGCCTGGGGCGAGGCGTACTGGTTCCTAGCGAACATCCTGATCGCCCGCGAAGGGCATATCTATCACAATCTTGCGACAGCGGACGGTGGCTGGACCGGCTGGCGAGATTTCATCGTCGAGAAGGTCCAGCACGAGAGCGAGATCATCAGTTCGTTTACACTGCGACCCAAGGATGGCGGCCCTGTCATCCGCCACAAACCCGGTCAATATCTCACCTTCTGGCTGGAGATCCCCGGTCATCCGCCGGTTAAGCGGAACTATTCGATCTCGGATGCGCCCAACGGGAGCACGTACCGGATCTCGGTGAAACGCGAGGCACAGGGCCTGGCTTCGGGCTGGCTCCATGACCAGGCCGTCGAAGGCACGCTGCTCAAGGTCGGCCCGCCAGCCGGCGAATTCGTCCTGGCAGCTCAACCGCAGCGCCCTGTCGTCCTACTATCGGGCGGCGTCGGGCTAACGCCCATGGTCGCGATGCTCGAAGAGATAGCGGCCAACCATCCAGACGTTCCGGTGCACTTTGCCCATGGTACCCTTGACGGTTCTACCCATGCGATGGGCGCGCATATCCGAACTCTCACCGAAAAGCACCATAATGGGCACACAACGATCTTCTATCAGACGCCCCGCTCGCAGGACGTCTCGGGCCGCGATTACGATGTCGCGGGACTGATCGATGCCGATTGGCTGATCGCCAATACGCCCACCGATGATGCGGACTATTTCCTGTGTGGCCCCCGCCCGTTCCTGCGCGCCTTGGTGGCCGCGCTTTCGCTAAACGGCGTCGCCAGCGATCGCATCCACTACGAGTTCTTCGGCCCGGCCGACGAACTGCTGGCAGCGTAAACGGGCGTCAGTCTGCTTCTGGGAGAAGGTGGTGATGGACGACTTCACGCTGGCGCGGATGCTGCATATCCTCGCTATTGTCGTCTGGATTGGGGGTGTCGCGTTCGTCACCACCGTTCTCATGCCCGCGATCAGACGGCATAATCCCCCGAATGCAAGACTAAGCGCTTTCCATCGCTTCGAGGCTGGGTTTGCCTGGCAAGCTCGGCTGTGGGTAGGTCTCGCCGGCCTATCCGGCCTTTGGATGATCCTGCGTGGCGATCTCTGGAACAGGTTTGCTGACGTCCACTTCTGGTGGATGCACGCGATGGTCGCCCTTTGGGTCATATTCGCGGCCATGCTCTACCTGATCGAACCGCTGTTTCTGCATCGGCGGATGGAGCAATCGTCATCGCCGGGTCGTGATTTTGCTCGCATGGAACGGATGCACCGGGTCCTCCTGCTAGCCTCGGTCATTACCATTTTGGGCGCAATGGCGGGCTCCCACGGTTTGCTGTAGCTGGATTTACCCTTCGATCGACAAGGGCGCTTTGCGGTAGGGTCATAGTCCTGCGGCGGGCAAGGCCGGTCAACCGGACGACTTTATCGCCCACCTCCCGTTCGCGGAACGGCTTTTCGAGGATACGATCGAAACCCTAAGCCAGCGCACATCGACGAGGTCGGCGAAGAGATGCGCCGTAATGAGGATCGCCGGGCCCGGCCAGCCGCGTTCCCAGAATTGTGACAACACCGTGAACCCATCGGTGGTGGCGAGCCTGTAATCCGTGATGAATCACCAGGCCTCAAGCACAAGGAGATCACCCGGAAGTGAGCCGCCCTCTCCCAGGACATCGAACCCACCGGCGCAAAGGAGCAACTGTTACGATCGGCGAACCGCTGCGTCGACCTCGACCGCCCTGCACCCTGGTGCGTAGAGTGTTCGGGCTCTATGGCCTGATCCTTGTGCAGAGTTGGTGAAGGTTTTTGGCTGAAACCCGCGCATGAATGAGCTGGAGCGTGGCGGAGACGAACATCATGACGCCGAGGAAATAGGCGGCGCCGACGGTCGCGAGAAACAGTTTTGCCGAGGCGATGATGCCGAAGATCCAGAGCGCCGCGCCAAGGCCCAGGAACCATTTCCAGGGTGAATGGACCGCTACGACCCTACCTTCGTTGCTCCCGACTGCTCGCGTCATAGTCAATTCCTCGATTGATGGTCCTTCGGCTTAGCAGCTCGCCCCCGGTGCCCCATTTCACGGATCGTGCCTTGGCGGCGGCCGTATGAAGCGCGGGCGCGGCCTTTCATGTGGCCGGCACTTTAGCGGTCTCCATCGACCGCTTGCTCTAAGGATTGTTACGGATGGCTGCGAAACGCGGCTGTGCCATTTGTCGGCCCTGGGCGAGGTTCCGGGTCTTTCCGAGGACTCCCGCGACGACACGCCCTGCAATCGCAATTTCTCGGCCCAGAGAGCGCTCGACTTATGCCGTCTGAAGAAAACTGCGCGCGGTCTTTCTCGCTCGATATCGAGGATCTAGGCGACATAACCGCAAAGCTCGCGAATAGTCGGGCCTCGATTGAAACAAAGCGGTCCATGTCGCAAGCTTCCACGCCCCCGTTCCCCGAGCCCGACACACCCGCACCAAGCGGGACAAAGAGCATGCGGGGATTTCTGCGCGCTCTGGGCCCAGGTCTCGTGACCGGCGCTGCCGACGACGATCCCAGCGGCATCGGCACCTACAGCCAGGTTGGCGCGGAATTCGGATATGGGCTGTCCTGGACCATCGTCCTCAGCTTTCCGCTCATGGTGGCGATCCAGCTGATCGCTGCCGAGATCGGGCGGGTCACGGGTGCGGGCATCTCCCGAAACTTGCGGCGCCACTATCCTCGGCCGGTTCTCTGGAGCGTCGTCGTCCTCCTACTGATCGCCAATGTGATCAACCTCGGTGCCGATCTCAGCGCCATGGGCGCGGCTCTTGCATTACTGGTCGGGGGCGACGGCCCGCTCTTTACCTTGTTGTTCGGGATTCTCTGTATCGTGCTCGAGGTGGTCCTGAGCTACCCCCGCTACGCCGCCGCATTGAAGTGGACGACACTTTCGCTCTTCACCTATGTCGCAGTCGTCGCGGTGGCAGGAGTGCCCTGGGCTCATGCTTTGCGGTCGCTGGTCGTGCCGGAGCTGCAGTTCAACATAGCCTATGCGACCGCCCTAGTTGCCGTTCTGGGGACCACAATCAGCCCCTACCTCTTTTTCTGGCAGGCCGGACAAGAAGTTGAGGAAGAGCGTCGACATCATGCCAAGCCGTTGTGTTTGACGCCTCGCAGCGCAGGCCCGGAACTGAGACGCATCCGCCTCGATACGCTGACCGGCATGGCCTTCAGCAACATCATCTCGCTCGCGATCATTTTTGCCACGGCCGCAACTCTCAATGTCAATGGCGTCCATAAGATTCAAACGTCTTCGCAGGCGGCGGAAGCCTTGCGTCCAATCGCCGGCCATTTCGCCTTTGCCATGTTTGCGCTGGGTATCATCGGCACCGGACTCCTGGCAGTGCCCGTGCTTGCAGGGTCTGCCGCCTATGCCGTCACCGAGATGGCGGGGGTTGCAGGCAGCCTCGATGCGAAACCCTTTTCCGCCCGGCTGTTCTACGGTACCATAGCCGCGACGACCCTCGCGGGTGCCTCACTCACCGCCCTTGGCATCGATCCCGCGCGGGCGCTTTACTGGGCGGCTATCGTGAATGGCGTTCTCGCAGGCCCGCTCATGGTCGTCATGATGCTCATCGTGCGCAATCCACGGGCCATGGGCCGACTTGTCATTTCGCGGCGCCAGGCGGCGTTTGGGTGGGCTGCTACGCTTGTAATGATCGCGGCATCACTCGTCTTCCTGGGGTTCCTGCTGAGCGGCGCGGTCTGAGCTAGCGAACACCGCGGGCCGACCGGCTGATCCTATTGTGATTGATCCGCCCGGTTCGCGTTGCAAACCTTTTGAGGCCATCGGCGGCGGCCAGATAGGTCCCGACCAGAACCGCGATGAAGGCCAGGAGCCCAGCCTCCGGGAGAAAATGGCAAGGAAGAAGCAACGGCCAGTGCCGTCAGCGCCGTCATGACCAGAACCTTATCGGGACGGGCAAGCCATGCCGGCTTTACCGAGCGAATGACAAATACCAAGCGCCGAGGAACGCCATTCCGACGAAACCGAGAGCTGCGGCATTAAGGGCGGCTTCGACGCCGCGGTCCGATATTCCAAGGAAAAGGAGGGCGAGCGGTACGAGCACGACCAGCCGGCCGAGCCAGGTGAGAGTGCCACCGGCCAGCAAAGCGCTCTGAAGGGTCAAGCTGCGCTGCGTGACGATTGCGAAAATCATCGAGATTGCAACGCACAGCGCCATCTCGAGGAAGACGCCGCGCAGGAAGCCTCTTTCGCCAAGATCCCGGGACGGCGGCGCGATCGTATCGATGCCGATGATTTCCGGTCTCATCATCATTGCTCCTCGAACAGAGTCTTCAGCGAGAAGAGCAAAGGGAGCGATCAAACCGAATTCGGTAAGATACGTAGCCAATCGGCGGCTGCGCGCCGTTAGTCTGCTACACGACGATGCTTCGCGAGAGTGCATTTGGCATGGCACGAAAAAGCAGACCGCAGGAAGCCGCGCTCACGGGATGGCGCGCCTGGTTCTTCGGACTCCTGTTGCTCGCCGCGCTCTTCGGCGCCGTCGCGCATTGGGGCGAGATCCAGCGATTCGCCGCTCTTGCACGCCACACCCGACCTGGTTGGCTCGCGCTGGCGCTCGGCTTCCAACTATCCACCTACCTCTGTGTCGCCAACGGCTGGCGGGCAGTTCTCGAGCGCGCGGGCACGCCTCGCGGGCTTGGTCCGCTCATGCGGATCGCGGTGACGAAGCTCTTCGCCGACCAGGTGCTTCCCACGGCGGGCATCGGCGGAAACGTCCTGCTCGTAGATCAACTACGCCGGATCGGCGTGTCATCGAGCACTTCGGTCGCGGCGCTGCTGCTCTCCATGGTCGGCTTCTACGCAGCTTATGGGCTTTTCGCGGTCGCGATGCTCGTCCTGCTGTGGCTTCACGACCAGGCGACGCCTCTGATGGCGGGCCTCGTGACGATATTCCTCGTGATTGCGCTCGGCATCCCGGGACTGGCGCTCTGGCTGCGTCATCGCGGCAGCCGACCGCTTCCCCGCCGTCTCGAGCGTATCGGCTTCATGCGGTCGCTGCTCGAGGCCGTCGGAGAGGCGCCCTCCCGGCTGCTGCGCGACCGGGTCCTGATCGCACGCGTCACCGGCTGGAACGCCCTCATCTTCCTCGCGGATGCCGGGACCTTCTTCGCATGCCTTCACGGCCTGGGTCAGGACGCGTCCTTCGCGACCGCCTTCATCGCGCTCATCATGGCCTCGATGATGGTCACCCTGGGCCCGATTCCGCTTGGGCTCGGCAGTTTCGAGACCACGGCAACGGCAACTCTGCGGCTTCTGGGCGTGCCATTCGAGGCCGCCGTCACGGCCACTCTCCTCTTGCGGCTGCTGACACTTTGGCTTCCCCTGCTTCCCGGTCTGGTGCTGATGCGCAAGGCCGTCAAAAAGCGCACGCACTCCTCGCGCCGTCCCAGCCATGCCGGCAAGCATTCAAACGGAGCCATCGATTCCTAAAGTCCGGAAAAGGTGACGGCACGCGCACTCCCTCGCGGCGATTGAACGGCCTCAGGCCCCACCGGAACTCGGACATCCTTTCCGCCGGCCAGGTGTTCGCCGAACGGGCGCTGAAGCGCCGCTTCAAGCCGCCAGAAGCCCGGATACGTCCAGTGTCGCCGCGAGGAGGCGATCGTTATGGATCAGTCCAAAGGGTCCGGGCACGGCATCGGTCGCGGTCAGCGCCGACAGGCCGCCTCCGAGCAGTCGCTCGGTCGCGCAGGTCTTCGGGTGCATCGGCCTCGTTTCGCAGGACCGTCAGGACGTCGCGCGCCTCGAGGACCGGCCCCACGCCGCGTGACATCGTCGTTCTCCTTTCGGCGACTGGAATATGCAGCCCCGCAATGAGATTGCATTGATCTAGGTCAAGGAGCGGTCATTGGATTGCCCTCGGCTATCGACTTGGCCGACGGCAGGGTCCCTCCCCTTTCGATGCCCCATTAGACCTGTTCCTCGGCGCGGCGCCTGAAGTAAAGGGTTAGATATGGACCTCTTCCCGGACGAACTGATCACGCTGCCGGCCGTGTCTGCGCTGACCGGGCTCTGCCGCCACCGCCTATCACTTCTCATTCGTCTCAATCTCTTCCCGTGGCCCGCCAGCGCTTCGAACCGGCGCTGGAACAAGCAGGAAGTGCTCGAGTGGGTGCGGCTGCAGAGCGAAAACAGCTAGCGGACCGACTGCTCGAACGGCCGGTAAGCCATTCGGCATCGGACAATTACCTAAAGCATGGAGCCCCGGTCCTGTGCTTGCCATCAAGTGCGCGGATAGCGCCGCTTTGGGACCAGGAGGCTGATGTGGACGAAGCACTTCGCAACAAGATCCTTCAACTGTTGAATTGAAATCGTAGGCGGCCTGGAAACCCTGGCGACAGGTCCGCGCCAGAGTTGACCTACTCGGACATGGCAGGCGGGTCGCCGGATCGCTCCATTAAGCCCGCTCCCGCGACGCGCCGATCCAGGCATCAACCGATCGCCGGCCCCAGAGTGCCGGACGCCGAAGACCGGGAAGCCGGTGGCAAGCCCCCTCGACTTCGCGGAGCCGATCCTGTGCGTCCGCGAACCGTTGCTCGCGCCCCGCCTCGCCCCGTCTCGCGCCTAGTAGGGGCGCCGAGACTTTGCGCTCCGTCAATGTTTGCAGTGCCCAGGCGGCATAAGTTCGATCCGAACGCCGGCAGGCCGATGCGCCCCGCCGGCTCCGAGACAACTCAGAGGATCCACAGGACGATGAATGGAACGAGCGCTACCACCCTGCTGGCAGGCTATCGCTGGGATTTGTCGCTGATCGCCGCAGCCGGGATCCTGGTTGCGAGCCTCATCGGCAAGCAGATCGTCTTGCTCTCTCCCACCTTGCGCGAAGCCTACGCGCTCAACCAGGCGACATTTGCCGCCAAGATGGGACGACCGACCTATGCCGCGAACCAGAAGCGCAATCGCCGTTGGGGCCTATTCTATTGGCTCGCGATCTTCGGCCTGATCCTGCCCTTCTGCCTGACCGCGGCGCCGCAGCCGTGGTGGAAGGTGGTGACGGATGTGGTCGTCATCCTGATGTTCTACGACTTCTTCTACTACCTCGTGCACCGCTTCCTGTTTCATGACGGCGGTTTCCTCGGCGGCCCGCTCATGTGGGTTCACGCGGTACACCACCGGCAGCACAATCCCTGCCGGGGGGGATTCGAGCTATATCCATCCGCTCGAGGTCGCGCTTGGCCTCGGCCTCTACGTCGCGAGCATCTTCGTGCTCTCGCGGATCATGGGCAATTTCCACGTCGTCACGATCGTGATCACCTGGATCGCCTTCTCGCAGATCAACCTGCACAATCACGACCTGTGGACGGCGGACCGCTTCCCCTTCCGCTACCTCGCGACCATGTCGAAAATGCACCACAATCACCATGCCCGCTTCACGGGCGGCAACTACGCGACGATCTCGCTGCTTTACGACTGGATGTTTGGCACGCTCGACTACGGACAAGGCTTCAAGCGCAAGACCGCGCGGAATTCCTCGCCGAGACAGGCCTCGTGATTGCGGCCCGTGCGCACCTCGGAGCTGCCGCGCTGCTCCTCGCCGCACCGGCCGCGCTGCTGTCGTTCGGCGCACAGGCGCAGCCGGCACCTTCCGACAGCGACAAGGAGATCGTCGTCGAAGCGCCCCGCTCGGTGCCGCCTGCCGAGGCGGCCGAGAGAAGCGAGCATACGAGTGCGCAGTTCATAACCACGACGGTTAGGATCGGCGCTCTCTACGGCGATCTCGACTTGTCCCGCCCGGACCATGCGATGCGCCTCAGTACCCGATCGAACGCGTCGCGCTGGCTGCCTGCCGTCAGCTCGACCGGCTCCTGCCGCTCGACCCCGATCCCGATTGTCTATCAAGCGCGGTCGCGAACGCCCGGCCTACCATGGAAGCCGCGATCGCCTCGGCCGCGCGCTGATTGCCAGGCACGTTTCTCAAACCCAAAGGCCCGACGACATGCAAACGAGCACTCAAGCGACCGCCCAGCCCCGCACTGCCTACGACCTCGTCGGCGGCCGCAGCGTGGTTCGAGATTTCGTCGACCGCTTCTACGACCTGATGGCTGCCGATCCTGCCTATGCCGAACTGCGAGCGCTTCACGCACCGGACCTTGCACCCATGCGCGCGTCGCTCACTGACTTCCTCTCGGCCTGGCTCGGCGGCCCGCGCGACTGGTTCGACGAACGCCCCGGCGTCTGCATGATGTCCGCCCATCGCGGCGTCGCGATGAGCGAAGCCGCCGCGCGGCAATGGGCCGAGGCGATGACGCGAGCGGTGACGGAACGTGTTCCGGACAAAGGCCTGGCAGACAAACTCGCTGAGGCGCTGTCGTCCATGGCGCTCGGAATGGCGGGTGTAGAGGCAGCCTAGCTGCCGGGCGGCCGAGACCGGTGAAGACGCAGAGGCCGTCCACCTCAGGGGAACAATAGCGTGCTCGTCCAAAAGCCGGCGCTGCGGGAAAAGCGGCGCCGTTCGTGCAGCCGGTGCGGCCTGTCGAGCCAGAACTCCATGGCGAAAGGCACGATGCGATAGCCCGACCAGTAGGCGGGCCGCCGGACTGCCTGATGCGCGTGGCGGCGGCGCTCATCCTCGAAGCGCTCCAGGAGCACGGCCCTCGATTCGAGGGGGCTCGATTGGTCGGATGCCAGCGCGCCAAGCTGCGAGTCTATCGGTCGGCTGACGAAGTACGTGTCCGCCGTTTCTTTGTCGACGCCCACCACGATGCCTTCGATCCGGACTTGCCGCCGCAGCGACTTCCAATGGAAAAGCAAGGCCGCCTTGGCGTTGTCCTCTAGTTCCCGGCCCTTCCGGCTCGCGCTGTTCGTGTAGAAGACGAAACCGTTAGGGCCGTGCCCCTTGAGCAGAACGGTGCGGACGGACGGCGTCCCGTCGAGCGCGGCCGTTGCCAGAGCCATGGCATTGCTGTCGCTAGGCTCGCTGGCGCGCGCTTCCTCGAGCCACGTTCCAAACAGGTCGATGGGGTCGCCTTGCGAGATGAGAATGTCGGCGAGACCCGCTGTCACGACGATCCGCACTCGAGTCCCAGGTCGAGGATCGGACCATCGAAATTGCCACCGAGCATTCGGTTCGCCGCGGCGAGCCTGGCTCCCGGCTCACCCGCGATGTAGGCGTCGATGAGTCGCTGGTAGTTGCTGATCAGGCCTTCGCGTTCCCGCGACAGGCGCAGGACATCGAGCCCCTCCGAATGCAGGCCTTTCTGCTGGATCGGGATGTTCGAATAGTCCTGCCGCGGGATCATCGGGAAATCGCGGCTGTCGAACGGCAACATCGTCGGCTCGCGCAGCGGCTCTGGCTCTTCGCCCTCGGGATAATGGGTCAGCGACCATATCTCGAAAAGGCAGGTCTCGGGTCCCAAGGGCCGGACGCGGTAGCTCGACATAGAGGTGAAGTAGGTCAGCAGGAAATAGTGCGGGAACAGGAATTCGACCGCCTCGACCGGGTGTTCCTGCATGACCTGCACAAGGTCGGGCACGTCTTCGCCGCGCTCGCGCAGTTTCTCGGTGATGGCCTGGCAGACGAGACCGTACCACGCCATCATCCCCGTTTGCGGATCTTTGGGAAGTTCTGCTTCCGCGAGGCTTCGGGCGATTTCGACCTCCTTGCCGTGGACGAGCCCGGCCATGCCTTCGCTGAGCAATTCCATCGAATCGAGCGCTTCGCAGACATTCTGCCGAACCGTGAGGTTGGGGTTGAGCAAGGACCCAAGCCCCCCGGTTTCGTTACCGTAGCGTGCGTTGTAGAGGCTGGGCTGCGCGTGCTGAAGCTGCGGATGGGTCTTCATCACATGATAGCCTTCCATGAAGGCTTCCATCGCGACTTTCCAGTTGGCCGGCAGGACGGTTGCGAACCACCATTCGGAGCGAAGCTTGCTCATGCCGTGAGCCTCGAGCCGATCTAGCACGGGCCCGAGGCTCTCGCGCAGCGAGGGCGCCTCGGCATCATGGTTGATGAAGGCGCAGCCGCCCCAGGTCTCGACGCGAACCGGGCGCAGCGCGAGTTCGTCCTTCTGGAGCAGTTCCTCGTCGAATAAATGACGGCCGTAGACGAAGGTGCATTCGCCTTCCATGTTCCAGCGCCAGCCATGAAACGGACAGATGAACCCGCTCTTGGCACAGTTGCCATGCGCGCTGGCGCCCTCGGCGTTGCCCTCCCCGCCGGCAATCGGCACGCCGCGGTGCCGGCAATGGTTCTGGTGCGCCTTCACCCCGTCCTTAGTGCGCACGACGATCACCGACTTGCCGACGTTCGAATACTCGATCCAATCGCCGACATTGGGGATCTGTTCCAGCCGGCAAGCCATCTGCCAGGCCTTCGGCCATAGCCGCTCGCATTCGAGACGGTAGAATTCTTCGTCATAGTAGCGTGCGGCGGGGATCAGCGCGGGGTTCTCGATCCTGAGCGCGTTGCCCGGGCGCAGGTCGGTGAGATCCATTTCGGCCATCGAGGCACCTCTTGGTTTGACGTTGGAAGGTCAGGCGAAAGCCTCTTCGCCCTGGAGGATCGTGCGGTGCAGCAGCCGGCCGCAATCGGGATCGTAGGGCATCGCGCGGTGCAGCGTGCCGGTGTTGTCCCACATCACGGAATCGCCGACCTGCCACTTGTGCGCATAGTGGTAGGGCTCCGACGTCGCGATCTCGCGCAGGCCATGCAGGATGCGCGCGCTTTCCTCGGGCTCGAGCCCGACGACATATTGCGCGGTGTTGCCCAGGACCAGCGACTTGCGGCCCGACTTGTGCTTCCACACCAGCGGCAGTTCGCGCTTGCCCTGCCCGCGGCTCTGCCAGTTCGAGAGCTGGGCCAGCGTCGGCTCGGGCGTGTGATAGAGCTGCGAGGCCCACATCGTGTGAACGACGCGAAGGCCGTCGATCCGCGCCTTGGTCTCTTCGGGGAGATCGTCGTAGGCGGCATAGCAGTTGGCGAATTCGGTATTCCCGCCCCAGCTCGGAAGCACCTTGCTGGTCAGGATCGAGCCGCGCACCGGCACGTCGTTCATCGTCCCGTCGATATGCCAGAACAGGGAGCCCTTGAGGTATTCGACGACCTCCTGGTTGACGCTGCGATCGAGCGAGATGGGGAAGACCGCCTGCCCGCGAAAACCGATCTCGGTGGCATTCCCGCCCAAGGCGTTGGTGAAAGCGACCTGTTCATCGTCGGTGAAATGGAGCTGCTTGAAGACCAGGACGCCGCGCTGTTCGAGCAGTTCATTGATCTCGCCCGTCAAGGCGCCGCTCAGCAGCTCCTCCTTGGTATTGAGGATGCGGCTGCCGATCTTCGGTTTGATCTCTTCGGCGCGAAGCCGGGTAAGCGTGGTCGTGGCCATCTGGCGCTCTCCTGTGATTGGGTGCGAATGTGGACCCGCCCGACGCGCGCCGCTTTGATCTGACGCAATTACCGGCGGGGTTGGACAATCAGTCGAGTGGGCGCGGCGAGCCGGTGCCCATGTATTTCGCAAGGCCCCGATGAAGGTTGGTCACCTTGCGCTCCTGCCACGGGTTCGGAAGGTTGCCGCGGAAGCCGCGCGACTTGTAGCCGCGGTGGACCTCGACCATGTTCGAGATGTCCTGCGAGATGACGTAAGGCCATTTGTCGAGGTCCTGCTCGACGTAGATCCATTCGGTTTCGGGCTCCTCGCCTTCGGCAAACCGGTCGAGCGCGACCGCCTCGAAAATGCACTTGTCGGGGTCGGTGCCGAAGGGCCGCACCCGGTAGGCCAGAGCAAAAGTCGGGCCCGGAATGAAATTGACGTTGGGGAAGATCGAAAGCGCGAGGCCCGCGGCGGCGACCTGCGCGTCTGTCAGGTCGGGCCATTTTACACCGCGCGCGGCGTCCTCGGCCACGGCCATTTCCATCCAGCGCCTGTGGACCTCGGCCGCCGGCGTTCCTTCGGGCAGTTCCACCGGCAGGCGCTGGGCGGTGCGCACCAGCGTCTCGCTGGTGCTGGCGCCAATCGTTTCCCAGTACTCGGCCTGCATCTGCGCGATCGTCGTGCGCGGATCGCCATCGCCAGCCGCGCGGTGGACCGAGGTCTCGACCGCGGTGCCGCTATCCCTGTGCGTCTTCGAATCGAAGCCCGTCTGGCCGTGCAGGCCGAAGGCCTTGCTGAACGAATAAAAGTCCCCGTACTTGATCAGTTGCGGGTGCGTGCCCTGGACGTGATAGGGTTCGAGGAAGGCCTCGAGCGCGACCTTCCAATTGCAGTCGAAAATGCCCCAGTAGCGGAAGCGGTAGCGCATATTCTCGAATTCGAAGGGATCGATCAGCGAGGCCACGGGCTCGAGCCATTCGCGCAGCGGCCCGGCGCCGAGGTCCATGTTGATCCAGATCCAGCCGCCCCAGCAGTCGACCTGTACTGGCGCCAGGCTGGTGCGGACGCTGTCGAGCGCGCCGTTCCAGTCCACGCGGTCGGGAATGTAGGTTGCCTCGCCGTCGAGATCGAAAGTCCAGGCATGGTAGTTGCAGCCGAATTTCAGCCGGTTGCCGCGCGCGCTGTGCGTGCCCGTGTCCTGCGCGATCGTCTTGGGACCGCCGCCGGTGTTGTTGCCCACGAGCCGCCGGCCGCGATGCGGGCAGACGTTGTGGAACGCCTTGAGCGTTTCGGGAGTGTCGCGCACGATCAGGATCGAGTCGTGGCAGATGTTGTAGGTGATGTAATCACCGACGACCTTCAGCTCTTCTACGCGCCCGGCCTGCTGCCAGACCTTCGACCACAGCCGTTGGGGCTCCGCCTCGGCATAGTCACGGCTGATGAATGCCTCGGAGGGGTAGGTCAGCGCTTCCGACAGGTCCTCGGAGACGATCTTCTCGGGCTTGTTCATGGCCGCTTCCCTCAGACCGCGACGGCTTCGCGGGTCAGCGCGAGGCCGTCCAGCGTTCCGGCATCGCGCCAGCGCTGCAGCATGTCCTCGAACGCATAGTAGCCCTCGCCCCAGGGCTCGCCGAAGATGGAGCGCTTCTTCTGCTGGTCGCCTTCATTGTTGAAATAGGAAGGCGTGCACTCGGTCTGGAACACGGAGTTGTCGACCGCGACCGAGCGCAGGTGCCGGATATAGGCGTCCTGCGCTTCCTGCGTGGGCTCCACCGTCTCCGCCCCGCGCCTCAGCGCCTCGCTTGCGACGTAGCCAATATGAAAACCCTGATCGATGAAGGTCTTGGAATTGGACGCATTGGTTCCGGCCTGGGTGAAGCCGGTGAAGAACATGTTGGGAAAGCCGTGCGCCATCATGCCCTGGAAAGTCCGATAGCCCTCGCGCCAATAGTCGTAGATCGATAGGCCATCGCGGCCTTCGATCGTGTCGATGCCCCAGCGCCGGTCGAGGTCGTTGGTCACCTCGTAGCCCGAGGCCATGATCAGGCAGTCGATCTCGTATTCGTCGCCGTTGTGTACGAAGCCCTTCTCGGTCAGACGCTCGAGCCCCCTCGTCTCGGCCACGTCGATCAGCGTCACGTTCGGTTGGTTGAACGCGGGATAGTAATTGTCATTCGAGGCCGGCCGCTTGCAGAGGTAGCGGTAATAGGGTTTGAGCGCTTCGGCCGTCACCGGATCCTCGACCACGTCGCAGCGGCGGCGCAGCCGCTCCATAAGCCGGTAGTCCATGATCTCGCGGCGCGCGGCATATTCCTCGGGCGCGACATCGGGCCAGCCCTCGGCTTCGAGCTGCGCCGCGCAGTTGCGGCTGATCTCGGTCCAGATGTCCTGCACCATGTCGGGCTCGCCCGGGGACAGCCGCTCCATCGCCGCGTGGTGGAAATTCCTGATGCGCTCCTGCTGCCAGCCCGGCTTCAGGCCGGCGAACCATTCGCGATCGATCGCCCGGTTGTCGCGTGCATCGATCGTCGAGGGGGTGCGCTGGATGACATAGGTCTGGCCGGCGTACTTTGCGAGATAGGGGACGACCTGGATCGCCGTGGCGCCCGTGCCGATGATCGCCACTTTCTTGTCGCCGAGCTTGTCGAGAATGGGCTCGCGCCAGGCGCCGCCGGTATAATCATAGTCCCAGCGGGCCGTGTGGAACACCTTCCCTTTGAATTGATCGAGGCCGGGGATGCCGGGCAGCTTCGGCTTGTTCAAAGGCCCCATAGCCAACACGACGAAGCGCGCTTTAATATCGTCGCCCCGGTTCGTGCCGACGTGCCAGCGGTTGATGGCAGCGTCCCATTTCAGCGTCTTGATCAGCGTGTGGAACAGCGCGTTTTCACGCAAGCCGAAGGTGTCGGCGATGATCTGGCAATGGTCGTGGATCTCGTAGCCGTCGGCGAACTTCTTCGAAGGCATGTAGCCCGTCTCTTCCAGCAGCGGCATGTAGACGAGGCTGTCGTTGTCGCACTGTATCCCCGGATAGCGGTTCCAGTACCAGGTGCCGCCGAAATTGCCGCCGTGGTCGATATTGTGGAACTTGGTGATCCCGGCCTTCTTGAGCTGCGCCGCGACCATCATGCCGCAATAGCCGGCGCCCAGGATGACGACGTCGGTTTCACCCGTGATGGGATCGCGCGGCGCGACCGGGGTGTAGGGATCGACTTCGTAGATTTCGCCCCACTTGCCGCTTGCAGCGACATACTGGTCGTTATGGTCGCGCTTCAGGCGCCGGTCGCGCTCGCGCCGGTATTTGGCGCGCATCGCGGGAATGTCGATTTCGCTGGCGGGAGGACAGTCGGACGGTTTGCAGATCATCTCGCGTGTTCCCTTAATCAACAGGTCTGTTGATTTGAGGTCTAGCACGCCCGGTCATGTTGGCTTTGATCGGGATCAAAAAACGGCGTTCACGGCCCGACTAAACAAAATCGTCGATGTTTGATCAGCGTCAATGTCGCTCGGTAATGCCTGGCTCACAACCCACTTACCAAGTGCAGATTTCCGAACCTCGACCCGTTTGCACTTGTTCTCCCGCCTCGAGCGGCCGGTTCCAGCAATCGGCCGCTCATTTTTTGGCCTTATGCATCTGTCCGTCGCAGCGGGTCGAACGCGGCAAGTGTTTCCCGTCCGCTCGGTCCCGGCATTGCAAGCGCGGCCGATGTTTGACCGAGATCAATGCAACATCGGCCGCCTCGGCCGAGCGTTCTCGTAACAGGCGCATGGCCTGACGGAGAACCCGCTATGCAAATGAACGATATGGTGGTGATCAGCACCGACGACCACATCTGCGAACCGCCGACGTTGTTCGACAACCAGCTTTCGGGCGACCTACTGGCTTCGGCCCCCAAGCTCAAGACCGACGCCCAGGGCAAGAACTTCTGGCAATACCAGGGCTATATTCGCCCCTCGGTCGGCCTCAACGCCGTCGTCGGCCGGCCATTCGAGGAATACGGTATGGAGCCGACCTCGCTCGACCAGCTCCGCGACGGCTGCTGGGACGTCCACAAGCGCATCGACGACATGGACGTGAACGGCATCGCCGCCTCGATGTGCTTCGGCAACTCGATCGGCTTCGACGGCCAGACCTTCCACAAGGCGGCCGACAAGGCGCTCGCGCTGCGGCACATGCAGGCCTACAACGACTGGCACTACGACGAATGGTGCATGGCCTATCCTGGACGCTTCATCCCGCTCGCCATCCTCCCGACCTGGGACGCGGCGGCGACCGTCGCCGAAATCCATCGCTGCGCGAAAAAGGGATTTCGCGTCGTCTCGATGAACGAGAACCCCACCGTCCAGGGCTTGCCGTCGATCCACAACGACTACTGGAACCCGGTGTTCAAGGCCTTGATGGACAACGACATGACGATCGCGCTTCACATCGGAAGCGGCAATCCCGCCCCGCACGCCTCGATGGAATCGCCGATCGAGGCCTGGATTAGCACGATGCCGATGTCCGTCGCCCAGGGCGTAGCCGACTGGCTCCAGCTCGAGGAACTGCACCAGTACCCCGACATGCGGATCATCGTCTCCGAAGGATCGATCGGCTGGGTGCCCTATCTGATGGAACGCGCCGACTTCTCGAACTGGCGCCACAAGGCCTGGACGCGATCGCGTTTCCAGAACGTCAAGCCCAGCGAACTGATGAAACGGCACTTCGCGCACTGCTTCCTGTGGGATCCCTATGGCCTCAAGAACTTGTCCGAGGTGGGCGAGGACAATGTCACCTACGAAGTCGACTATCCCCATTCCGACGCGCTCTGGCCCGATGCCGCCGAGCTTCTGTGGGTGCAGGTCAAGAATCTCACCAACGAACAGATCGACAAGGTCACGCACCTAAACGCCATCAAATGGCTGCGTCACGACGCGCTGTTCACGTACAACAAACGCGACGACATGACCGTCCGGGCCTGCCACGCGCGTGCGCTGGCCAAGAACGTCGACATCGCCCCGAAGAGCTCTGGCGGTTCGACCCCCACCACCGAGACACGCCCCGTGACCTCGGGCGATATCATGGAGATGTTCAAAGCCCATGCCGAGAAGCGGGCAAGGGAGGCCGAACCGGCCTGACGCCTCGCACATTTCTGGAGCAAAGCGCCGCCTCGAACTCTGTCCGGGGCAGCGTTACTTTTCCTCTTCTGCCGCCAGCAAGGCCTTCGCTGCCGGGGTGGCCTTGGCGGCGGCGCGAGACACGCAATCGGGATCGGGGCTGAGTGGATAGAGCCGGTCGAGCGTGACGCAGGCGTCGTGCGCGACGCGCTGTATTCGGGTCATCAACCTGGCCGCGCTTTCGGGCTGCTTCAGGTCGAGGTCGCCGTAGAGGACCGAAATCCGCACGACAGTCGTGACAATCTGTGCACCCGTGAACGGGCTCTTTTCGCCGGGCGACGCGGGGAGAGGGGATGGCAGCGTCCGCGGCGCTTCGACGACGATCGCCGGCTCTTCCGCCGGTTGCGCTGCCAAGGCTGCGCCCGGGACAACAATGGCCAGAGCGGCCAACTCGGCCGCCACGACGTAAAATGCGATACGAATAGAGTTCATCGGTCCGTCCCCTTCAAATCCGTGCTTTGCGCTCAGATGAGAGGAAGGGGCCTGCGCCGCGATCCGGAATGTCCCTTAGTCAGGTCATTCCCGGATCGCGGCCGAGAAGTCAGAACCGAAAATAGACCCCGCCACTGACGACCCAGGGGTCGAGCGAATGCTTCGTGGTCAGAGCCTCGGTCCCGCTGACCGTGAAGAAGTGCGCGGTCGTGTCCATGAAATATTTCTTGGCTTCGAGGCTGACGCCCATCCCCGAGCGGTTGATCGGTACGTCAACGCCGGCTTGCAGGGCGACGCCAAGATCGTTGCTCATCCGGACCCGGGTCACGCCGAGCGTGCGCGCGGTCGCGCCGGGCTTCTCGCCGAAGAACATGAACATGCTGGGACCTAGGCCGACATAGGGCCGGACCGGCCCGGCGGCGAGATGATACTTGAAAGTGAGCGTCGCTGGCAGGATCAGCACGTGATCGACGATCCTCGTGCCGGCGATGGCCCCCGCGCCGTCGACATGATGCTGGGTGAAGCAGCAGATCGTCTCGACCGACAGATTCGGCGCCGCGAAATATTCGATCGCGAGCGTCGGTACGACGTTGTCGTCAGCCTTGGTCTGGCTGGCCGCGGGGAGGCCCACGGCGTTCTTCTTCAGCTCGGCGATCTTGCTGTCGGGGCAACACGCCGCTGCCGAGCACCTTGACCTGCCAATGGCCCTCGGCGCCTTCGGCAAAAGCCGGGGTCGCTGCGGCAGCGGCGACGACTGCACTCAATACAATAAAACTGCGCATGATCCTTCATCCGGCGCCGCAGCGTTCGCCCCTCGCGAACCAGGATGTTTGCGGCGTCAGGCGCAATTCTCGCGGCGGTGAACCTGCCGGTGCTTTGATCCCGCGCAAGATCAGGGACTTGTGGAAATTACGGATACGCCGGGATTTTGATTCCCCTCAAGGAAGAGCCTGCAAACGGCGGCCAAGGGGCCTTTCATCTTCATCTCCATCGAGGGGGCGTCTTCCATGGAAACGGTTCTAACGCGCGCCGGCTGGTGGTCGGCGGCGCTGCTCATCGCGATCATGGCCACGGCCAACGCGGCGGACAGCGGCTTTGCGGTCCACATGGTCATCATAGCCATTGCCGCCGGCATCGGTCTGTGGGTTTCGATCAGCCGCGTCGACTACGCAGCGCTGGCGCGCGGCGTCATTCACGCACCGGTCGATCTCGGAAAGTACGACGACGATCCTATCCGCTGGGGGGTCATCGCCACGGTCTTCTGGGGAATGGCCGGCTTCCTGGCGGGCCTCTACATCGCGCTCGAGCTCGCGTTTCCCCTGCTCAACCTCAACCTCGAATGGACGACTTTCGGCCGGCTGCGCCCGCTGCATACCTCGGCGGTCATTTTCGCCTTCGGCGGCAATGCGCTCATCGCGACCTCGTTCTACGTGGTTCAGCGCACCTGCCGGGCAAGGCTCGCCTTTCCCCGCCTCGCCCGCTTCGTTTTCTGGGGCTACCAGCTCTTCATCGTGCTTGCAGCGACGGGGTATCTGCTCGGCATCACCCAGTCGAAGGAATATGCCGAACCCGAATGGTACGTCGACTGGTGGCTGACCGTGGTCTGGCTCGCCTATCTTGCCGTCTTCGTCGGCACGATCGTCAAGCGGTCCGAACCGCATATCTACGTCGCCAACTGGTTCTACCTCGCCTTCATCGTCACCGTGGCCATGCTCCACGTCGTCAACAACATCGACATCCCCGTCAGCCTTCTCGGCTCGAAGAGCTACCCGCTATGGGGCGGGGTCCAGGGAGCCCTGGTGGAGTGGTGGTACGGGCACAATGCTGTCGGCTTCTTCCTCACCGCCGGCTTCCTGGCCATGATGTACTATTTCGTGCCCAAGCAGGCAGAACGGCCGATCTATTCCTACCGGCTCTCGATCATCCACTTCTGGGCGCTCATCTTCCTCTACATCTGGGCGGGACCCCATCATCTTCACTACACCGCCCTGCCCGACTGGGCGCAGACGCTCGGCATGGTCTTCTCGGTGATGCTGTGGATGCCGAGCTGGGGCGGCATGATCAACGGCCTGATGACGCTCAACGGCGCCTGGGATAAGATCCGCACCGATCCGATCATCCGCATGATGGTGATCGCGCTGGCCTTCTACGGCATGAGCACCTTCGAGGGGCCGATGATGTCGATCAAGTCGGTCAACAGCCTCTCGCACTATACCGACTGGACGATCGGCCACGTCCACTCCGGCGCGCTCGGCTGGAACGGCATGATCACTTTCGCGGCGATCTACTATCTCGTCCCCCGCCTCTGGCACCGGGAACGGCTCTATAGCCTTCGCTGGGTGAACTGGCACTTCTGGCTCGCGACCGTGGGCATCGTCTTCTACGCCGCCTCGATGTGGGTCGCGGGGATCACCCAGGGCCTGATGTGGCGCGAATACGGTTCCGACGGCTACCTCGTGAATTCTTTCGTCGATACGGTTGCCGCACTTCACCCGATGTTCGTGCTGCGGGCCTTCGGAGGCCTGCTCTATCTCACCGGCGGCGCGATCATGACGGCCAATGTCTGGCTGACCATCCTGGGCAAGCAGCGCGAGGAAGCCCCCCTCCACCAGGCGAGTTTCGATCCTGCCAGGGATCGTCCGATCACGGCGGCGCGCGCGGTGCCGATCTCGCAGGATGCCGGTCCATCTTCGGGCGGCGATGCAGCCGATCCAGTTCCAGCCGAATGAGGCCAAACGCCATGACCGCCAAGACATCGCCAGTGCTCGAAGGGCACAAGAAGATCGAGCGCAACGTGACGCTGCTCGCCCTGTTCGCCTTCATCGTAGTCGCCATCGGAGGCATCGTCGAGATCGCGCCGCTGTTCTGGATCGACAACACGATCGAGAAGGTCAAGGGCATGCGACCCTATACCCCGCTCGAACAGGCGGGCCGCGACATCTACGTGCGCGAGGGCTGCTATGTCTGCCATAGCCAGATGATCCGGCCCTTCCGCGACGAGGTGGAACGCTATGGCCACTACAGCCTCGCCGCCGAGTCCATGTACGACCATCCCTTCCAGTGGGGCTCGAAACGCACGGGGCCGGACCTCGCCCGCGTCGGTGGTCGCTATTCGGACGAGTGGCACGTCCAGCACCTCAAGGACCCGCGCTCGGTCGTGCCGGAATCGATCATGCCCCCTTACGCGTTCCTCGCCGACAGGGACCTCGATACCGGCGACCAGACGGCAAAGCTGACCGCGCTCTACCGCGTCGGCGTTCCGTATACCAAGGCGGACCTCGCCAAAGCGGAGGCGGACCTCAAGTCGCAGGCCGACCCCGACGCCGACAATATGGACCTCATCAAGCGCTATCCCAAGGCGCAGGCGCGGGACTTCGACGGAGATCCCAAGCGGCTCACTGAAATGGATGCCCTCGTCGCCTATCTCCAGGTGCTGGGAACCATGGTCGATGTCGATGCCGCGGCTGCGCAGGAAGACCTCGCCAAGGAAAAGGGCCGGTGAGCCTCCACTCCACTTATGACGCGCTGCGGCACCTCGCCGACAGCTGGGGCCTGGTCGTGATGGCAGCCGTCTTCCTGGCCTTTGCCGCCTGGCCTTTCCGCCCGGGCGCCGGCGATCGCAACGCCGCGGCAGCCCGCACTATCTTCGAAAGCGACGATCAATGACCAAGCGCATCGACGAACCCACGGGCACCGAGACCGTCGGCCATGAATGGGACGGCATCGAGGAACTCGATACTCCCATGCCGCGCTGGTGGCTCTGGACTTTCTACCTGACCATCCTCTTCGCAGCGGGCTACGTGGTCGCCTATCCGGCGATCCCGCTGCTTCACAAAGGCACCGATGGACTGCTGGGTTGGTCGAGCCGGGGCCAGCTCGCCGCCGAGATCGCGCAGGCCAATGCCGGCCGCGAGGGCGTGCTCCGTCAGATCGCCGCTACCCCGATCGACCAGCTGCCGGGCAAGCCCGCATTGATGCAGGCTGCCGTTGCGGGCGGGCGCGCCGCCTTTCGCGTCAACTGTGTGCAGTGCCATGGTGCTGGCGCCGCGGGCGTTCCCGGTCTCTATCCCAATCTCAACGACGACGACTGGCTCTGGGGCGGCAATCTCAAGGAAATCGAACAAACGATAACCCACGGCATCCGGCAGCCTGGCGACGACCAGACCCGCAGCAGCCTCATGCCCTCGTTCGGCCGCGATGCGATGCTGACCCCCAGCCAGATCGAGGACGTCGTGAGCCACGTCCGAAACCTGTCCGGCAAGGAAAGGCCAAGCGCGTCATCGACGCGGGGCGCTGCGATCTTCGCCGATAATTGCGCGGCCTGCCACGGCCCCGCCGGGCATGGTGGCCGGCAGGTCGGCGCACCCAATCTTACCGACGCCATCTGGCTCTATGGCGGCAGCCGCGAGGCGATCGCGGCGAGCGTTACGAACGCCCACGCCGGCGTGATGCCGGCATGGGCGCACCGCCTCGATGCGGTCACCATCAGAATGCTGGCAGCCTATGTCCACTCGCTGGGCGGCGGCGAGGGCTTCGCGGCCCCGCCGCCAGCGCCAAGTTCGGGAGCGCCGGCCGATGCCAGGCCTTGAAGCTCCTCCAGTCGCCCCGTTCTACGAGAAGCGAAAGTCCGTCTTCCCCAAGGCGATCGATGGAAAGTTTCGCCGGATCAAGTGGCTGTGGATGGGTGTCACGCTTGCGATCTACTACGTGACGCCCTGGCTGCGGTGGAACCGCGGCCCCTATGCGCCCAGCCAGGCGGTCCTCGTCGATCTGGCGCACCGGCGTTTCTACATGTTCGGCATCGAGATCTGGCCTCAGGAGTTCTATTTCGTCGCGGGCCTTCTCATCATGGCCGGCATCGGCCTGTTTCTGGTGACGAGCGCAGTCGGGCGCGCCTGGTGCGGCTATTCCTGCCCGCAGACCGTCTGGACGGATTTGTTCCAGCATGTCGACCGCATCGTCGACGGCGATCGCAATGCCCAGATACGGCTGCAGAGCGGACCGTGGAATGCTCAGAAGATCGGCAAGCGCGCAGTCAAATGGTCGATCTATCTTTTCATCAGCTTCTGGACCGGCGGCGCGTGGATCCTCTATTTCGCCGACGCCCCCACGCTCGTGCGCGACTTCTGGGCGGGTGAGGCAGCGCCGGTAGCCTATGCAACGGTTGCGGCACTGACGGCGACGACCTTCGTCCTTGGCGGCTTCCTGCGCGAGCAGGTCTGCATCTACATGTGTCCCTGGCCGCGCATTCAGTCGGCGATGCTCGACGAGAATTCGCTCATCGTCACCTACAAGGATTGGCGCGGGGAACCGCGCGGCAGCGTCAAGCAGGCAAGCGGCGCGGCGCCCCCGCTGGGCGACTGCGTCGACTGCAACCAATGCGTTGCCGTCTGTCCCACCGGTATCGACATCCGGGACGGACCGCAGATCGGCTGCATCACCTGCGCGCTCTGCATCGATGCCTGCGATGCCGTCATGGCCCAGGTCGGCCGCAGCCGCCGTCTGATCGACTACGTGACGCTCGAAGGGGCGGAAGCGGAAAAGGCGGGCGCGGCCCCGCAGAACGTGCTGGAGACGATCCTGCGTCCGCGAACGCTCGTTTACTTCGGCATTTGGTGTGCGATCGGTCTCGCCTTGCTGTTCGCGCTCGGCGTGCGGCGGCACATCGACCTGTCGGTCGCGAAAGATCGCAATCCGCCGTTCATGGTGCTGAGCGACGGATCGCTGCGCAACGCCTTCACCGTGAAACTGCTCAATATGGAAAGCCGCCCCCGCCCCATGGAGATTGGCCTTTCCGGCCTGCCGGGCGCGGTGATGTGGCGCGACGACATGCCGCGGTCTGCCGCGAGCCGCGTTCTGCGACAAAAGGTCGAGGCGGACCAGGTGTCGGTCCTGCGCGTCTATGTTGCCGCGCCTCCCGGCAGCTTGCCTCAGGATTTCAGCTTCATGCTTCGCGCTCTCGATAAGGAAGGGGAAGGCGACGCGCACACGACCCGTTTTGATGCTCCGGGAGAATCCGAATGAACGATCCAGCGCCCCGCCCTTTCACCGGCCGGCACATGGCCATGATCATGGTCTCGTTCTTCTCCGTCGTCATCGCCGTCAACGTTTTCATGGCGCGAGAGGCCATTTCCACGTTCAGCGGCGTCGTGGTCGAGAACTCCTATGTCGCCAGCCAGCACTTCAATCGCTGGCTCGACGAGGCCCGCGCCGAGCGTGCCCTGGGCTGGAAAGCCGCTATTTCGCGGCGCAGCGACGACCGCGTCGAACTGGCCCTGTCGGGCATGGCGGCCGCGCCGGCGGCTGTCTTCGCCGTAGCGCGCCACCCTCTCGGGCGCGCTCCCGACGTGGCCCTGCGCTTTCTTCCAGGCGGCGGAGGCCGCTGGCTGTCGGTGCAGCCGCTCCCGCCTGGCCGCTGGCGCCTGCGCATCGAGGTTCGAAGCGCGGCAACCAAGGGCACGACGACCTGGCGCAGCGAGGGAGACGTGCGGTGAACGCCGCGGTCTCCATCGTCGACGAGCCCTTGGCCGAGACCGTCCTCGTCGTCCCCGGCATGCATTGCGCGAGCTGCATGGCTAAGGTCGAGCGGGGCCTCGAGCAATTGCCGGCCGTCGCCAAGGCGAGGGTCAACCTTTCCGTACGCCAGGTGCGCGTCGCGCATCATCCGGCGCTGACAGCACCCGAACTCGTCGCAGCGCTCGAGGCTATCGGTTTCGTCAGTCAGCCGCGCCTTGAAGATGCCGGTCCCGCGGCTTCGGCCGTCAGACCCCTGCTCGCCCCGCTTGCAGTGGCGGGATTCGCATCGATGAACGTGATGCTGATGTCGGTCTCCATCTGGTCGGGCGCCGATGGCGGCACGCGTGACCTGTTCCACTGGATCTCAGCGCTGATCGGGGTCCCGGCGACCGCCTATGCCGGCCGGCCCTTCTTCGCTTCGGCCTGGAGAGCGCTCAGGCGGCTGCACACCAACATGGACGTGCCGATATCGATCGGCATCCTGCTTGCCACCGCGCTCAGCCTCTATGAGACGATGACTCACGGCCGCACCGCGTGGTTCGACGGCACCTTGATGCTCCTTCTGTTCCTGCTCGCGGGCCGTGCGCTCGACGCGATGATGCGCGACCGGGCAAGGGCCGGTGTGGATGCGCTCCTGCGCCAGGCTGCTCCTGGTGCACTGGTCCTGACGCCGGAGGGAGAGCTCGCCTGGACCGAGGCCCGCGACCTCGAGCCTGGCATGCTCATGCGCGTTGCCGCAGGAGAGCGACTGGCCGCCGACGGAGAAATCGTTGCGGGCCGGACCAGCCTAGACCAGTCGCTCCTGACCGGCGAAAGCGCGCCCGTCCCGGCCAGTGTGGGCGAAGCGGTGCATGCAGGTACACTCAACCTCGATGCGCCCATCGACGTGCGGGTTTCCGCGACCGGCGAGGACACCTCGCTTGCCGAGATCGCGCGGCTGATGGAGGCGGCCGGGCAGTCGCGCTCGTCCTACGTACGCATAGCCGATCGTGCCGCGGGGCTCTACGCTCCCGCCGTACATACGCTGGCGCTTGCAAGCTTCGCGGGCTGGATGATCGCAGGAGCCGGACTTTACCAGTCGACCGTGATTGCGATCGCCGTCCTTATCATCACCTGCCCCTGCGCGATCGGGCTCGCGGTGCCGGTTGCACAGGTGGTCGCCTGCGGCGCGCTCATGCGGCAAGGGGTGATGGTCAAGGACGGCAGCGCGCTCGAGCGCCTCGCCCGCGTCGATCGCGCCCTGATCGACAAGACCGGATCCTTGACCATGGGCCGCCCGGCGCCCGATGCCATCGCGCTCGTAGCACTCTCGCAGAGGGACGCAGGAATCGCGCTGGCCCTGGCCTCCCACAGCCGCCATCCGCTGTCGCGCGCTCTCGCAGATGCCTTGGCCGGTCATTCGCCCGCTCCGCTCACCGACGTGACCGAAACCCCTGGCTACGGTGTGCGAGGCGTCTGGAACGGTCGGCCCGCGGCGCTGCGGCGTCCAGACAGCGCTGGGACGATCGCGGTCGCCCTCGACATCGCCGGCGAGCCGGTGCGGCTCATCGCCTTCAGTGATCTCCTGCGCCCGGACTGCAGGACCGCGATCGACGAATTGGCTCGTCTCGGCGTTCCGTCCTCGATCCTTTCGGGCGACAACGCGCGCTCCGTCGCCGAGGTCGCGCGCGCCATCGGCCTCACCGGGCAGGCAAGCGCCAGTCCCCGGGACAAGACCGAGGCGATCGTTCGGCTGCAGAACGGCGGCCACAGCGTGCTGATGGTAGGCGACGGGCTCAACGATGGTCCCGCCCTCGCCGCCGCCGACGCTTCGATCGCGCCGGGCACGGCCAGCGACGCCGGCCGCCAGGCGGCGGATATCGTCTTCCTCGGAGACTCGCTGAGCGCCCTTCCGCGTTCGCTGCGGACCGCGCGCCGGACCATGCGCGTGGTACGGGAGAACTTCGCGCTCGCCGTCGGCTACAACGTCCTTGCCGTGCCGCTGGCGATCTTCGGCTACGTGACGCCGCTGATCGCGGCCGTGGCCATGGCGACAAGCTCGATTCTCGTGATCACCAATTCGCTTCGCCTGGTGAGGGCGGCGCGATGACCAGCCTTGCCGCTCTGATACCCATCGCGCTGTTCCTCGGGCTCTGCGGCCTCGCCGCCTTCTTCTGGGCGCTTCGGGAAGGCCAGTTCGACGACCTCGAAGGTGCGGCCAGCCGCATCCTGATCGACGAGGAGGGCGAGGAACTGCCATGAGCTGGCGCACCGTCTTTGCGCTGCTCAGCCTGGGTCCCGCGGCGCTCACGGCAACGGTTCCGGCCGCGATGGCGGTCTCCGCCCCGACCTGCGCCGGCGGCTACCGTGTGGCAATCATACCCTTCGCTCCTGGCGCGCCCGCACGCGAAGGGACGCAGCCCTGCTGCGCCAAGGGCTGTCACACCGGCGGCTCGCGCAAAAGACGGTATCGCTGCTGCTGACTCCGCAATTTTTGACCTGCCGCAATGAACAAGGCCCGGCCCTCTGCCAAGCAAAGCGGCATGTGGCATTATCATCCCGATCTGCTCGCCGCGCCCGTCCCGCGCTACACCAGCTTCCCGACGGCGGCAGAGTTCGGGCCGAGCGTCGGCGCCGGGGAGTTCGAGGCGGCGCTCGCCCGGACGAGCGGCGATGTGTCGCTCTACGTCCATATTCCTTTCTGCGAGGAAATCTGCTGGTACTGCGGTTGCAACACCGGCCGCAGCAATCGCCACGCGCGGCTGGCGAGCTATCTCGATGCGCTGCACCGCGAGATCGCCCTCGTAGGGACGCTGCTCCCTCCATCCGCCAAGGTTCGCCGCCTCGCTTTTGGCGGAGGCAGCCCGAATGCGATTGCACCCACGGACTTCGTCCGCCTCATGCTCTCTCTTACCCATGCCTTCGCGCTCTCTAACCCGGTCATATCGATCGAACTGGATCCGCGCTCGCTCGATGAGGCCTGGGGCACCGCGCTCGCCGGCGTCGGCGTGACGCAGGCAAGCCTCGGCGTCCAGACGACGGATGCCGGAATCCAAGCGGCAATCGGCAGAATACAGCCTCTGCATCTCGTCGAGGCCTGCTGCGACCTCTTGCGCAAGGCGGGCGTGACGTCGCTCAACTTCGACCTCATGTACGGCCTGCCCGGCCAGACCGCCGCCGCGCTTGAAGATACGCTTCGCGAGGCCGTGCGCATGGGTGCCGATCGCATGGCTCTTTTCGGCTACGCCCATGTCCCGCACATGCTTGCGCGTCAGCGGCGCATCGATGCCAGCGCGCTGCCCGACCAGCAAACCCGGTTTCGCATGGCAGAGCAAGGATACAGCCATCTCGTCGCTGCCGGTTACCTGCCGGTCGGGTTCGATCACTTTGCCCTGCCGGGCGATCCTCTGGCCAAGGCGGTGCAGGACGGCCGCCTCCATCGCAATTTTCAGGGTTTCACGGACGACGCGGCCCCGGTGCTCGTCGGTCTCGGTGCCTCTGCGATCAGCGCGTTTCCCGAAATCATCGTCCAGAACGAGAAGAACGCGGGCCGATACCAGATGTTGCTGTCGCAGGACCGGTTGACCAGTATTCGCGGCATAGATCGCTCCCGGGTGGATCAATCCCGCGCCAGGATCATCGAAGACCTGCTTTGCCACGGCCGGGCGGAAATCGACGAAACCTTGCTGGGGGAGACGGCTTCGCGCCTGGCCCCATTCATCGAGAAAGGGCTGGTCGAACGCCAGTCGAGCGGACTCGTCCTGCGGGAGGAAGCGCGTCCTTATGCGCGTTCGGTCGCTGCCCTGTTCGATCCCTACCGAGCCGACCCCATCCAGCGCTTCAGCACCGCGATCTGAGCGATTCCAACTTCAGACCCCTTCGGTAAATTACGGATACCTGGCTGCGAACCGCCGGCCGATAGCATTTGCAACGAAAAGATCGACGAGGCGGTGAGATAATGAATGCCTGTGCCCAATGCTCTGTCCGCGAGACGGCAATCTGCAGTTCGCTGTCGCCAGAGGAACTCGGCGCGCTCAACAGTCTGGGCCGTCATCAGCTGCTCAGGCGCGGCCAGACCATGGTCTGGCAGGGCGACGAGTCGCTGCTCGTGGGCAATGTCATCGAAGGCGTTCTCAAGCTCAGTTCATCGACGGTCGATGGCCGCGAGCAGACGCTCGGGATCATCTTTCCCAGCGACTTCATCGGCCGGCCCTTCGGTCCGACCGCAACCCACTCCGTCGTTGCCCTGACCGATGCCCAGGTCTGCACGTTCCGGCGCTCGGCCTTCGACGAGTTCGCCCAGCAGCACCCCCACCTCGAGCATAGCCTGCTTCAGCGTACGCTGACCGAGCTCGACCGCACGCGGCAATGGATGCTACTGCTGGGCCGCAAAAGCGCTACGGGGCGCGTGGCCTCCTTTCTCCTCGAAATGGCAAAGCGGGCAACACCCTATGCGGGCGCCGGAGGCGGGGCGGAAACGATCGAGTTCGACCTGCCGCTCGGCCGGCAGGACATCGCCGACCTCCTTGGCCTTACGATCGAGACGGTCAGCCGCCAGCTTACGGGTCTCAGGGACCAGGGGATAATAGCCATCCCCAACCGCAGGGCGATCGAGGTCCTGGACATGGAGCGCCTCGAGAGCTGCGCCGAAGAAGCCTAGGCCGGCCAATTCACCTCAGACACGACATTGGAGACGAGATGACCGCTCCCACTCTTACGATCCACGGCGCGGCGCAGACCGTCACGGGCTCCTGCTTCGAATATGCCTTTGGCGGCCGGAGAATCCTGGTCGACTGCGGCCTGTTCCAGGGCTCTCGCAGCCTCGAGGCCCTCAATCGCGCGCCGTGGGATTTCGATCCCAAGCAGATCGCCGCAGTGCTCGTGACCCACGCCCATATCGACCATAGCGGACTCCTGCCTCGCCTGATCGCGGAAGGTTACGACGGACCAATATGGTGCACCCGGCCCACGAGCGACCTCCTCGCAGTCATGCTGCCCGATGCCGCGCGGATCCAGGAACAGGACGTGGAGAGGCGTAACCGCCGCGCAGACCGCGCCGACGAGAACGGCATCGAGCCGATCTACACCGTGGAGGATGCCTCGCGCGTCCTCAAGCTCATCCAGACTGTCGAGCTCGGCAAGCCGTTCACGCCCTGCCCTGGCATATCCGCCCAGTTCTGGAACGCCGGCCACATCCTCGGTGCCGTTTCCATAGAGATCAGCGCGGGCGACGTGCGCACGCTCTTCTCCGGCGACCTGGGCCCTGAAAACAAGAGCTTTCATCCGGACCCCTCCGCGCCTTCGGGCTTCGATCATGTCATCTGCGAAAGCACCTACGGTGATCGCGACAGGGACACGGTCACGATCCCGCAGCGGCGCGATCTTCTCGAGGCGGAAGTATCCGCAGCGCTAGGACGCGGCGGAAATCTGGTCATTCCCGTGTTCGCGCTCGAGCGCACGCAGGAACTACTCCTCGATCTCGCCATGCTTATCAACACGGGCAAGCTTCGCGGGATCTCGGTTTTCATCGACTCCCCCCTCGCAAGCAGGGCCACCGAAGTTTTCTGGCGTCATCGCGGCGAGCTTGAGGACCTCGGCGGCGCGGAGATATTCAAGCATCCCTCGTTCCATTTCGTCGAAAGCACGCTGGAATCGATGCACCTCAACACCGTGTCGGGAGCCGTGATCCTCGCCGCCTCCGGCATGTGCGAGGCTGGACGGATCCGCCACCATCTCCTTCACAATCTCCCCCGGCGCGATTCGACGGTCCTCTTCGTCGGTTTCCAGTCGCAGGGCAGCCTGGGCCGGGCCATCGTCGACGGCGCGGAGCGCGTGCGGATTTCAGGGCGCGACGTTGCGGTTCGCGCTCAGATACGGCGGATCGATAGCTATTCGGCGCATGCCGATCGCAGCGAGCTCATGGATTGGATCAGGAAGCGCTCGCCGATCGCGGGCACCCTGTTCCTCGACCACGGCGAGGCAGGCGCGATTGACGCGCTGCGCCAAGAGATGGCGAAGACCTATCCAAGCGTGGTCGCATTCGAGATCGGCGAAACCTTCGAGCTGTGCGCCGGAGCGCCGGCACGGCGCCTCTGCTCCGGCAAGGCGGAGCTGAGGTCCGTGCTCGCCAAGGATTGGCAGAACGCTTACGCGGACTTCAGCGCCAATCTGAAGCGCGAGCTCCAGCGGATCGAATCCGCCGAAAAGCGAGCGGAAGCGATCAAGCTGATGCGCGAAGTCATTGATGGCATGGCTGAATTCCGCGAGCGCAGAAAAGCCTGAAACGAGAGCGCCTTCTCTCCATTCGTCCCGGCGCTTCTGTTACGCTCGCTAGAACCATACCCATCCCACTCCGGCAAAAATGGCAAGCGCGGTGACGGCCAGACTGGCCGCAGCCAGGCCGGCCCGCCGTCCCGCCACTGCCAGCACGACGCCCAGCTTCAGCAGGGTATTGAACAGGACGGGGCCGACGATGGCCAAGGCGGCGAGCGGCTGCGCGAGCGTGCCCGCCGGAAGCGCCCCGACAGCCGCAACCGAGCTGTCGACGTCGACCATCCCGCCAAGAGCTATGACGAGTGCTCCGCTTTCGCTGCCATAGCGTTGCCCGGCCCAGCGCGCGCCGAAGGACAGCGCCGCGACGAGCCCGGCAAAGAGAAAGGCCAGGGCCAGGCTCGGGGGCCGCGCAACGGTCTCACGTTCCCCAGCGCCGGCAAGCGCCCGCTTCAGGCTGAGAGCAAGGACGACCAGGGACACTGCAAGCGCTGGACCGAGCAAGCGCAGGAGATCCCCCGCAACTGCGGGAGCGATGGCAAGGGTCAATACGATCACGCGAACGAGCATGATCGTCGAGGCGAGCGAGACCGCGCCGTCGTCGGCCGGACTGGTTCCGCTTTCCCGGATTCGCCGTGCCGCCTCGATAGTGACGGCGGTCGAGGATACGAGCGCACCGACCAAGGCGGCCATGAGGGGCCCACGCCGTCCGCCCTGCCAGCGGGCCAGGACATATCCGCCGAAGGAAATGGCCCCGACTACGACGACCACGAACCATATCCGGCGCGGATTGATCCCGCCCCACGGTCCGATGTCCGCGTCGGGCAGGATCGGAAGAATGAGGAACGTGACGAGCGCCAGCCGGAGAAGCGCGGTCATTTCCGCCTGGCTCGTGCGGCCGATCGCGCCGTGCAAGGCCTCGCGCGACGCCAAGAGGGCTACCGCCGCGCCAGCACCGACGCAGGCCAGGGCCATGTAGCCGGCTGCCGCCAATCCCCCGAGCAGTATCGTGGTGACGCCGGCGATGGCCGAAGTGGCGCTCAGATGCGCGGCGGAGCGCATCTCGCTGTGATAGCCGATGAGCAGCATGGCAATCGCCCCCAGAAGGACGAGGAAAGCGAGCGCGCCGAGGCCATGGGCCGAAGCGATCGTGGCGAGGCCGCCGAGAAGACCCAGGAGCGCAAAAGTGCGCACTCCGGCGACCCGGGTGCCCGGCTCCTCGTGGCGCATGCGCCAGCCGCGCTCTGCTCCGATCAGAAGGCCGATCGCGGTCGCGAGAGCGAGCCCGCGCGCACTGGCCGCGATGTCCATGACGGAAGCCCCGCTCGGCAAGCCAGCAACGGAACTTGCGAATGGCTCCATTGCGGCCGCTTAATGCGCGAACAGCATGGGAAACGATGCAGCTTCGAGCAGTTCGCGTGTCACGCCGCCGAATGCTGCCTCGCGCAGCCGGGCATGCCCATAGGCGCCGAGGACCAGGTAGTCCCCCTCGATACTTGCAACGATGCTCTGCAGGACATCGCTGACACCGTGTCCATCGGCCTGCCATTCGCTCGTGAAAGGGATCACGCCGTGTGCCACCAGATAGGCTGTCGGCCGCTCGGCCGAGACACGAATGCCATCGCGAATCACGGTTACCACTTCGACGGACCGCGCCTTTTGCAGCAGCGGTCTTGACGCCCGCAGGGCGTGGGATGCCGCCGGCGAACCATCCCAGGCGACGACAGCCGCTCCCGCGCAGTCGAAGTCGCCCGTCCCCTCCGGGATCGCCAGTACCGCCGACGGTATGGCCGTTGCCACATCGGCGACGAGCGATCTCATCTCATGGCCGCCGGGCCCATTCGTAAGTCCGACCACCACGAGATCGACCAGTTGCCCCAGGTCGACAAGCGCAAGCGTGGCGTCACATTGGCGGTCCAGCCATGACGGCATGAACCCCGACGCCTCGAGCTGCTTCCTGACCAGCGCGCGGCGCTGCTCTGCCTGCCAGTGAAGCTCTCCGAGACGCTGACGCGGCGAAGCCGGCCAGAGGCCGAAGTAGCTCTGTTGCGCGATGAGATTGGCGGCGGGCGCGGCTTGATAGCAGCTCAGGCTGGCGCCGAACAATCGCGCCACCGACACGGCCGCGCGAAGCCTGGCGTCCATCGCGGGGTCATCCCCGACATGCAGCAAAACCGATTTCATAGCGGGCCTTTCCAGGAGACGATCGGGCTTCTTCTCGCGCCGCCGCGGCCCAGTCACTTAGGAATATTCCGGATGGTCAGGGTACTTCGTCGAGTTCGCGGTCCACGAGCGAGGCCACGACCGGACCATCCCGCCCATAGATGTCGGGGAAGGTCGCTAAGTCGCCGTTGTCCTCGATCGCGGCGGTGAAGTAGGCCACATAGATCGGAAGCGGGCTCGCAAGGTTGGATTGCACGGTGCGGCCCTCAGCGATAGCCTGGTCGATCTCGCGCCTGCCAACTCCGCCAAGGAGTGACGCCGCGAGGCCGGCCGCGTCCTGCACCCGGATGCAACCGTGGCTGAACGCTCGCACATCCTGGTCGAAGAGCGGCTTGCTCGGCGTGTCGTGCAGGTAGACACTGTAGGGATTGGGCATGACGAGTTTGACTTGGCCCAAGGCATTGTCAGGCCCGGGAGCCTGGCGGTATCGCCCGCCGGCCATGACGTACCCCCTCGCCTGCGCCTGAGCCGGATGGTTTCGCAGGAGCGCGCCGACGCTCTCGCGCACGATGCTTTCGGGTACCTGCCACCAGGGGTTGAAGACGACGCCGGAAGCCTTTGCGGCGAACTGCGGTGTGGGGGTCGAGCGCTTTCCGACGATGACCCGGCGCCGCTCGATCACGCGGCCTTGGTCGACCAGACTGACCGTGAATGCCGGAACGTTGACCAGCAGGTATCGGGTGCCGAGGTCGCGTGGCATCCAGCGCCAGCGCTCGAGATTGGCGCGCAGCCGCTCTATTCCTGCCTTGTCACGTGGCGGCGTGGTCGCAAGCGCTGCCTTGAGCAGCCTGTACTGCCGGTGCTGGGGAACGAGGCTCATCAGCGTCTGGCGAACCTCGTGGGTCGCAAGAGCCCGCGCCAGCAGGCCCCGTGCTGCGGGATCGCCAAGCGCCGGACCGTCAATGTGCCAGGCGACCGTGCTGCGATCGCGCAGGTGGCCATTGCCGAGGTCGCCTGCCAGGCGAAGAAAGGCCGCCGACGCGCGCTCGCTCCAGTCGCTTTCGCCGCCTCTGGAAATGGCATCCTGAAGCGCGCGCATATCGTAGTCGGCGGGATCGAGGCCATCGCTGCCGATGGCCTCGATCACCGCGAGGAGTTCCGCCGCATCCGTGCGAGGCCACGGTTCCGCTGACCGTGCCGGCGACGAGACGCCGCACAGCAAAATCAGGAATATCGGCAAGACGATGCGTGACATGAGGCCCCCACTCCGGGCCGCGTCAGGCACGGCCGAGGGCGAGAACTAGGACGTCGGCGCTGCGAGCCTATTAGGAACATCCCGTATTGGGCGCGCCAATCCAGCTGGGCAATCTTCCGGCATGACATGGAAGACCATTCGCCTCGAACTGGCCCGAACCGAGGACCATCCGGAAGGATCGTCCCGCCACATCTATATCCTGCACCTCCCGCTGTCGGAGGATGGAATGATCGACGAAACCGAACTGGGCCACCAGCGCGGGCAGGCGACCGTGCGCAAACACTGGGGCGAGGATCATCCGAGAAACGGCTACGTCGTGCGAACTCCTGCGGGGTGGGCGTTGTCCTACGAGCGCGGTCCCGACGACGACGAGACGCTGTTCCACCTCGAGAATCATAGCTTGAAGGTCGGCGAATACATTACGGTCGCCGACACGGACGGCGTCCTGTGGCCTTTGCGGGTCGTAACGTCTCTGGCGCTTGCCGATGCGCCGTCGGGGAGCTTCGGAGGAACGAAGGGATCGTGACGCGGATCGCGATCATCGACGGCCATCCAGATCCGGCTCCGGAGCGCTTCGTCCACGCCTTGGCCAAAGCCTATGCCTCCTCCGCGCTCGAAGCCGGGCACGAGGTCCGGCGCGTGGATGTCGCGCAAATGGACTTTCCGCTCCTGCGCTCGGCGCGGGAATGGGAAGATGGACCGCCGTGCGCCACTATTCGGCGCGCACAGGAGGACCTGATCTGGGCCGACCACGTCGTGCTTGCCTATCCCTTGTGGCTTGGCGACGTTCCTGCCTTGCTCAAGGGTTTCCTGGAACAGGTTGCCCGACCGGGATTCGCGATCGCGCGGTCCGGTGGGACCGGACCCTCCAGGCTTCTTGCAGGAAGATCGGCGCGCATCATCGTGACGATGGGAATGCCCGATCTGTTCTATCGGCTCGTCTACCGCGCGCACAGCCTCAAAAGCTTGGAGCGCAACGTCCTCGGGTTCGTGGGGTTTTCTCCTGTGCGTCACTCGATCGTCGGCAATGTCGAGAAAAGCGACGAACACCGGAAGAAGTGGCTCAGGCGGGTGGCGGCACTGGCTCTGGAAGCCATCTGAATCCGATCTTGGCGCGGCGCCCCGCTGGTATCCAGGGACCTTCCGGCGGCAAGGGGGCCTTCCGGCCGCCTTGCCGCCGGACTGCCTCAGTGTCCGAGAACGAGCGGGATGGGGCTCGCGGCGAGCAGGCGCTTCGTTACGCCGCCGAAGGCTTCTAGAAGTCGCCCGTGGCCGTAGGCGCCCATGATCACATAGTCGGCGCGGAAACGGGTCATCTCGTCGGTGATGATTTCGTCGGCCGGCGTGAGCCCGTCCGTCACGATCCGCACTTCGGCGTGGATATTGTGACGCGACAGGTAGGCGGCGGCCTCGGCCGGCTCGATGTTTTCCGCGCCGTCGCGAACCATGAATATCTCGACTTCCTTGGCCAGAGAGAGCAGCGGAATACAGGCCCTCACGGTTTCGGCGCAGCATGCCTGGCCGTCCCAGGCGATCAGCGCCCTGTCGAGATCGAACCGCCGCGCGCTGTCGGGCACCGCGACCACCGGCTTTCTCGCATGCATCACGACCTCGCTCGTGACGTCGCGCATGTTCGGCGAGCGGGAACTGTCGAGCTTCCGGTTGAGGACGATGATGTCTGACATGTCCGCGGCTTCGAGCACGCCTGCGGACAGACTTTCCGTGATGTCGATCCAGGTCCAGGGAAGGCCTTCCTCGCGCAGCCGCTCCTCGACTCGCGTCTTGTTCGCGTGCTCGCGGTCGCGCTCGACTTCGAGAAGCAGGCCCGTGCCTGCACCGCCGCCGTAATAGTCGCCGGCCACCGGAATCGGCAGAACGGAGACGTCGACACAAGTGAGATGGCCGCCCAGGGCCCGGGTGAGGTCGAGAGCCGACTGGAACCGCGCCTCCTGGCCCTCATCGTCATGCACCAGCAAAAGAACATTCTTCATAAGTCACCTCCAGCTTCCTGGCCCGAAACTAGGTGCGCCCCGGCGCGGCCTGTATTGGGAATGCTACTTAGACCGCAGCGTGCCCGGGGCGGGCAACAGCCCGATGGAAGCGCCATCCGAGGACGTCAGCCGCTGCAGTGCAGCGACCAGCACATGATCCTTGAGGGGCTTTTCGAAGATCTCGCTGTAGCCGGCCGATATGGCGCGGGCGCGAAGTTCTTCTGTGCCGAACGCGGTCATCAAAATCGCCGGGCCGTTCCATCCCCCGGAGCGGAGGGCTTCCAAGACTGCAACACCGTCCGAGGCGCCGAGACGATAGTCGGCGACTAGGCAATCGATCCCGGCGAGCTGCGGATCGGAAAGGAGTGCGGAGGCGCTGGCATAGGCCTTCACGGCGAAGCCCCGCCCCTGGAGCAGCATCTGAAGCGAACGCCTTACCCCGTTGTCATCCTCCAGCAGCATGACCTTCGGCCCTGCCGGCATGCGTACATCAACGCTCATGTCCATCTCAAGCATCCTTGTCACAGGACGGACATGACACGCGCGCCAACTGAGATCGCTACGTAATAGTCCCGAGTGTCCTAGCTTCCCAGGCCCGCAGCGAAGGCTATTCGAAGCGCATCCGACAGGGTATGCACTTCCAGCTTCACCATAAGATTCGCGCGGTGGACCTCGACGGTCCTTGGCGAAATTCCGAGATCATAGGCAATGGTCTTGTTGGGGAAGCCCCGGGCAAGACCTTCGAGGACGTCCCGCTCGCGCGCCGTCAGCGCGGCGAGCATCGTTGCCGCATCGGCCGCACGCGCCGATGCCGAGGTCGCATTCGCGATGCGCGCGAAGGATTCCTCGATCGCGCCCAGTAGCGCCGCCTTTTCGAACGGCTTTTCGAGAAAATCGACCGCCCCGCCCTTCATCGCCCGGATCGCGATGGAAATGTCTCCATGCCCCGTCATGATCACGATCGGCATCGTCACGCCCCGTTCGGCGAGGAGGCGCTGCACCTCGAGGCCATCGATCTCGGGCATGCGAATATCGAGCAGGATGCAGCCGTGCTCGGCGTGCTTTACGTCCTTCAGGAAAGCCTGGCCGGAGTTCCAGGTCTCGACCTGATAACCGGAGGTCTTGAGCATGAAGCTGACCGAACGGCGGATCGAGTCCTCGTCGTCGACGATGTGGACCAGTTTCTTGTCACTCATCACGCACCTTCCGTCTGCTCTCTCTGCAGGGTAAAATTGAACACCGTGCCGCCGCCTTCGCGCGGCTCCATCCAGATCCGTCCCCCGTTCGCCTCGACTATCGTGCGGCAGATCGAGAGGCCGAGGCCCATGCCTTCGCTTTTCGTCGTGACGAAAGCGGTGAAAAGCTGGTCCGCGACTTCGGGCGCGATGCCGGGTCCGGTATCGGCCACGGAGACCCGAACGAAACCCGGCGCATCGTTTCGCGTGCGGACGGTAAGGCGGCGCGTGGCCCCGCCAGTCATCGCCTCGCAGGCATTGCGTATCAGGTTGATGACCACCTGCTGGATCTGAACCTTGTCGACGAATACCGGCGAAGCATAGGGGTCGAGATCGAATTGCACGTCGACGCCGCGCTCGCGTGCGGCCATGAGCCCCAGTACGGAAGCTTCGTTGATGAGAGCGGGCAAGGCCTCGATCGTCTTTTCGACCTCGCCGCGGGCGACGAAGTCTCGTAGGCGGCGAACGATGTGCCCGGCGCGCAGGGCCTCCTTCGCGGTCTCGTCCAAGGCTTCGCGCATGAGAGCAAAGTCGTCCTGCGCAGGATCTGCCAGCATGTCGCGCACGGATTCCGCATAGTTCGCGATTGCAGCGATCGGCTGATTGAGCTCGTGCGCGATCGTCGAGGCCATCGTCCCCATCGCGCTGACTCGGGATACGTGGATCAGCTCGGACTGGAGGGATTCGAGGCGTTCCTCGGTTTGGCGGCGTTCGGTCAGATCGCGGATGAAGCCGGTGAAGAGTCGCTCGGTGCCCGTGACGGCCTCGCCGATCGATAGTTCCATCGGAAAGGTCGTGCCGTCCTTGCGCTCGCCGTAGACGATGCGGCCGATCCCGATAATCCGCTTTTCCCCCGTATCGAGATACCGCCGGACATAAGCGTCGTGGCGCTCGCGATCGGGCGAAGGCATGAGCATGCTGACATTGCGCCCGATCGTATCGGCTTCGCTGTAGCCGAACAGCACTTGCGCCGCGGCGCTGAAGGACATGATGAGCCCGCTCTCGTCGATCACCACCATTGCGTCCGGAACCGTAGAAAGCACGCTCGTCAGGAGGTTCTCGCGGACGCGCAGTTGCTCCTCACCGGCCCGCCGCTGCGTCACGTCGCAAACGACCTTCGCAAAGCCGCGCAAGGTCCCATCGCCATGTTGGAGCGCGGTCACAGTAATCGCAGCGAGGAACTCGGAGCCATCCTTGCGGAAGCGCCAACCTTCTTCGTCGAACTGTCCTTCTGCGGCCGCGGTCGACAGGACGAACGCCGGCTCGCCGCGGGCGACCGCATCGTCCGGAAAGAACAGCGAGAAATGCTTGCCGATGACTTCCTCTTCCGGCCAGCCGGTCAACCGCTCGGCTCCGCTGTTCCAAAGCGTCACTCGGCCTGCGGTATCGAGCATATAGATGGCGTAGCCTCGCGCGCCATCTATCAGGAGGCCGAGTTCTTCGGCCAGGCGGGCAGCTTCCTCACCGGTCGCAATTCCCCGGTTGTGCAGGGACGCTGCCGCGCTTCCAAGAACGATGATGCCAGCTGCGGTCAGCAGAAACACGGCCGATTGGGTCAGGTCGGTTACGTCGAGCCCGTCCCGGCTCGCGAGCAACAGACCGATCGCGGTGGAAAACAGTGCCGAGAAAATGGCCGGGGCCGTTCCGCAGCGAAGGGTCGATGCCAGGACGGCCAGTCCGAACAGTTCGAACCCGGCGCCTGCGCCCCACCACGGATCGACGAGCAGGCGAACGCCCAGCAACAGCAGTACGAACACTGCTGCCTCGATATAACGCAGTGCAGCCGAGCGTTCCCACGCAGGCATCCGTATACGTACTCCCCGCCGCATCATGCCGGCCCCCCAAGCGATCCCGCACTTGGGCCATCCATCGTCTTATGCAGCAAATTGTGTCCACTTGAAAACACTAGTGACGTCCTTCAACCGCGCCGGCCTTAGGGGCACCTGCCCTTCAGGCATCATTGTGGAGATTACGGATATCGAGGCCGCAGCACGACGCGCATCACATGTCAGGCTCGCTTTCGAGAGCATTTCCAAGAGACCTCGACCATGACGATCCGCAATCTGGCGCCCTTGCTGCGCCCCCGCAGTCTTGCCCTCATCGGTGCCTCGGACCGTCCGGGAAGTCTTGGGAATCTCGTTCTGGAGAACGTCCTCGACGCCGGATTCGCCGGTCCGATTTCGGTCGTAACGCTTCACCCTTTCGAACGCTCGGGCATTCACTGCGTCAGATCGGTCGATGATCTCGGCGAGGCACCCGATCTGGCGATCGTCATGACGCCGGCTCCCACCGTCCCGGAGATCATCGGACAACTTGGCCGCCGCGGAACGAAGTGCGCGGTCGTCTTATCGAGCGGGCTGACCAGGACCAGCGGACTGCAACAGGCCATGCTCGACGAGGCGCGGCCGCACCTGCTGCGCGTCGTCGGCCCGAACTGCCTGGGCATCGTGTCTCCGCGCGCGAAGCTCGATGCGACCTTCGCCCGGGCGAAATCGAAGCGCGGCCGCCTCGCGCTTATTTCCCAAAGCGGCGCGCTCATCACGGCGATGCTCGACTGGGCCGACGCGCGCGGCATCGGCTTTTCCGGGATCGTATCGGCGGGCGACATGGCCGATGTCGACCTCGGGGATCTCATAGATCTGTTTGCGACCGACCCTGAAACCGATGCGATCCTGCTTTACGTGGAAGGCGTGAGCGATGCGGCGAAATTCCTCTCCGCGGCGCGCGCTGCCGCAATTCTCAAGCCCGTCGTCGCCATCAAGGCGGGCCGATCTCCCGCAGCAGCCAAGGCGGCTTTCTCGCATACCGGCGCGCTGGCCGGATCGGACGCGGTCTATCGTGCAGCATTCGAGCGGGTCGGCATCGTCACGGTCGAAACGCTGACGGAACTCTTCGACGCCGCCCAGACGCTGTGCCTGTGCAAGGGACTGCGCGGCGATCGCCTCGGCATCGTGACCAACGGCGGCGGCGCCGGCATCCTAGCGGTCGACGCGCTTGCCCTGGCCAGAGGACGGCTGCCCGAATTGAGCGCCGCGACGCTCGCCTCGCTCGACGCAGTATTGCCGCGCGAATGGTCCCGGGCGAATCCGGTCGACCTTATCGGCGATGGCGGGCCTGCTCGCTATGCTGCTGCCATTCCGCCCATGCTGTGCGATGACAATATCGACGCGCTACTGGTCATGAACTGCCCGACCGGCCGGGCCACGTCTGCAGCGTTTGCCGCGGCAACGGTGGGCGCGGTGGACGCGGCGAGATGCGAAGGGCGGGTCAAGCCCGTCCTCGCCTGCTGGCTGGGCGATACGAACGCCGCGGAGGCGCAAGGCGCGATGGAGCAGGCCGGGATACCGCTCTTTTCCGCGCCCGAGGATGCAATCGCCGGCTTCAGCGATCTGCTCAGGGCCCGCAGGGCGCGGAGCGATCTTACCGACCGTCCGGCCGCCTCGCGCGAAGTCAAACGCGACCTCGAACGCGCCAGGCGCGTTCTTGCAAACGTGCGCGGCCAGGGCCGCACGCAGCTTACGGCGCTCGAGACCAAGGAACTTCTTACCGCCTATGGCATCGTCGTCGCGGAGAGCCGTTTCGTGGCCGATGCCAGTGCGGTGGAAGCCGCATGCCGGTCGCTGAAGCCGCCGTTCGTGGTGAAGATTGCCTCGCCAAACCTGTCGCACAAGTCAGATGTCGGCGGCGTCGTCCTCGGGCTTGGCACTGCAGCCGCCGCGGCAGCAGCTGCCCGCGAAATGGCGGCCAGGCTCGCGCGGGAACGGCCGGCGGCCCTGATCGCTGGTTTCGTGATCGAGGAGATGATCGAACGCCGCGATGCGTTCGAGCTGTTGGCGGGGATCGCCAGCGACGAGGCCTTCGGTCCGCTGGTTCTGATTGGTTCCGGCGGGACGGCAGTCGAGATCGTCGCCGACAAAGCGCTGAGCCTCGCGCCGATCGATCATGCCGACGCCCTTGCGCTCATTGACCGGACAGCGATCGCAAAACGACTGAAGGGATACCGGAACGTGCGGGCCTGCGATCTCGACGCCGTGGCCGCGGTTCTCGATGCGCTGAGCGCGATGACGGTCGATCTTCCAGACATTCTCGAGCTCGATATCAATCCCCTCCTCGCGAACTACGATGGCGTCATCGCGCTCGACGCGCGGGTATGCCTCTCGCCCCAGCCGGTCGCCAATCCTAGGCACGCGATCACGCCGGTTCCGATGAACTGGTCGGCAGATCTCGTGACGCGAGACGGCGTTGCCATTCACGTGCGCCCGGTTCGGGCGGACGATGAAGCTCTGCTGGCCGAGTTCTTCAAGCACGTTTCGCCGGAGGATCTTCGCTTCCGGTTCCTGTCCGGCGTCAGCGAGGTCGGGCACGACAAATTGGCAATGATGACGCGCGTCGACTATCGCCGCACCATGACCTTTCTGGCATTCGGCACCGATCCTGGCACGGTGATAGCGACTGCCATGCTCGCTGCTGAGCCGGACCGCAGCAAAGCCGAAATCGCGCTCACCACTCGCGCGGACGCGAGAAAAAGCGGCGTAAGCTGGACCTTGTTCGAACATGTCCTGCGCTACGCCCGGGCGGAGAAAATCGCGAAGATCGAAGCGATTGAGTATGCCGATCACGACGCCGCGATCAGAATGGAACAGGAACTCGGTTTCGTAATCGAGAGCGATCCTGAGGATCCCACGCTTCGCATTGCCACGCGCTCGCTCTGAAGGTCCTGGCGCAGCGGGGTGGAGCGCTCCGCTGCGCCAGGGCGGTCTGGACCGAGCTGCGAGTGGCCGATGCCGCGCCGCAAGCGGCTGCGCGGCTTTCGCGGCCAGGCTGGCTCAGGCGGCGAACACGGTCTGCGCCTGGGCCATTTCGCGGATAGCCTTCTGCACCTTCGTGAAGGCCTTCACCTCGATCTGGCGGATGCGCTCTCGGCTGACGTGGTACACCTCGCTGAGCTCCTCAAGCGTCTTTGGTTGTTCTGCGAGGCGCCGCTCGGTGAAGATATGGCGCTCGCGGTCGGTCAGCCGGTTCATGGCCTTGCGCAGGAAATCGGATCGCATCGCAAGCTCCTCGGCATCGGCCAGGGCAATGTCCTGAAGCGGGCGGTCGTCGGCGAGAATATCCAACCATTCGCCTTGCCCCTCGTCACCCATGGTCACGTTGAGCGATGCATCGCCGCCCATGATCATTCGCCGGTCCATACTGACGACTTCGTCCTCCCGGACTCCGAGCTCGCTCGCTACGCGTTGAACCTGGTCGGGACGAAGGTCCGTATCCGCGTAAGCTCCGAGCTGCTTCTTCAGGCGGCGAAGATTGTAGAAGAGTTTCTTCTGGCTGCGGGTGGTGCCGAGCTTGACCAAGCTCCAGCTACGAAGGACGAATTCCTGGACCGAGGCCTTGATCCACCACATCGCATAGGTCGCGAGACGAAAGCCTCGATCCGGATCGAAAAGCTTCACGCCGTGCATCAGGCCAACGTTGCCTTCGGCTATGAGGTCGGAAATCGGCAAGCCATAACCGCGATAGCGCATGGCGATCTTGGCCACGAGCCTGAGATGACTTGTGACAAGCTCTGCCGCGGCCTCTCTGTCGTCATAGTCGCGATATCGCTTCGCCAGCATGTATTCCTTCTCTGCCGACAGAAAGGGAAATTTCTTGATTTCGGCCAGGTAGCGATTGAGGCCCTCGTCGCTCGCGAGCATCGGCAGGGTGCTGCGGACTGAAGCATTCGTCATGATGGTACCCCCCTACTTTTCGGCATGGACTGTAAGGAGCGAGCATTCGCGCGCCTTCGCTCGAGATAGTCCATCCGGCGAGGGCCCTTCCCTATTCGTAATGTTCCGTAGCGGCCGCGCTTTCGCCGGAATTCGGCCCGCAGCGATCGCGGCGGGACCGCTCTATCCGGATACTTCCAAACAGGACGCGGCACCCGGCATAGGCTTCAATGACCTTTGGACGATCGCCCGAAGCGCCGCATTGAAGCGCCTTTTCGGGCCGCCGGCGAGGTCCCGAGATGCTGGTGCCGCATGGACCGCCCGCCGGATCGACCTACCGGCTTCCAGGATCGCCAAGCAACGGCGTCATGCCGCGACCGGATGCCGGACGGGCGCGTGAATGAGCGCCTTCGGCTTTTCAAACGCCGGAAAGGCCGGTCGCATCGCGGACGTCGGTGCGGCGACCGCGCCGGCTGGAAAAATCAGGGCGAAGGATGTCCCGCCGCCGGGACAGCTGCGAATAAGAGCCCGCCCGCCACCAGCCGTCATGAACTGGCGGACCCGGGCAAGACCGCTGCCATGGGCAAGACCGAGGTCGTGACCGCGGCGCGCGCGTTGGAGCGTGGACGCGGACATACCCGCGCCATTGTCGGAAACCAGCAGCCAGACATCGCTGCCGCACAGGCGGGTGCGGACCGTTACCGAACTGGCGCCGGCCGCAGCGGCATTCGAGACCAGTTCGAGGAGCGCCGCATCGAAATCGGCGGGAACGGCGCGGATGAAGAGCTGGGCCGAGCGACAGGCCCGGGCAAGATTGATTTCGGTATCGGCGAGCACGCGGAGCATCGGCGCGAGCCTTGCCAGCCGGTCGATCAGGTCGAATAGAACTGGTTTCGGTTGCTCGGCGCAGTTCGCCAGAAGTTCCGTGGTCAACTGCCCGCCCTGACGGGTCGCTTCGCCGATCGCGGTCAAGAGCTCTTCCCGCCGCGCCGAATTTGGATCCCGCTCCAACAGCCCCTTGGCCGCGCCTATGATTGCGAAAAGATTGCGCAAATCGTGGATCACCTTGCGCTGTGCGGGACTAGCCGGGCGAGACACCGGTTCGGCAGCTGTATCCTGTCTCATCGTCACCCTCCGTCTTCATGGGCAGCACTCTGAGGTAGCGTTGGCACCGGACCTATCCGCAATTTCCCGTAACCGCTGCGGCACCGTAGCATTACGAAGGGACGTCGGTTGCCCGCGAGGCTAGGCCTGGCCTTGCCGGACAAGCGAGGAGACCTAGGATGGAGCAGATGTTGGCCATGCAAATCGATGCGCCAGGCCGGGATCTGCGCGCCGTAACGCGCCCGGTTCCCTGCCCCCGCGACGGCGAGGTGCTCGTCAGAGTTTCAGCCTGCGGCGTTTGCCGGACCGATCTTCATGTGTTCGATGGTGAAGTCCGTGCCAGATATCCGATCATCCCCGGCCACGAGATAGTGGGGCACGTCGCCGCCGTCGGCGGCGACGTCGAAGGCTTCGAAACCGGTCAGCGCGTCGGCATACCCTGGCTCGGGCACACATGCGGCCGATGCCTCTATTGCCGGTCGGCTCGAGAAAATCTCTGCGACAACGCCGAATTCACCGGAGCGACGCGCGACGGCGGCTATGCCACGCATGTGCTGGCGGACCCGCGCTATTGTTTCTCCATTCCCGATCGCCTGTCCGACGTCGAGGCGGCACCCCTGCTGTGCGCCGGCCTGATCGGCTGGCGGGCCTTGCGCCTCGCTGGCAAGGGCAAGCGTTTGGGTTTCTTCGGCTTTGGCGCTGCTGCTCATATCCTGACCCAGGTTGCGCGTTGGCAGAACAGGCAGGTCTATGCCTTCACGCGCGCTGGCGATGCGGCCGGCCAGTCCTTCGCGCTTTCGCTGGGCTGTGCCTGGGCGGGATCCTCCAACGAGAAGGCACCGGCCGAACTCGACGCCGCGATCATCTTCGCCCCGGTGGGAGACCTCGTTCCGATAGCTCTGCGGTCGGTGGCGAAGGGCGGCAGGGTCGTTTGCGCGGGCATTCACATGAGCGACATTCCCGCCTTCGCCTACAGCGATCTTTGGGAAGAGCGGCAGATCCTGTCGGTTGCAAACCTAACCCGCGAGGACGGCCTATCGTTCTTCGAGGCGGTCGAGAAAACGAACATCCGTACGGTGACGACGCCTTATCCGCTGCGGGAAGCGAACAGGGCGCTTGCGGATCTCAGGGCCGGCGGGATCACGGGAGCAGCCGTCCTCGTCATGTAAACGTCAGCGAGGCCCGGGTTCAAGCAACTCCGCCAGGGCGCCCAGCAGCGGATCTTGACTGGCAAGGATGCAGTGGCCGGCCTCGCCGAGCGACATCCAACGCGCCGCGTCGATTTCGGGAAACGCGGCCATCGTGCCGCTGCCCGGGGGCCATTCGATCTCGAAGCTGTTGCTATGGAGCGCTTTGACGTCGACGTCCTGATGGAGCGCGAAGGCCTCGACGACCTTCCCTCCCTTCTGCCTGATCGTCGCGAGCGGGACCGGTATACCGTCGATCCTTATGCCTAGCTCTTCTTCGGTTTCGCGGCAGGCTGCGGCGAGCGGCTCTTCTCCGGCCCGGACCAGTCCTTTGGGGATCTGCCAGGCCCCGCGGTCGCGTCCGCGCCAAAACGGGCCGCCGGGGTGAACAAGCAAGACCTCGACCCCGTCCTTGGCGCCGCGATACAAAAGGATGCCTGCACTGTGCCGAGCCATCGACGCCTCACGAAGATCGACAAGGATATCCGGGGATCGCCAGGCGGATAAGCGGCCGTTCGCCCGATTGGCTCCGCCTGCAACCCCGGTCTCGCACTTGCCGCCCGCCATCTCGAAACAGGATAGGTAGAGCCGCATCTTTCGCCAACAGGCCTCGTCAGCTCGGAAAGTGTCACGGGCGGATGGCAACCTTCAGCACGCCGTCCCGCTGATGCGAGAACAGATCGTAAGCGGCTTCGATGTCGTTGAGGACAAAGCGGTGTGTCACGAGCGCAGCCGGATCGAAGCGCCCGGCGGCAACGGTCGCCATCAGGCGGCGCATGCGTTCCTTGCCTCCGGGACAGAGCGACGTGATGATCTTGTTGTCCCCGAGACCGGCGGTAAAGGCGTCGACCGGTATCCTGAGATCGGTCGAGTAGACGCCCAGCGATGACAGCGTTCCGCCGGGACGCAGCACGCGGAGAGCAGCCTCGAAGGTTTCCTGCCGCCCCAGGGCCTCGATGGCGACATCCACGCCTCGCCCGCCTGTCAGCTTCAGAATTTCGGAAACGGGATCGACTTTGGTAAAATCGACAATGTGATCCGCCCCCATGTTGCGGGCGATCTCGCCGCGCACTCCGATGGACTCCACGCCGATTATCGCGGCCGCGCCCATCAGCCGCGCTCCCGCTGTGGCACAGAGCCCGATGGGTCCTTGGGCGAAGATGGCCACGGTGTCGCCGATGCGTATGCGAGCCGCCTCGGCGCCCGCGAAGCCCGTCGACATGATGTCGGGGCACATCAACACCTGCTCGTCCGTCAAGTCGTCGGGTATCGGGGCGAGATTGGCCATGGCATCCGGAACGAGCAGAAACTGTGCCTGGGCGCCGTCGATCGTATTGCCGAACCGCCATCCTCCCATCGGCTTCCAGCCATGAGCAGTCCCGGCACCGCATTGCGAATGGCAGCCGTCGAGAGATGCGTTGGACCAGCCCGAGGGCGTTATCGCGCCGGCGATCACCCGCTGGCCTTCGCGGTAGCCTTGAACCGCCGATCCCAGTTTTTCGATGACCCCCACGGGCTCGTGACCGATGGTAAGGCCGGGTGCGACCGGATACTCCCCCTTGAGAATGTGGACATCGGTCCCGCATATCGTGGTCGTCGTGATGCGCACCAGGGCATCGAGGGGGCCGATTTCCGGAATGGGCTTCAAGTCCAGCACGATACGTCCTGGCTCGACGAACACGGCGGCTGTCATCTTCGACATAATGGTTTCCTTCTTGATCGCGGCTGCGCTGCTGCGCGCCGCCAAACTGGTCCTGACGCGTCTAGCGCAGGGTCGGATTCCGGAGCCCCAGACCGGATGCCGCTCTCTCCCAACGCTCTGCGTTCGCAGCTGCGCAGACACGATCCGCGAATTCGTCCACCCGGCTGAGCTGCGACGCGGCGTAGTGACTGTCCATCGCTTCCAAGATCATTCCCAGGTGCAATCGCAGGACTTCCTTGGCCCCGAAAACCTCGGCAATGTACTGATCGTAAAGCGTGTGAAGTGCTCCCTTCACACCCTTCTCAGCGAGCCAGGGCTCGCTCGAGGCTGACGTTGCGATCTGCACGACGCGCACGTTGGCGAGGGCTTTCGCGGCCTGTTCGCCTTCCTTGAATGCAGTGCCGCACCCGACTACGCGTTCGAAATAACCCTTGAGAATGGCAGGCGGCGAGCCGAACCAGACGGGATAGACAAAGACGAGAACCTCTGTGTCCTGCAGGCGCCGGCATTCGGCGACATTGTCAGCGCTAGGTGCGAAGCCGATCTTACCCGGTTGCTCGGTGGCCCGAAGAACCGGATCGAAACCGTCGCGATAGAGATCTCTGAGTTCGCAGATCTGATGATTGCGCTCCGCGCGTTCCTGCCAGCGCCGCGCGATTGACGAACAGAAACTTTGGGCACTGGGATGTGCCAGTACGACGAGCTGCTTCACTGCCTGCGGCGGCTCCATGGCGAACTCCATTCCGATCGATCTAAGCGTTTTGGTTCGAACGGCGCGGCTCTCGGCCCTCAAAGACCCGGCACATGCCTTGCGTTGTTGCATGCCTACCGGACGATACCGTCAGGCGTGGGTGTACGCCGCGTTCTTCGATCGGAAACTACGGAATATTACGGTCTTGTCGCACGCTGCCGTGGGACGAACCGGGCAATTCTCGGCGGCTTGGTGCCTTGGCCGCACTTCGGTGCACGCGCTGCTCCCGGAAGGCCGCGACCGGGAGCGCCTTGCTTACCGCCTTGGCGGCAGTGGTTCTGCCAAAGTGTCATACTACGGGATATTGCGAATGGGCGGCGGCCTTGCCTTGAGCCCTAAATGGCCCTGCAGGTAACCCGAGTCCCCGCAACCACCAATATCTCGAGCGCCTGCTTCTGTTTCTTGAAACGATGGAGGAGTTCATGAAAAGCGACAGTCAACTGCAGCACGACGTGATGTCCGAACTCGAATGGGAACCGAGCGTCGACCACGAAGACATCGGCGTTTCGGTGACCGACGGCGTTGTCACGCTCAACGGCTTCGTGAAGAACTATGCCGAAAAGCAGGGCGCCGAAAGAGCCGCGCGCCGGGTATCCCGCGTCAAGGCGATCGCGCAGGAAATCAAGGTGCGTTTCGCTTCCGCGCCGAAGACCGCCGATCACGAGATCGCGAGACGCATCCTCGATGTCTTCACCTGGAGCGTCCTCGTTCCGGACGACATGATGGCGGTGAAGGTCGAAAACGGCTGGGTTACGCTCACCGGCACGGTCGACTGGCACTTTCAGACCCAGGAGGCCGAGAAAGTCGCTGGCAGGATCAACGGCGTGCTCGGGATCATCAACCGGTTGGCAGTGCGCCATCGCCCGACGGCCAGCGATATCCGCAAGAGGATCGAAGACGCCTTCGATCGCCAGGCCGACCTCGATGCGGCTGGTGTCACGATCGCGCTCGACGGCAACAAGGTGAAGCTCGGCGGGCGGGTCAAGGCCTGGCACGAACGCCAGGTGGCCGAACGCGCGGCCTGGGCTGCCCCCGGCGTGACCCATGTCGAAGACCACATCGTCGTGGCCTGATCCCAGCTATAATTTCAGGAGGCTATCATGAATGATATTTTCTCGACCGGCAGGCAGCCCATGCGCTCGGCTTCCCTGCTCCCGCCTCACCCGTTCGGGTGGCTGCGCGGAGAAATCGACCGGCTGTTCGACGATTTCGGATCCAGCGGTCCGCCGCGCGGCATCATCAATCTCCCCTCGATCGACACCATGCGGCCGGTCGCGGATATGAAGGACGAAGGCGGCTCCTATCGGCTTGCCATGGAGCTTCCCGGCATCAAGCAGGACGCCATCAACATCGAGTACCATGACGGCGTCCTGACCGTATCGGGGGAGAAGAAGGAAGAGACCGAAAGCAAACGCGAAGGTTGCATTCTCAGCGAGCGCCGTTTCGGCAGCTTTCGTCGGCAGCTCGCCCTTCCCAGCGATGTCGACGCCGAGGGCATCTCCGCGACGTTCAGCGACGGGGTGCTCACCCTGACGCTGAAGAAGAGCGAAGACGTCTCGACCAAGCCCAAGAAAATCGCCATCGGAGCCTGAAGTTCGCCGGCCGGGCGGTGCACCGCCGCTGCCCGGCCGACGCTACTTGGAAGCGATTGACGTTCGGATGGGAAGCGATGCCAGACGAAAGAGCCGGGCCGCTTTCGGCCATGAACCAAGACGAGGTCATTGCGTTCCTGGAACGCCCGGACAGCTATGGCGAGCTCGAGCGAGTTGAACGCATCGACACCCATGCGGCGATCGTGTTCCTTGCCGGAGATTGTGCCTACAAGCTCAAGAGAGCGGTCAAATTCCCCTATCTCGATTTCTCTTCACCCGCGAAGCGCAAGGCGGTGTGCGAGGCTGAGCTCACGCTCAATCGACGCACGGCCCCCGAGCTTTACCTAGGCGTCCGCAGCATCAATCGCCTCGCCAATGGAAAGCTTGGCTTCTCGCAAGGCGAACCGATCGATTGGCTGGTGGTCATGCGCCGGTTCAAGTCGACCGATCTGCTCGAAGACGTGGCCTCGCGCGGCGGGCTGGACGCTGCGCTAACCGTCAGCCTTGCCGACGAGATCGCACGTTTCCATGATTTGGCGGAAACGATTCCGAGTGAGAGAGGCGCCGAACGAGTCAGCAGGGTAATCGAGAGCAATTTCGAGAGCATGATTCGCCTTGCGCCTGGCATTATCGACGCCGGCGCCTGTCAAAACCTATTCCAGGCGTCGCTCGCAGAATGCGGCCGCGTCAGGGATCTCCTCGACCGCCGCGCAGCTTCGGGTCATGTCCGTCTTTGCCACGGCGACCTGCACCTTGCGAACATTTGCCTCTGGCAGGGAAAACCCACCCTGTTCGATTGCCTCGAATTCGATCCGGAACTCGCCAAGAGCGACGTTCTTTACGATGTGGCCTTCCTCGTCATGGATCTTTGGCAGCGCGGTTATCGCCCTTCGGCGAACTTGCTGTTCAACCGGTACCTCGATCGGCGCGAGGAGGCGGACGGCCTCGGAGCGGTTCCGCTATTCCTTTCGATGCGTGCGGCTATCCGGGCTCATGTCAGCGGCGCAGCTGCCGAGCGGCAGGCCGAGGTCAAAGACCAGGAGCAAAAGGTCGCGGATGCCCGACACTATCTCGATGCCGCGCAGGCGTTCCTGAAACTTAGCAAACCTCAACTCATCGTGATCGCCGGCCTGAGCGGGACTGGCAAGTCCACGCTCGCCCGCGCCCTTGCGCCGCTGGTTGGCGCCGCACCAGGTGCGCGTTGGCTTCGCACTGACGTCCTGCGAAAGCGCCTGGCAGGGCTCAGCCCCGAGACCCGATTGCCCAAAGACGCCTACACCCCGGAACGAAGCGCCGAAGTCTATGCATCTTTGCAGAAAGAGGCCGCGGACGCGATCGAGGCCGGCAGCACGGTGATAGTGGACGGCGTGTTCGCCAAGCCCGAGGAGCGGGCCGAGATCGCGCAGATCGCCGCAACCGCGCGTGCCGAATTTACCGGCCTGTGGCTGACTGCGCCGCCCGAGACCATGCTCGAACGCGTGGGCACGCGCATCCTAGACGCCTCCGACGCGGACGAAGCCGTAGTCGAGCATCAGTTGAGCTATGACCTTGGTTCCCTCGCAGGTTGGCTGCGGATCGACGCAGGGCGCACGCCAGAGGCGGTACTCTCCTCATCCATCGGCCTGCTTCAATCCCGTCTGAATCGGTCATCCGGGAATTGACGGCAATTCCTGCGGGTCGGGCGCGGGAAATTCTACATCGGGATGCGGCGGTTCGAAGCCTGGAGGTTCTTCGCCCGGGGCATTGGGGATGGGAAAGTCGGGGATCGTCTCAGGCGGAGATTGAGGAAAGATCCTGTCGGGCTGGGTAGCCATTACATTTCTCCAAAAGCGAAAGGGCCTAAGCGTCCCTTTTGTCAGTGGGCCAGGGCGAGCGGTAGGGTCGCCATGTCGAGCATCGCGCGGGTAACGCCTCCGAAAAGCGCCTCGCGCAGCCGGCTGTGTCCAAAGGCTCCCATGACGCAATAGGTCGCCCCGACCCGCGTGGCGGCCAGGCAAATCTCGGCCGCGATCTCGTTGCTCGCCGGTGCGATCTCGATTTGCGAGGCGACTTTCTGCCGCGACAGATATTCCGCTGCCTCTTTTGCGGTGACGCTCTCCTCGGGCAAATCGCCAAGCTGGAAGATCGTGACGAGCGAGGCCTTCTTGAGGAGCGGCAGAGCTCGCTCGAGCGCCAGCGAGGCCTGCGCAGAACCGTCCCAGGCAACGAGCGCGGGACAGTCGAGCTGGATGCCGCGGGAGTGCTCGCCCACCGCGACGACGAGAGCGTTCGTGTGCATGAGGACGCTCGAGGTGATGCTGCGCATGTTTGGGCGCGCCGTAGTGTCGAGCTTGCGGTTCAGAACGACGATATCGGCTCTCGTTGCGACCTCGATGAGAGCGGGAACGAAGTCGTCCGTGATGTCGTCCCAATTCCAGGAGATCTTTTCGCTTTCGATTCTTCGTTGCAGATCTGCCTTGTTGACTTCTTCGCGCTTCGCCTCGTCGAGGATGAATGCAGGTGCGAGCGACATTCCCTGGTCGAACACGATTGGAAAGGGGGTGATGTCAATGCAGATGAGATGCCCGGAAAGTGCACGGGTTAGATCGATCGCGACTTTCAATCGCGCCTCCTCACCCGCATCCTGATGAACCAGCAGAAGTATGTTCTTCATTGTGCTCTCCTGTGCGTCCGACCTGAATGCCAAGGGAGCGGTCGCACACATATCCGGAGATATACGGAAGCGGCAGAACGATAAGGGCGCTCCTGACCGGTATGAATACTCGTAGCGATTGCATCCCGTTAAAGGCATCTTCGGGATCGGCTCCGAAGAGGGCTTAAGCTCGATCGGGAGCGTGGTTATGGAATGGGTACTTCGCAAGAACATCGAGCGGCACGAGAGACTCTGTGAAGAGGAGAGCGATCCTCAGAAGCAGCGTATCGTGCGGCAATTGCTTCGCGAAGAGCCTACCAAGCTTGCAATGCTGAAAGCCGGCGAGCCGAAGTCGAGTCAAAACGGGTCTCAATGAGTTTGGATTTCAGCTTCGGGCTCGAATGCCGCGCCATGTCGGACTCTGCCTGTACAGCCTCGGCTTCAGGGTCCGTTGTCTTTCTCGCGGGAAATCATGCGCAGCCTGGCGCGACCGATCAAAGCCATGGTCCGACCTTCGAGGTCGAGTTCCATGGCGTCTGCGCTGAACGTACCGATCGCAGTCTTGCCGGCCACTGGCCCTGAGGCCACCACGCGCTGCGCTCTCAGGTCGATCGCTGTTCGGCTTGACGTGAGTTTGAGGTCATCCGGCGCGACGAACACCGCCTGTCCAGGAATTTGAAGGGTGTTTTCAGCGTAGTCGTAGTCACCGGAGAGCGCTGTCACCTTGGCTGGCCCGCTCTCGAGGTCGATCGCGGCAATGAGCCCCGTCATGCGGACGATTGGTGGGCTCAGCGTCTCTTGTTCCGCATTCTCGACGGAGATCGAGAACGTTCGGCCGCGGGCATCCCGGCCCCGATAGGATGCGCTGGCAACTGCGAACCTTTTGCCGACCGAGGGCACTTTATGACGATCGATGAGAAGACTGACCTCAGGCCGATGCCTCAAAGGGTCCAGCAGCATGATTGCCGCCATCAATCCGATCGCGAACGGCAGGGCGATCGACAGGACCCGAAGCGTATGGTCATGGCTGCCACCTGGCAGCGCGAATGCGCGGCGTTCGTCATCGATCGCGTTCCTCGAGCCCTGCATCGGTCAAGCGGCGCACTTCTCCGCGAAGCCGCCGCGAAGACCAGGAGGCCTTGCCGAAACGCCGCAGAGGCTCCTCGATCGACGCGCCACGCGCACTGCCCTGCCCAGGTCGCTCAGATCGAAAGGTCCGTCGAAGATCGGTCCGTCGGCGCTGGGACGACGGACTTCGCAGGTCCCGGCGTGCAGCATCACGACCGGCGTTCCGATGCTCTCGCAGAAGTACCGCGCCACCGCCGTCGGCGATCCCCAAGAGAGCGCATCGCCGATGACGATCAGGTCGAAATTCTTGGAGCCGGCAACCGCGACGGCCTGCGCCTCCGTCCAGCTATGGTCGAAGCAATCGAAACCCATGCCTGAAAGGGAGGTTTCGATGGCGCGACTGACGGCCATGTTGTCACCAGCAATGAGCGCGCGCGGCATCGGGGCTGCTCCTTATGAGAAGATCGCCCCTTGGTGGCCCATCACCCCGATCGGATCATTCCGGTATTCTACGCAGTTGCCGCGAATGAGATGAGGGAGAGGCTGCCGCGGTCCGGTCGAATTCAACGCCGCGACGACATCTAAGGGACTTTCCCAATCGCAATCCTGCATGTGCGCCCGCAAGCTTTAGCATCACTCCAATCTCGGAGATCCTGCACCGATCATAAGGGCTGCTGCTATGCAGGTTTCGAAGACCATTCGCTGGCAGACATATTTTCGCAGGGCATCCTGTATATGCGCTTTGGCACTTTCGTGCTTTTCTGTCCTCGGTCAGGCAAGCATAAAAACAGATAGCCAGACAGCTGGCGAAGATCCTTCGATCATCAACCCGGTCGCGACAGGCGAAGGACTATTTTCCTATTGCCGAAGCCAGCCGGCGGAACCGATAAGCGCCATTGGCTTCGGCGTATGCCTTGGCTTCATCGAGGGTATCGTCGAGCGCGACGCGATGCTTCCAAAAGATCAGCGACAAATCTGCCCGAGCGACGGCACGCAATGGGGCGATGAATACGAGGTGGTGGTGAATTTCCTTCGCGATCATCCCAAAAATCGCCAGATGCCGGCCCGAGTCCTTGCACTATCGGCGCTTAGCGAAGCCTTCCCTTGTGTCGCGTAGCCTGTCGTAGCTAGCGGACCAGCGGCGGCGCCGAGCATCGAAGCGATAATGCTTGCCCTCCCGGCTCACCCGCCACTTCGCGCTGTCACGCCGCCCTTTGTGCCGTGCGTGAATGCCCGTCTTCGTCGACCATCATGCTGAGGCCTTCGTCGCCCTCGTCGATGTGCACCGTCGAACCGTCGGGAATCTCGCCGCCGAGCAGCTTCTCGGCGAGCGGGTCCTGCAGGTAGCGCTGCACCGCCCGCTTGAGCGGCCTTGCGCCATAGACCGGATCGTAACCGACCCGCCCCAGCCAACGCTCCGCCGCCTGCGTGAGGTCGAGCGTGATCTTGCGATCCTTGAGCAGCGAGGCCACCCGCGCGACCTGGATCTCGACGATCGGCGCCATATGCTCGACCCCGAGCCGGTGGAACAGGATGATCTCGTCCAGCCGGTTGAGGAACTCTGGCCGGAAGTGGCTGCGCACCACTTCCATGACCTGCGGCTCGACGTGTGACACATCCTCACCCTCGCCGAGATTCGCGAGGTACTGGCTGCCCAGGTTGCTGGTCAGGATGATCAGCGTGTTGGTGAAGTCCACCACGCGGCCCTGTCCGTCGGTCAGCCGGCCGTCGTCGAGCACCTGCAGCAGCACGTTGAACACGTCGCTGTGCGCCTTCTCGACCTCGTCGAACAGCACGACCTGATAGGGCCGCCGCCGCACGGCTTCGGTCAGCACGCCGCCTTCGTCGTAGCCGACATAGCCCGGAGGCGCGCCGATCAGACGGCTGACCGAGTGCTTCTCCATAAACTCTGACATGTCGATGCGGACCATCGCGCTGTCGTCGTCGAACAGGAAGCCGGCGAGCGCCTTGGTCAGCTCGGTCTTGCCGACGCCCGTGGGCCCGAGGAACAGGAACGAGCCCAGTGGCCGGTTCGGGTCCTGCAGGCCCGCTCGCGCGCGACGCACGGCCTTCGACACCGCGACGACAGCATCACGCTGGCCGATCACCCGCTTGCCGAGCGTCTCTTCCATCTTGAGCAGCTTCTCGCGCTCGCCCTCCATCATCCGGTCGACCGGAATGCCGGTCCAGCGGCTGACGACGGCGGCGATGTCCTCGCTGGTCACTTCCTCGCGCAGCAGGGCATTGCCGGCCTGGCCCTCGGCCTCGGCTAGCTGCTTCTCCAGCTCGGGGATGCGGCCATAGGTCAGCTCGCCGGCCTTGGCATAGTCACCGCCGCGCTGCGCCTGGTCGAGCTCGATCCGCGCCGCGTCGAGCGCTTCCTTGATCTTGCCTTCGGAGGCGATCTTGTCGCGCTCGTTCTGCCAGCGCGTAGTCAACTCGGCCGACTGCTGCTCGAGGTTGGCCAGCTCGTCGCGCAAGGCGGTGAGCCGGTCCTTGGAGGCCTGATCGGTCTCCTTGCCCAGCGCCATCTCCTCGATCTTGAGCTGGATGATGCGGCGGTCGAGATTCTCGATCTCCTCGGGCTTGCTCTCCACTTCCATGCGGATGCGGCTGGCGGCCTCGTCCATCAGGTCGATCGCCTTGTCGGGCAGGAAGCGGTCGGCGATGTAGCGGTTGCTGAGCGTCGCCGCGGCGACGATCGCGTTGTCGGCGATGCGCACGCCGTGGTGCAGCTCGTACTTCTCCTTGATGCCGCGCAGGATCGAGATCGTGTCCTCGACCGTCGGCTCGCCGACGAAGACCGGCTGGAAACGCCGCTGCAGCGCCGGGTCCTTCTCGACATACTTCTGATACTCGTCGAGCGTGGTCGCGCCGATGCAGTGCAGCTCGCCGCGGGCCAGCGCGGGCTTCAACAGGTTCGAGGCATCCATCGAGCCTTCGGAAGCGCCCGCGCCGATCAGCGTGTGCATCTCGTCGATGAACAGGATGATCTCGCCTTCGGCGCCCTTGACCTCGTCGAGCACGGCCTTCAGCCGCTCCTCGAACTCGCCGCGATACTTTGCGCCGGCGATCAGGCTGCCCATGTCGAGCGCCATCAGGCGGCGGTCCTTGAGGCTGTCGGGCACGTCGCCGTTGGCGATGCGCAGCGCCAGGCCCTCGGCGATCGCGGTCTTGCCGACGCCGGGCTCGCCGATCAGCGCGGGGTTGTTCTTGGTCCGGCGGGCGAGGATCTGCACCGTGCGGCGGATTTCCTCGTCGCGGCCGATGACCGGATCGAGCTTGCCGTCGCGCGCCGCCTCGGTCAGGTCGCGCGCATACTTCTTCATCGCCTCATAGGCGTTCTCAGCCCCGGCGCTGTCGGCCGTGCGGCCGCCGCGCAGCGCCGTGATCGCCGCTTCGAGCGCTTGCGGCGTCACGTTCGCCGCCTTCAGCGCCTGCCCCGCAGCCGTGGTCGTGGCGAGCGCCAGCGCGACGAGCAGCCGCTCGACGGTGACGAAGCTGTCGTTCGATTTCTGGGCGATCTGTTCGGCCTGGTCGAGCACGCGCACGGCATCGTTGTCGAGCCCGGGCGTCTGCTGGGCGCCGCCGCCCGACACCGCGGGTACCTTGGCCAGCGCCTTGTCGACTTCCTGCACGGCGAAGGCGGGGTTACCGCCGGCGCGCTGGATCAGCCCCGCGGCCATGCCTTCCTTGTCTTCGAGCAGCGCCTTGAGGATGTGGTCCGGGGTGATCCGCTGGTGGTTCATGCGGATCGCAACCGTCTGCGCGGACTGCAGAAATCCCTTGGCGCGGTCGGTGAATTTCTCGAGGTTCATAATGGCCTCCCAATTTTGCTCACAGATCGACAGTTAAAGAGGCTTGGCCAAACCTCCATAAGGGATTTGCCGGAGGCGGAGCGGCGATAAGGGATTCGATTGAACCTAACGGCTCCGGAGCCTTGCAACAGTTCACTCACGCGGCGAAGCCGCGGACGTCAGCCCCCGTCTCACAAGAGACGCCCAACCTTCCTCCGCCGTGTCGACGAACTCGAAAAGCTCGAGGTCAGCGCGCGCGATCATGCCAGTGTCGACGAGCGCATCAAAATTGATGACCTGCTTCCAATATGAACTGCCGAACAGAACGATGGGAGCGCTGAGTGCCTTGCCCGTCTGCTGCAAAGTCAACAGCTCGAACATTTCATCGAGAGTTCCAAAGCCACCGGGGAAGATTGCGAGAGCCGACGCCCTCATCGCCAGATGCATCTTGCGCATGGCGAAGTAGTGAAAACGGAAGTTCAGCTCCGGGGTGATATAGGCGTTGGGCCTCTGCTCGCGAAGCAAAGTGATGTTGAAGCCAATGCTCGGAGCGCCAACGTCGTGAGCGCCCCGATTGGCAGCCTCCATGATCCCGGGGCCGCCGCCAGTTGCGATCACATTTTCGCGCCAGCGATGCCTGGGTGCGAAGGCACCGCCGCGCAACGATACGATCTGCGCAAACTCGCGTGCCACCTCGTAATAGTCAGTATGGCGCGTAAGGTTGTCAGCGGCCTTGCGCTCTTCTTCCGTTTTCGCATTGTCCTGGGCCTGCGCTGCAGCCTCCTTCGATCGAATGCGCGCGCTTCCAAAGACAATGACCGTCGAGCGCACCCCCCAGTCCTTCAAGGCGAGATCCGCCTTCGCGAATTCGAGAGCAAAGCGGATTGGGCGCATTTCCTCGCGAAGAAGGAACTCGGTATCCTCCACCGGCAAAAGCAGGCTCGTAGTGTCCGGATAGGCTAGAAGATCCATAGGCGCAGTCCTCGCAGTTAAAGCTGAGCGCGTGCAGCGCATCGCCAACACTTCTGTGAAGGACGCCTGCGCTTCAGGCTTTCCGTAATATCCCGGACTACTGCGGCCCTCGCGGGCGGTGATGTACTGTGCATTTGGCCAGCAAAAGCCGCGACCGGAGCGGCAGCTAGGCCGATGCGGTTGGCGCGTGTTCGCGCCTCGCGGCTCGCAGGACGGCGTAACCGAGCAGCCCGGAAAGCAGCGAACCAACCAGGACACCGATCTTCGATTCGGACTGAAGCAGTTCGCTGCCCGGGAAAGCCAGGAGCGTGATGAAGATGCTCATTGTAAAGCCGATGCCGCAAAGCAAGGCGACGCCGAGCAACTGGAGCCTGCTGGCGTGGGCGGGCATGTCCGCCAATCGCAGACGGACGGCGAGTGTCGCGAAGCCGAACACACCCACGAACTTGCCGATAAGGAGGCCCAATGCGGCGCCGAGGGTCACCGGTGCGAGCAACGCTGTGGGCGGTAAGCCGACGACGGGAACGGCGGCGTTGGCCAATCCGAATACCGGAAGGATCAGGAATGCGACCGGCAGATGCAAGGCGTGCTCCAGTCGGTACAGCGGGCTCTGGGAATCCGCGTCGGGGCGGCCAGGCCTGCGCGCCATCGGAATCGTAAAGGCCAACATTACTCCCGCGAGGGTGGCATGAATTCCGGATCGAAGAACCAGGACCCATAAGACCATTCCCACCAGGAGATAGGGGATCAGTGTAACGACGCAAGACCGGTTGAGCGCGATCAGCACGAGCAAGGCCGCGATTGCTCCGGCCAGGTCGATCAGCGACAACTCCGACGTGTAGAATAGCGCGATGATCACGACCGCTCCGAGGTCATCGATGATCGCCAGGGCAGCCAAGAACACCCGGAGCGAGGCCGGCACGCGGTTGCCGAGCAAGGCGATCACGCCCAAGGCAAAGGCGATGTCCGTGGCGGCGGGGATCGCCCAGCCGGCGGCGGTGGAGCCGCGATTGAACGCCAAGTAGATGAGCGCGGGAACCACCATCCCGCCCGCAGCGGCGATCCCGGGCAAGGCGCGGCGCGGCCAGGTCGAGAGTTCGCCATGCAGCATCTCGCGCTTGATTTCCAAGCCCACAAGCAAAAAGAACACGGCCATCAAGCCGTCGTTGATCCAGTGCCCGACGGTGAGCGGCCCCAGCGGAAGGTGCAGCAGCGCCGCATAGCCAGGGCCGAGCGAGGTATTGGCGATGACGAGAGCGACCAGCGCGGCCGCCATCAACACAAGTCCCGCGGACGACTGGGCTTCGAGGAACTGGCGGATAGCGCTCGGGCGCGCGAGGATGGTGCGGGTCAACAATGGCTCCAGACGCAGGCGATCTCGCTGGCGGCCCGACCAGCGCATAACCTGCCCGCATCCAGTTCAGATACGAACACCCACGATTGGCTATGGCACCCCGGCCGTGTCGGAACAACCCGGCCACCGTCAGTTGGACTTGCGACCGACTTGCCGATCAGAACGGAAAGGCTTCTCGGATGGCGAGGATCGCGACTGCGCAAGTGAGGACGTTGAGCGGAAGCCCCACGCGGACGAAGTCCATATAGCGATAACCTGCCATCTGGTAGACGATCACGTTGGTCTGATAACCGAACGGCGTCGCGAAGGCGGCGCTTGCCGCCATCATCACCGCAACGAGGAAGGGCCTCGGGCTGACCGCGAGGCTGTCTGCAAGGGCCACGGCCACTGGCGTTAGAAGCACGGCGACCGTCGCGTTCGACAAGAGCTCGGTCAGCACCATGGTGACGACGTAGAGCACGATTAGCGCGACTAGGGGGCTCAACCCATTCACGCTTCCGATCAGGAGGCTCGAGGCTTGTTCGGCGAGACCGCTCTGTTCCATGGCAATTCCGATCACGACCATGCCGGCGATGAGGATGAGGATTTCGGGCTTCAGACCGCTGTAAGCCTGGTCCGCGCTAATCACGCGCAGGATGATCAGGAGCACGGCTCCAGCAAACGCAGTGGCCGCGATCGGCGCCACGTTGAGCGCGGCGAGCGCGATTGCGCCGACGAACACGGAAAGCGCCGCGACGGCCTTGCGCGGCTGCAAGGGGCGGTTGATTGCAAAGAGTTCGGCATCGCCCACCTGCGCGCTCGCGATGTGCGAGGGATCGATCGGTTTGCCTTCTTCGCGCTCGTCGTGCTCGTGCCTGGCGAGCAGCCGACCACTGAGCAGGAACAGGTACAGGCCGCCGGCGAGTGCGACGGGCAGCCCGACGGGTGTGATCTCGAATATTCCGAAACGCGGCTGTCCGGCTATCCGTGCCATGTCGTCCACGAGAAGATCGTCGAGGTGCCGACGAGCGTGCAGCAACCGGTGAGCACCGTAATGTAGGAGAGCGGCATCAGGTAACGCTTGGGCGATTGCCCGATAGCCGTCGCTACATCGCGTATGACAGGCGCACCCAGAACCACAATGGGCGTGCTGTTGAGGAAGCACGAGACGCTGCCGATCATCGACAGGAGCAGCCAAACTCCCTTGGAGCCCAGCCGGGTGCACATGCTGACGCCCAGCGCTATGGCCCGGTCGAGCAGGCCGGAAAGCTCCAGGGCGTAGGCGATCACGAAGAGCGAGGCCAAGGCGATGATCGCCGGGCTGGCAAAAGCGCCTTGAACTTCGGATGGCTGAACCACGCCGGTCATCAGCAGAATGGCGGCGCCCGCAAGTGCTACGACGTCGGCGCGTAACCGATCCCAGATCAGCATCGCGACGCCGCCGAGCACCAGCAGCGTCAGAATCTGGTCGACGGTCATCGTGCCCGTGCCTCCGACTATGCTTGGCCGCTGTCAATGGGCCGTCGGCTGGATTGCGGCGAAGGCTTGGCCGAGATCGGTTGGCCCTGAGCCGCCGGCTTGCTATCGGTCCCAGAATGCAAGAGCCAAGCCTCAGGACCAGCCGCCTTGTCATCGCCGGCGGCTTGGCGGCCTTGATCGCGATGGGAGCGGCTGGCTTCCTTGCTGGCAGAGGCAGTTCCCCCCGTCCCCGCCCCGCCCGAGATCGCAACACCGACCGACGCGCCGAGTGCGCCGGCTCCGGAGAAGCCGAGCCTCCTCCAGCGAGGAGACATTATCGCGGCCGCTTACCGTGCAGCTGATGCCCATGCCGCGGGCAGGCCAGTTCCTCGGGAGGTGACCGAACTGGCCGGGCGTCGGTTCGATCTGGTTATCCCGTTCGGATGTGATGGCCCCGCACCGGCCGACAGCAAGGCGCCGCTACGCTGGCGGTACGATGAGAAGCAGCAAACAATCCGAATCCACGTTGCGCGCACGCACTGGCGGCCGGCGGACTGGGGAATCGAGGACCCGGATCCGGCGGGCCCTGGTGCAGAAGGTTTCTGGATCAGCCGGCCCTGGACTTCATCGGAGAGCTGCGCTCGATCGGGCAGCACCGTGCTGGTGACCGGCGCGGAGGCGGTCACCCTCCCAGGACAGACCTTGGCCGTCGCTCAATTCGGATCGGGTGAAGCCGGCAGCGATAGATCCGCATCGCGCGCGTTCGACCTCGTCAAGCGATTGGCACTGGATCGGTTCAATTCCGCCGACGGCTTTCGATTGAGGCTGGCAGGGCGCGTTCGCGCCCAGGGCGGCCGGCCACCTATCCTTTGCTTCCAGCCCGCAGGCGGCGAACAGAGGCCGATCTGTGTAGTGTCGGTTTCCTTTGAGGAGGTCGCTGTCGAGATAGCGAGTTCGGGAGAGCGCCTCGGCACCTGGCCACTCGGACAACCGACCAGCCTTTCGCCAAGTGAGTGATCCAGGCCCAAGATCTCTGCGCGCCGACTATCGAGGTGCGGCAGGCGCGTCTTTCGGGTCAAGAGTTTCACCGCACAGTTTTTCACTCTCAGGAACAAGATGCTGAGGTAGCAGCTACAAACTACTCGGCGAGGTTGACGTCCACAGCTTTGTAAGTAGAGCTAATTGATCCAAAAATGGAGGCACCTATTCATGGCCGACGAAACGTCTGGAACCGATCTTCTCGAACTCGCTACCGAACTGACAATGGCGTGGCTGTCCAACCCCAATACCCGGGCCGCAGCGGAAGACATTCCAACCTTCCTACAATCCATGCACAGCGCGGTGGTAAATCTGGCCACGCCGCAGGCGTTGCCGGAGGTAGCATCGGCGACCGAGTATGTTCCGGCTGTTACGCCGCGCCGCTCGCTCGCATCACCTGACCACATCATCTCGCTGATCGATGGCAAGCCCTACAAGACGCTCAAGCGCCATCTGTCGGGACATGGCCTGACTCCTGCTGAGTACCGCGAGCGCTATGGCTTGAAGAGCGACTATCCAATGGTCGCGGCAAATTATGCCGAGATGCGCCGTGGTCTCGCCAAGAAGATCGGCCTCGGACGGAAGCCGGGAGCCAAGGTGGCGACCAAATCGAGCCCCAAACCGGCGGCCACGAAGCCAGCAGCCAAGTCCAAAGCGCCGCGCGCCGCAAAAGCTACGGCTGAAACCGCGCCCAAGGGCTGAACCGAGCGCGCCGCAGCGGCGCTCAGTGCGTCGTTGCGGTGGTTCGGGTATGTCTCTGCGCCGAGCCGATCGAAGCGCGGTTGCGCCGCCAGAGTCCCGTGATACTGCGCGGCATAACAAGCTTCGGGAGCGTGCAAATGGACACCCCCATTCTAATGGAACTGACGGCCGACATCGTCTCGGCTCATGTCGGGCACAACAGCGTCGCCCCCGCCGATGTTCCCCGCCTCATCCAGTCGGTTTACGGCGCCCTAGCCGGCGTTGGGCAGGAGGCGCCAGCAGCCGCCGCACTTCCCGAGCCCAAGGTTGCCGTCCGCTCGTCGGTCAAACCTGATGCGATCACCTGCCTCGAATGCGGCGCGAAAATGAAAATTCTCAAGCGTCATCTCGCAACCGACCATGGTTTCTCGCCCGATGAATACCGCCTACGCTGGAGCCTTCCGCGCGACTACCCGATGGTCGCGCCCGACTATTCCGCCAAGCGTCAGGCCGTTGCGAAGGCATTCGGGCTCGGACGCAGAGCAGATAAAAAGGTGCCTTCAGATCAGGCAAAGGCGATGGCTTTAACCGATGGCGGCTGAAGACGGGGCCCGCAGACCGTTCGTCGACCAGACGGGCCTAGACCTTCTTGATGAGACCGGCATCTCTCATCTTTCAGATTATAAGGTGTTGCGAGACCAGTTGATCCCGCCTCCGCTCTGGACATCAGCCCACCCGGCGCATCGGGAGCCTCGCGAGCAGCGATAAGAAATAATAAAGCCTCTGCGTGTTAATGGAACGGGAAGAGGGTTCCATATCGGAATTTGGAGCGACCCGCTCCCACTTTCGAGGTGTAATAGAGTCGAGCCTTCGAAATAAAGTCTTTCAAGCATTTGAGTCAACGCTTAATAGATTTCGAAGAGGCGCAATGGGTAAGTATGTTGGCTCGGGCAGGCTGCTGCGACGCGCCGAAGCCTGGATTATCGGCCTAGGCGGTCTAGGTGTCGCCTTCCTCTCCGTGTGTTTTAACTCATTCGATGCCTTTATAGCGTTAGTGGCAGGACACGAAGACTGGCACATTCTTGAACTCGCCACGGTTCTTTTCTATGGCAGCCTTGCTGGCCTCATTATTGCGTTTCGCAGGGCAGCGGACTTACAGCGCGAAATTGTCAAACGCGAGGACGCGGAAAACCACGCCAATTTGCTCGCTCGGCATGACTCCTTGACCGGGCTTCCCAATCGACGGCTACTGAGCGACGAGTTGAACGTCGCAATCAAGGCAGTCGAAAATGCCGCCAGCGAATGCGCGGTTTTTGTCATCGACCTCGATCAGTTCAAGCCGGTGAACGATCTGCACGGGCACGACGTCGGTGATGGCGTGCTGATCGAGGTTGCCAGCCGCCTGAAAGGCGTTTGTGATGAGGGGGCGACGATTGCCCGATTGGGCGGCGATGAATTCGTCTGTGTGATGTCCTATCCGGCCGGGGCAGACGTCCCCGCGCGAACCGCAGGGCAAGTCATTCGGACATTGGGCGAGGCCTTCGTGATCAATGGCACACGCCTCGAGATCGGGGCGACCGTTGGCATAGCCCGTTGCCCGCAGGATGCGACGACTGCCGAAGCGCTCCTGAGAGCGGCCGACGTAGCAATGTACGAAGCCAAGCGCGCCGGGCGAGGCCAATATCACTTCTTCCATGCCGAAATGGATATGCGCCTGCGCGAGCGTGCCGTCATCGAGCTGGATCTTCGATCGGCGCTCGATCGCGGTGAAATCGAGGCCTATTTCCAGCCGGTTATTTCACTCGGCGAGTCCAACATAATCGGCTTCGAAGCACTGGCGCGCTGGAATCATCCTACTCGGGGCTTGCTGGCGCCCGACCTGTTCATCTCCATTGCGGAAGACATGGGCCTCATCGGGGAGTTGTCCTATGGCATCTTGCGCAGCGGCTGCATGGCCGCGTGCGACTGGCCACCTCACACGTCGCTGTCCATCAACATCTCACCGATCCAGCTCAAAGATCCGTGGCTGTCGGCCCGGCTGCTGGCCATCCTTACGGAATGCGGCTTCCCTTCGAGCAGGTTGATCGTCGAGGTGACCGAGAACGCGATCATTGACGATATTGAACTGGTCTCCGAGGTCTTCTCGTCGCTGCAAAATGCCGGTATCCGAATTGCGCTCGACGATTTCGGCAAGGGATATTCGAGCCTCAACCATCTGCGACAACTGCGCTTCGACCATCTAAAGATCGACAGCTCGTTTGTGCTGTCGATGGATGCGTCGGAAAGCCGCAAGATCGTCAGCGCGATCGCGGGGCTCGGCAAAGCCCTGGGCATGCCCGTGACCGCCGAAGGCGTCGAAACCGAGGCATCCGCGGAGACGTTGCGTTCGCTCGGCTGCGAACAAGCTCAAGGCTATTTGTTTGGCCACCCGGTCACCGCCTCCGAGACAGCCAATTCGTTCGATTCGACCGACAGATCTCTTCCCAAGGGAAAGGCGGCATCGAGCCTTTGACCGGACGAGGCTGCGAGTTAGCGGATCAGCGTTTCGTCGCGTAGTCCGCTGTCCGGAAGGACGTGCACACGCTCTTGGTCGAGTTTTGGGTCGCTGGGTGCCACACCGTCGCAGGGAAGTGCGCGGCGGCGATCGCCGACATAGATGGTGTATCGCGGCGGTTGCGATTTTGAACGGACAGAAGGGCAACCCCTTCACCTATGATGGCGAGATCGGGGTCACTCCTGACCTCGGTTCGCGGCGATTACGTTCGCGTCGGATAGAGGCAGGTTTCCTCTCGCAGTGGCTGGCGAACGGCTTGATCGAGGCAGATTTGCCGATGGTTTGCGTCGAGAGGGGGCACAAGAAGGCACTGCTCGAGGTTCCGCAATCAACAAATCGGATCGTAACGACGCGCGCGGTATTGCCCAGATGATGGCATGCTCAAAGGGGCCCGCCGCACTGGTTCAGCGTCAGTTGCTTTTGCAAAGGGGAGCCGTGTTCGGCTATCGTACCGGCCGGGGATGAAGGGACGTAGAGAGCGTCCGATAAGGAGCCGCCATGAACGACCAGGCCCAGGATTTTGATGCAGACGACTTCTTCCTCAGCGACCGGTGGGTCGCTAATCCCTATCCCTATTTCGACTATCTGAGGGCGAAGTCGCCGGTGCAGCGCGAGCCGCATCACGGCATCCTCATGGTCACGGGTTACAACGAGGCGCTGGAAATCTACAACGATCCTGAACGCTTCTCCTCCTGCATGTCGACCACCGGGCCCTTCGCCGGTTGCCCCATTCCGCTCGACGAGCATCGGGGCGAGGACATTTCGGAACTCATCGAGCAGTGGCGCGACAAGACGCCGTTCCACGACCAGCTCCCGACGATGGATCCGCCGATCCACACTGCCCACCGTTCCTTGCTGATGTCGCTGATCACGCCGCGGCGGCTCAAGGAGAACGAGGACTTCATGTGGAAGTTGGCGGACGAGCAGATCGACACATTCATCGACCGCGGCGAATGCGAGTTCATGAATGACTTCGCCCAGCCCTTCGCCGTGCTTGTCGTTTCCGACCTGCTCGGCGTGCCATCCGAAGACCGCGTGGAGTTCCGCCAGCATCTGATCCGGGTCGAGCAGGAGAGCGGCGGCGCTGTGGTCGGCGGTACCGACGGCGAAGTGACGCACGGGCCGTTGGAGTTTCTCTACGACAAGTTCTCGGCCTACATCGAGGACCGCCGCGCCAATCCACGGGAGGACGTCCTCACCGGACTCGCCAAGGCCACTTTCCCGGACGGTTCGATGCCAGATCCGATGGATGTTGCTCGCATAGCCGCCAACGTGTTCGCCGCCGGGCAGGAAACCACGGTCCGGCTGCTCAGCTATGCCTTTCAGTTCATCGGCGATCGCCCCGACATTCAGAAGCGCCTGCGAGAGGACCGCAGCCTCATACCCAATTTCGTCGAGGAGTGCATGCGTACCGAGGGCCCGGTGAAGGGCGATTTCCGCCTCACCAAGATGCCGACGACCGTGGGCGGTATCGACGTTCCCGCAGGCACTTTCCTGTTCATCGCGAACGGCGCCGCTAACCGGGACGCCCGCAAGTTCGAGAACCCCGCGGAATTCCAGCTCGACCGCAAGAACGCACGCCTGCATGTCGGCTTCGGCGCCGGCCGCCACGCCTGCCCCGGCGCGCCGCTGGCACGGGCCGAAACGGTTGTTGCGCTGAACCGCATGTTCGACCGGACCAGCGACATCCGTATATCCGAGAAGATCCATGGGCCTGCCGGAGCCCGGCGATACAGCTATCTGCCCACCTTTATCCTGCGCGGACTGACCCACATCGCCTTGGAATTCGATGCGAAGGAGGCAGGCTGATCATGAAAGTCCAGGTCAATTCGGAGATCTGCGCCGGTTTCGGCATCTGCACGGGAATTGCGCCGGAAGTGTTCGAGCTGCACGACGACGGCTATGCTGTTGTTCTGGTCAGCGAAGTGGCGCCGGAGGATGAGGATGCGATGCGTCGGGCGGAGAGCCAGTGTCCGGCACGAGCGATCTCAATTTCCGAAGATTGTTCCGCGGACTAAACTTGGCTGGGGCCGAGAAGAAATCCGGAAGGTGTCCGCCGTCGCCGACTTGCGGGTCATTCAATGCCCATTCTCGATCTCCCGAAATCGGATATCCGTTCATGTGGAAAGCCGTCAAGATGGCTAACCGGCCGCGTTGATAGGCCAATACGTTTTAGTCGAAGGTTTTTGACGTAGCTGCAATCCGTTCGCTCACGGCTTTTGATGAAGATGTGACGCCAACCGCTTCCGAAATCCTGAGCCACTCATTTGTAGCGGCGCGAACTCGTTCGACAATCAATGTCATTGCCCGGATCGAGATTCCATGGCGTGCACCAACGGACAACACGTGCTCTCTGCCGATGTTTCGGCCCTCGCCGTTGACCGCAAGGTAATGTTCTCCACCAGGCCCGGCCGAGTAGGTCAGGTCATAGGCCGGCGCCAACCGCCATTGTCCGGCATCATCCATCAGGTAGCTGTGCTGTCTGGTATGATCATCGCGATTATGGGCGAGCACGTTGAAGACCATGCGGCGGAAGGCTTCCTCTACATCTACAGCATGCCGCGTGAATTGCCCCGTTGCACGCAGGAACCCATCATAGTCGACGCTTGGAACGCTCCAGGGGGCTTCCAATGCGCCCGAGAGAGAGACCATGTGTATGCGCTGGCCGGGCGCGGGTCTATCGAAGCGCTTGGTCGCGAAATGGCCGGGCCCCTCCTGCGCTGGCAGCAACAGTGTTTCGGCCATATTGATGCCGGCCAGCCGGGCCATTTGAGCATAGGCTTCTTCGACCGGGCCGATGTCAATGGGATCGGAAGGCGCGCGGAACTTTACGATCCACGCTTCGAGATCATCGGACGGGTTAGACTCTGATGTGGTGAAGGACCCATCCTTGGCTATGCCAAGGTGGACTTTCGGGCGAGCGCCGCCGGAGCTGCCACCAAGTGTTGCCAGGGTGTTAATCTGTTCGATCTCGTCCCCCAGCAGGATTGCTCGAGATTGCTCGGCTAGGTCATCGAGATCGATCGAAAGGCCCCCGGGATCCGGGGTCGTGCTGGGCTCGTAGATGAGAGCGCCGCGCCCGTTTGTGCCAACAAGGGCGAGCTTGTCGACACCATTGAAATCCTCAAGGCGGAAACCGAGCTTGCGAAGCTGAAGGCGGATGAGAAGTGAGCCCCAGGCATCCGGCAGGCTATCGGACAGGAAGCCATGAAGACCATCAAACTCGCGTCCTTTCGCCGGCCATAGACCCGGTTCAGGCGGATAGAGCCCGGGGTCGAATTTTATTGATCGACGAACGACGCTCGGATCCCATTCAAGCTGTGCAATTCCATTGGCCGAAGCGATTAGACCGACAGGTTCCGCAGGCGTCGCGCTAGTCCTGTTCCAAGAAATACGAAGAGGTGAGCTAGGTGCTAGTTTCATCCGACATTCTTTCGGGACGGGGCTCGGAGCCGCCGTTTCGGCTCCGCTGCCATTTGCTGCTGGCGCAACAATTCGTCCATCGAGGATGCGGCGGGCGGTGGGAAGAGCGATGTAAGCCCTTCTTCGCAACGAAGTGCGATTGCCGCCCGAGCCAGATCCTCGATGGAGGCCTTGCCTTCCTGTTCCATCCGGCGCCAGGTGCGGTATGCTACTCCAGCCCGAGCAGCTGCATCGGCTTGGGTTATCCCTAAAGCGACGCGGCGAGTTTTGATCCTCGTGCCGAGGCTGGCCATCAGCTCTGAGGCGGTCTGAAACATAGTCCTTATATGGACTACAGTCGGGAAAAATTCAAAGATAATGTCCATATATGGCCAAATGGGATTGAGCCATGAAAAAGCCGTCCGGACTGCGGTTTCGAGTTAGATTCTGACCCCAACAGTTGAACGTGCGTGGCGTCTCGCTTAGCCCGGCTCAGAGAGACCGTGACCGCCAACAGAGCGGCCGTTCACTTGCAAGATCTGGGCCGTTGAAAGCGGACCTCCATTCACGACTTGCCGCGAGCGGGAATGGCTCGTTCACGGGCTTGCAACTGCAGTGATATGAGCATTCTACCCTGCGTCTGCCGAACTGCTGTCAGTCCATGTGTTGATCGTATGACGATGCAATGCAAGTTCTCGACTTGTGGATAAACTTGTGCGTTACTCTGGGGATGACCGAACGTGAAGCACGCGCCAAGCGGCTTGATGAGATGGCTGTTGAGGCAACTGGACTTGAGAAAGGGCAAAGTCTGGCGGCTGAGGCAGATCGCCTCCGCGCAATCGATTACGGCAGATGGCGCTTTCGTTATCTGAGGCTTCCGCTGCTCAGGAATTGATTCGACCTTCTGTAAGCAACCGGCAGACAGGCCTCGGCGACGTTGCGGACATTCGCGTCCCTTCGGGTGACCTCGGAACTGTCATTCGCCCATTTGAAGGCGTTTGCTTGGAGTGCCAAGGTCAAATGGCTTTGCTAGGGTTATCGTCAGTCGTTGTTGGAAGGGGCCGCCGATGATTGTCGTTTGGGGCGGACAGACGTCGCGATCGATCCGGGTCGTCTGGGTGCTGGAGGAGATGGGCCTTCCCTACTGCTTGCGGCAGGTCGACATGCTGGCCGCCGAGCAAGATCCCGAATTTTTGGCGGTCAACCCAGCCGACTACATCCCGGCGATTCAGGACGGCGACGTCACCATGGTGGAGTCGATCGCGATCATGGAATACCTCATGGCGCGCTATGGGCCGACGCCGCTGTCGCCGGCGCCGCACGAACCGAACTTCGCCGCGTACCAGCAGTTTCTGCACCTCGGGGAAGCTGGCCTCGCGACTCTGATGATGCCCGTCGTTGTCAGCCGGTTCATCGCGCCCGAGACCGAGAGGCACAACTGGGGCGCCACCTGGTGCCTGCGGTCGTTCCAGAAACGACTGAAGCTGGTTAGCGTGGCGCTCGCCAGTTCGCCCTACCTCGCGGGCGAGGCTTTCACTGCTGCTGATATCTCGGTCACCTACGCCTTGAACTTGGGCCAAAGGAATTGCGGCATCACCCTCGGCGACGCCGAACAAGCCTACATCGCCCGCACTACGGGCCGCGACGCCTACAAGCGCGCCATGGAGCGTTCGCACGAAGGAGTAAGCGCCTAAACCTATGCGTGCTCCGCCGGTGGGGCGTGAGACGGGAGCCACCGACAAAGGCGCAAAGCGGGGGCCGCCGGATGGGTACAACCAAACGGCCGATGCGAACCGTCGGATCGGCGACGATCGGCTGTAATTAAGACTACAACACGCGTTGGGCGCGCAATTTCTAAAAGGGTGGTTAACTCGGAACTGCGGTTGTCAACATCTAGTTTTTGACAGCTTCTCAATGATCTAAGCGCAGATCGGATAAATGAAATTTCCATTCCCCTTTCGACAGTGGGAGGCGAAGGCAGGAGCGCAGTTCGAAGTCGCTCAGGTCGGGAAGCTGCGGCGTCAGATCGCACCGCTATACGTGCTGTTGACATTGAGCGCAGCGTCGCTCGCTTTCACCTATCGCACGCTTGCGCCCGTCTGGCTGACCCTAGTGATGCCCGCGCTTTTGATCGCGGCGTGCATGACGCGAATGATAGGTTGGGGCCTGATGGGGCAACAAGGCGAGGTTACGCCCGCCCAGGCTCGAACTGCTCTACGGCGGACAACGGTTGTAGGAGCAATGTTTGCGGTGACGTTCTCGGCGTGGACACTCGCCCTCGATCAATATGGAGGAATTCGCGAGCATAGCCACCTCGCGATGTTCGTCGCGATAAGTGTCCTTGGGTGCGTGTTTTGCCTTGGCTATCATCCCAGGGCAGCTTCCGTAATATGCCTGATCGATGTCGGGACATTTCTCGTCCATAGTTTCAACCGCGGATCCAAGGTCGACATCGCGATCGCGATCAACGTCGCGCTAGTGACAGCGGTGATCCTCAAAGTCCTGCGCGACTCCTTCGCTTCGTTCATAACCCTTGAAATCTCGCAGAGAGCGCTTGAGCAAAAGCGCGAAGAGACCCAGAATTTGTGCGAAGAAAATGCGCTTCTTGCCCAGACGGATGCCTTGACCGGCTTGCCCAATCGCCGATTTTTCTTTGCGGAGCTGGAGCGAATGTTGGCTGCGGATGGCCAGGCATTTACAGTCGCCGTCCTTGACCTTGACGGATTCAAGCCTGTGAACGATGGCTTTGGCCATGCTCTCGGAGATCAGCTACTTCAGATAATTGCTCATCGGCTGCGGCCAGCTACAGATTCTATTGTCGCGGCAAGACTCGGCGGCGATGAGTTCGGTCTCTTGATCAAGCATGAAGCACCAGACGCAATCCGCTATGCGCGATGGATCTGCGATAAGGTGAAGGAATCGATTCCTCTTTCAGATGCGACGGTAACAGTCGGGTGCTCGCTTGGACTAGCGAGCTATCCCGAAGTGGGTCGCACAGCGCAGGACCTTTTCGATCGCGCCGACTTCGCACTCTATTATGCGAAGTCCCACAAGCGGGGCGGGTATGTCATTTTCTCGTCAGAACTTGCGGAGATTGTCCGCTCAGATCGGGAAATCGAGAAGGCCTTCCAGGTCGCCGAACTTGAGCGCGAGCTTACCGTCGCGTTTCAGCCGATATTTGCGACCAATGACCTCGCTCTCGTTGGCGTGGAGGCGCTTGCCCGGTGGAATTCGCCGCACGTCGGCATCGTTTCCCCGGAGCAACTCATCTCGGCTGCCGAACGCGCAGGAATGGCTCGTCGCACAACTCTGACTCTTTTCGGGAAAGCCTTGGAGGGAGCAGCTTGGCTGCCAGAAAACGTCCGCCTCAATTTTAACCTCTCGGCTCTCGATGTCGCGGATGACGTCACCGTCTCGCTTATCCTCGAGCGCTTGGATATGTCGGGTTTACGGCCCGAAAGGATAGTATTCGAACTCACCGAAAACGCTTTGGTGAAAGACCTCGACGCCGCTAGAGTTTCACTGGAGAGACTGCGAAATACCGGAGCTAAGCTGGCTCTAGACGACTTTGGCACCGGATTTTCGAGCCTGTCCACGCTTCACCGACTCCCCTTCGATATCGTAAAAGTAGATCGCAGTTTTGCCGCCAGACTGCACGACGCGCCCGGTCGGCGGCTGATCGCCGCAATTCGTGGCCTGGCCGATGCCCTGTCACTGCAGTGCGTTCTAGAGGGTATCGAAACCGAAGAGCAGCTTCACGAAGCAACTGCGGCCGGCTTCGGCTTCGTACAAGGCTATCACCTAGCCTCCCCAGGACTGATCGGCGATGTTCTCGCGGCGCTCGAGCTTGCTCGAGAGGCAGCCTGATTGATTAGGGCAGCATTTGGCTGACATGTGCGGCCTGAAAAGGAAATTGACGGCATGATCCTTCGCGGGACACTGGAGTCCAACGGCTCGAAGGCCAGGAGCGACGCTTCGATTGCCGAGCGGACCGCTTCGCGCTACACTTAGCTTTGATTTTGAACTGCAGGTTGGCGCGGTGCAGCTCGGCAGTGCGAGGGCTGATACCGAGATACTTACCTGTAAGGCGGTTAATGCGGCCCTCGGCGATGCCAGCGAGCATTCCCTTCTAGCGCCGAGAACCGCCGACTGTGCAGTCGTTGCTTTGGGCTAGCCCATTCGAGCACGAGCTTGTCTTCCGACAAAGGCGATTGAAGGCTCCTCGCTGCCTTATGGATGCTTTTTCGCGGATGGCGCCGTCAGGCTGCCAGAGCGATTTTGATGATTGCAGGCTTGAAAGCCGGCAGCGACGCCTCGATAGCGACGCGAATTGCCTCGGCGCTGTGCTTGGCTCCGATTTTCGCGAGGAGATTGGCGCGGTGCAATTCGACCGTGCGGGGGCTGATGCCTAGGTGCTCGCCGATCAGCCGGTTGCTCAGACCTTCGACCATGCCGGCGAGGATTTCTCGCTCTCGCCGCGAGAGCTTTTCGATCCGCGCCGCCGCCAGAACCTGACGCGAACCGCCTGCGGCCAGCGCATTCGAGCGATTGCAGGCACCTTGCAGTACCCGGGTCAAGGTCTCGCCGCAGCCCGGCCAAACAGCAAAGCCGACGGCTCCTTCGAGCACGGCTTCGACAATGTCGCATGGCTCCGGGCTGCTCGAATAGGCCACGATCGGAAGCCAGCCCTGGCGGCCGCAGATCTCCCGAGCGAGGGAGGCGACGGCATTCGCTTCATCGTGCATGAGGACCAGGCCGGATTTGGGCCAGGACGCCACGAACTCTTCGATGGTCTCGAATGGTTCGGCGCGGATGCCTTGGTTATTGAGATAGAAGGAGATCGACGCACGGCGCCGCACGTCCGCATCGATAATGAAAACGAGATCTTGCATGGCGGACTTGGACCTTGGGCATTGATGCGATCGGTGTGCGATCACGAAGTGCTAGCCGCGGGCCATCGGAAATAATGGTTAGATTCCGATGACGCTGATTTCGTAGAACTACGTAGGCGGGCGAATGCTTCCGCCGACATTGTTGCCGTTCAATGTCCATTCGTGGTTACGCAAAAGCAGCCATCGGTTCATCGAGCTAAGTAAGGGTTGGGCCCGACTTGCTCATCCGAGGATCCAGGCGCGCCGGCACTACCTTACCCCCTCGGGCCGCTGCGACTTTCAGCAGGCGCCGGAATGAAGGACATTCCATGTGGCTAGGCGCCGGGCATGACGCGGCATGTTCGAGGCCGTTCTTGAGCGCGCTAAGCTGCTTGATCGTCCGATCCAGTTCGTTCGCCTTGTGTGATAGTAAACTGCGGTCGATCTGAGCTGCGAGGCCGTTGCCGAACATCGCCCTGATCTGGTCGAGCGAAAAACCGGCCATCCGGCCGAGCGCAATCAAGGACAGGCGGCCGAATACATCGTGGCCGAAAGTGCGCCGGAGTCCGCGCCGATCCAGAGATTCAATCAGACCTTTCTCCTCATAGAAGCGCAGCGTCGAGGCCGGGACACCCGAGCGCTTGGCGACCTCCGAAATTTCGATCAGTTTCATGCTTGACCTCAAGTCGACTTAAAGTGGCATCGTGCTGTGAACTGACAGTCGGGACAAGGACAATCACGATGAAAAAGGCCTCACAATCCAACTCTCAGAGATCGTCATCTTGGGCACTGGCCGGGCTCTCACTGACGATGCTGATGCCATCGCTTGCGACCAGTACGGCAAACATCGCTTTGCCCGATCTTGCGCGGACTTTCGCAGCATCGTTTCAAGCGGCCCAATGGATCGTGCTCAGCTATCTGTTGACCGTCACCGCGCTGATCGTGGCGGTCGGTCGTCTTGGAGACGTGCTGGGTCGGCGCCGCTTGTTGCTGATTGGTACGATAATCTTCGCAGGAGCATCTTTGCTCTGCGGCCTATCGCCAAGCCTCGAGTTGCTGATCGTCGCCCGGGTTGCCCAGGGGGCGGGCGCCGCGATCATGATGGCATTGACGATGGCCTTTGTCGGCGCGGTGGTACCGCCTGAACGGACTGGAAGCGCCATGGGTCTTCTCGGCTCCATGTCGGCTGTCGGCACGACGCTGGGACCGGCAGTTGGCGGGCTTCTGATCGTATGGGCAGGCGCCAAGGCGATATTCCTGATCAACGTGCCGATTGCTGGTCTCGCCTTAGCGATCGCAATAGGCACCCTGCCGCGAGATCTTCCGCGCACAGCGGCGACAGCCCTGCGTTTCGACGTCGGGGGCATGGGTCTCATGGTCACCGCGCTCACCGCCTATGCCTTGACGTTGACGCTGAGCCGCGGGCAATTTGGATTGCTGAATGCTGCAGCCCTCATTGTCGCTTTCGCCGCAAGCATCGGCTTTGTCGCCGTAGAAATCAAAGTGACTTCGCCGCTTGTCCGGATAGACATGTTCCGTAACCGAGAGCTGGTCGCCGGGCTTGCTGCCAACGTGCTCGTCTCGGCGGTCATGATGGCGACACTGATCGTCGGCCCGTTCTATTTGACCAAAGCCATCTCGCTGCGCCCTGCCGCCGCGGGGCTCATCCTCGCTATCGGTCCGCTCGCTGCCGCAATTGCCGGGGTGCCGGCAGGCCGAATTGTCGATCGCTTTGGTTCGGAGCGCGCCGCGCTTGCCGGTCTCGCTGCTCTTGCTGTCGGGGCTACTGCTTTGTCCGTGGTCCCCGCGAGCTTCGGCATTGCGGGATATGCCGTGCCGATTGTCGTTATGACGACCGCCTACGGGCTGTTCCAGGCGGCCAACAACACGAAGATCATGACACGCGCCAATGCGGCAGAACGCGGCGTCGTCTCGGGGCTGCTAAACCTGTCGCGCAATCTCGGGCTGATCACGGGGGCATCGGCCATGGGCGCCGTTTTTGCCTGGGGAACGGCGGTGCGTGACGTGGTAACGGCATCGCCCAAAGCGATCACGGCGGGCATGCATTCGACGTTCGGAATTGCCGCCATCCTCATTGTGGTTTCGCTACTGATCTCTGTGCGCGCGGGGTCCGATGTTCTCAGGCGAGAAGCTGCGGCAGCAGGCTAAGCTGGGGCACGAGTGCAAGCGAAATCGCCAATCCTCAGAAAAACCGGAGCTTCGCCCGTCAAGACGCTTGGAGCTTCATCAGTCCGCGGCGCTGCGCGATGGGAAACAAAAAAATGGCGACCCTGTTATGAGTCGCCATCCAGGTAAGGGTCCACAAGTGGATCCTTTGGGTCGCATGTCATTGCTATCGTTAGCTAACCCGATTTTCTTGTAGAAACGCGACACGAGAAAAACATAAAGTTTCTCAGTTCGAAGCCCCGCGCGCTTGTTCGGCGCGCAAGGGGCCAGCAGGCTTGAATGGCTGGCGGCGCCCAGGGTGGGATCGAAGCTGGCTTATGACGATCGAATGGCGTTGGTGATCTGTGTCACCAAGCTGAAGAGCCAATGAAAATATCCTGGTCATGGCCCCAATCCCCTTGCGTAAACTGCGAACAACAATAGTATTTCTTAGTAGCCCGATTGAGTCGTTTGCTTCGATCAGGGCGGGGAGAGACATGTGGCAACGGTGATTGAGCCGAGCGATGCGCGCGTGAATGCCCAGCAAGCCGAACTGCTTCGGCTTAGAGAGAAATTTCTCAAGAACGACAGAATACTCGGTCCTGCCTGGATCCTGTTGATCAGACTCGTCGAGCGATCGGCTTCCTCGACCTCCATCGAAGTCTGCGACCTAATTTCCGTCCCCAATATTTCCGCAACCACCGCGCAGCAGTGCCTCGAATATCTCCTTACTCGAGGGTGGGTGCGGCTGGGCGCGGGGCCCGGGAAGCGATTTCGCACAGTCGATCTCGCGCCGTGGGCGCTCGCCGAATTGCGCATCCTCTTTGCATCAATCGACGATCCGGTCGAAATCGAAAGGAGATTTGACGCTCAGTTCTCATGAATTCTTGAAGCGGGTCCACGGCGCCGCCTGTGCTTCGCCGAGGGCTCTGGGGCAGACGCCAGGTCGAAAGCGGCCGTCGGCCGCTAGCTCGCTGGCCTCGCGTTCGATCATGCGCATAGGAGAGGCGCCATGGGAGACCGTGAATATTGGCAGGACTACCGCCGCAAATTGAACAGCCGACTGGGTCTCACGCGAGCGGGACTCGAAAAGAAGTTCGATGGCATGGGCGCTGGGCCCGCCGCGAGCCTGGGGCTCACACACCAGAATATCCAGGACATCCAACAGATGCGCGAGGACGAGGAGCATCTCGCCGCGGTCGAAAGGTTGCTCGCGGGCAATGGCCAGCTCGAATGAGGGCTTCGCTCGAAATGCGCGGCCCTGGCTGCAACGAGATGGCCGGGCGGGCGCCGAGGAGCCTTGACGGTTTGCCTCGGGCGGCTAGCCAGGTCGCGTGAAGGGCGGAGGCTCCTGATGGAACTCGACTTGGCGGATTTCCGGGAGCTGTTCGATGCAGCTCCCGTTGGCCTCGCGGTGCTGGACACGGATTTGCGCTATCTCTTCTGCAACGAAGCCCTGGCCGTACTGAACGGCGTGCCGGCGAGCGATCACATCGGCCGCACCGTTGCCGATATCGTACCTGGCGTGGCCGAGGCCGCAGAAGGGCCTTTTCGATCGGTGTTCGAGACAGGCGAGCCGGTCCTTGACCTCCACTTCAGCGGCGACGTCCCGGCGAATTCGAGCTCGCCGCGTTCCTGGGTCGAAAATGTACAGCCAGTCTTCAGAGATGGGCGCGTCGCGGCGATCGTCGTCAGCGTTCAGGAGGTCACCGCGTTGGAAGAGACGCAGCGCGCCCTCCTGGCGAGCGAACAGACGCTTCAGGCGTCGCAGGCGCTCAATCCCGACGGCTTTGCGATCCTGCGCGCCGTGCGAAGCGATCAAGGTAAAATCGTCGATCTCGAATGGGAGTATGCCAATCCGGCGGCCCAGCGCGCCGCGGTCGTCTCACCGCTGATCGGGCGAAGGCTTCTGGAGATCGCGCCGGCGGGAGGGGCCCTCGACGAGGCCTTCGCGCGCTATGCAAAGACACTGCATGAGGGCGGGACGTCCACGCTCGAGTTTCCCTACGAAAATGGCAGGTTCAAAGGCTGGTTCCGCTCGACGGTCGTCGCGATCGACGGGGAACGGATTGCCATCTCTTTCGCGGACATAACAAAGCGCAAGCACCACGAGGAAGCGCTCACGCTTGCCCTGCAGGAGTTTCGCCACAGGGTGAAAAATCTGCTCTCCGTGGTAAGCAGTCTCGTCGGCCACGCTCGGCGTAGTGCCGCAACGCCCGAGGCGCTGGCAGAAACCATCCAACGGCAGCTACAGACTCTAAGCGCGGCTCAAGACCTGCTGCTGACCGAGGGAGCAGGCCCGGTTCCGCTCGCCGAGCTGGTTGCCGCGGCGCTGAGGCCCTTTAACGTCGCTGACCTCCAGATCGATGGGGGACCTCAAATTCCAACGCCGACGAAAGCGGTCCTTCCTTTCACGCTAGCGCTCCACGAGCTCGCGACCAACGCGATGAAGCATGGAGCCCTGTCGCGCGAGGGGGGGGCGTGCATCGATCTCCTGGCGGGTGGAGGATGAGCGCGCCAAAGTGGTCTGGATCGAAACCGGAGGACCCGAAGTCGCCATGCCGACCCGTAGCGGCTTTGGTTCGAAACTGTTCAAGATGCTGGAGAAGCGCCTCGATCGCGGATCGCTAAACCTCGATTTCCGACCCGCAGGTCTGATTGCCTCGATCGATTTCGATCTGCCAGGTCGGCAGGACTAAGGGTTGAACCGCCGAATCCAACGTCAGCAGAAATCGCCGGCAGCGCCGACGTCCGTCGGTCTTTGGACGCCTCTCCAAAGCGGTCATTCATTCATGCTCAGGTTTGAGTCTCCCGTCGCACCAGAATTGTGAGTGCGGCAGCAGAATGGTCAACCTTCATGGTCAGCCTCGGTGAGGCACAGCTCGAAGCGATCGAGGAAGCGCTGGGCAAGGCGCTCGCCGAAACCTATCGCCTCCAGACATCGGAACACGCCGTGTTGCCTGCCGCGTAGTTGGGTACTGACGCAAAATAATCGGACAGGGCACAGGTGCTGCAATTGGCCGAAAACCCGCCATCCCTTGAGGCTGGTGGCCGCACGAGAGAACCCATGATTGCGTCAGTTTACTTTCTAGCTTTCGGAATGTTACTCTGCTGTGTCTTTTCCCTTTTCGCGAACACCGACGCGTTGTAGCCTCTATCTAAATTGTGGGCGATGAACCGCTTAGACGGCGACCATCGACCCAATACTTCGGTCTCGAATACCGAAATGGGAGGGGAGCCAATGAGGAAATCGGCCTATTTGCTTGGCGTGGCCATGCTTCAAGTTGTGAGCACTCCGGTATTCGCGCAAGGTGCGGCGGTCGGAGCCGATGCGAACGGCTCCGACATTATCGTGACCGCGAGGCGGCAGGAGGAACGCCTTCAGGATGTTCCAATCTCGATCACCGTGCTGAGCCAGGACGCCATTGCCGATCGAAACATCGTCAACGCGGGCGACCTCGGGAGCTATGTTCCCTCTCTCGCGACCAACTCCAATTTCGGACCTGAGCGTAGCAGTTTCTCGATCCGTGGTTTCATCCAGGAAGGCAGGACCTCGCCGTCGGTCGGAGTCTACTTCGCCGATGTGGTCGCACCGCGCGCCAACTCCGGCACGACGTCAGGCAATGGTGCCGGCGTCGGCCAGTTCTTCGACCTGCAGAACGTGCAGGTGCTCAAAGGACCGCAAGGCACGCTGTTTGGCCGCAATACGACGGGCGGCGCAATTCTTCTGGTTCCGACCAAGCCCACCGATCGCCTCGAAGGTTATGTCGAGGGCACGCTCGGTAACTACAACGAGCGGCGGATCGAAGCCGTGCTCAATATTCCGCTGAGCGACACCTTCCGCTTGCGCGCAGCGGTGGACCGCAACAAGGCCGATGGCTACCTGCGCAACCGGAGCGGGATTGGGCCAGACCGGTTTGCGGACACCAATTACGTCTCTGCGCGCCTGAGCATGGTCGGTGACCTTACACCTGATCTCGAGACCTACACGATCGCCCGTTACTCCAGGTCCCATACGAACGGCGTGCTCTCGAAGATCATCTCCGCTGGCCCCTATCCCGGCTTCCCGATAGCACCCGGCCTCGGCGGCTTCCTCGCGCCGCTGGCGGCAGCGCAGATCGCGCGTGCGCAGGCGCGCGGCGACGGTTTCTGGGATGTCGACAATTCGGTCGCCGATCCGAAGGAAATCCAGGAAACCTGGCAGGTCATCAATACCACGACCTGGAAAGCCAGCGACACGCTGACGGTCAAAAACAACGTTTCCTACGCCGAGTTCAAGCAGGACACCGCCTACAGCCTGTTCGGTGACAACTACATCTACCCAGCAGGTTACCTGGCCAATGTTCTGTTCCCCGGGTTCCCGGGTTTTCCCGCGGGCCATGCTGCGGGAATCCAGATCAAGACCGGGCCAAGCGGGCACTATGCCAGCCAGTCGACCTTCACCGAAGAGCTCCAGTTCCAGGGCAATTCGGCCGATGGCCGGCTCAACTGGCAGGTCGGTGCCTATCTGGAAGTCAGCAAGCCGCTCAATTTCAATTCGGGCTTCAACGAGATTTTCATCGAATGCACCAATCCCGGCGCCTACCAGTGCTCGTCAAGCTTTCTCGGTGCTTTCGGCCTGAACAACATCTCAACCGCCAACATCAAGGATTCGTATAACAACAAGGGCTTGTACGGACAGGCAACCTACAAGCTGACGGACAAGCTCAGCCTGACCGGCGGTATTCGCTATACGATGGACCGGATGAGCGATCTTTCTCGCAACATCAACACGACGATAGTCAGGCCCGGCGTCGCGACTTTCTCCTGCCAGGATATCCTGCTGTTCAACGCTGGCACGGCCGCCAATCCGATCCCGGTTTCGGCTTCGGGACCCACCGGACCCGAGTGCGTCCAGCGGATCAAGATCTCGTCCAATCGCCCGACCTGGCTGATCGACGTCGACTACAAGCCGAGCAACGATCTGCTACTCTACGCGAAATATGCGCGCGGCTATCGCCAGGGCAGCATCATCTCGAACAATTTCGGCTTCGAGACCTTCAATCCCGAAAAGGTCGATACTTTCGAGGCCGGCGCCAAGACAAGCGTCGGTGGCGCGGTGGCGGGTTATTTCAACATAGCCGCGTTCTACAATAATTTCACCAACCAGCAGATTGCAGTGAACTCGGTGGTTGCCCCGGCCTATGCCGCCGTGATCGCGCCGAGCCAGATCATCGCCAACGCCGGCAAGTCTCGCATCTGGGGCATCGAGGTCGACGCATCCGCGCGGCCGTTCCAGGGACTGAGGCTCGACCTCAGCTATGCCTATCTCAATACCAAGCTGATCTCGATCGTGCCGCCGGCGCTGCCGGTATTCTTCAGCGACCTGCAGCCGGCGGCGGACGTTGGCGGGCCCCTCGCCCAGTCGCCCAAGAACCGCGTGACCGTGACTGCAACCTACACGCTGCCGCTCGATGAGAGCATCGGCAAGATCTCGCTGGGCGGTACCTTCACTCATACCGATGCCAACCAGGTTCACACCCAGCGGTTCGCTCCCACGACTTTCAAGGTGCAGGCGGTCGACATGCTCAATCTCAATGCCAGCTGGGATTCGGTTGGAGGCCTGCCGGTCGACCTGTCCTTTTTCATGACCAACGTGACCAACATCAAGCGTTACGTCTATCCGATCGCCACCTACCAGACGACCGGCGCGGAATCCGTCTACCTCAACCAGCCGCGCATGTGGGGATTCCGTGCGAAGTACCGCTTTGGAGAGTAAGTCGGATCGGTTGAGGTTGCCGTGCCTGGAATTCCAGTCGCTGAAGGCGATCCTAAGCGCGGTCAGAAAATAGCGAGCAGGCCGGACGCGCCCGCAATCGCCGACTTTGCTGCCGTTCCCAGGTCCCCATCGAGGCGTTGTTAGCTGCCACGCGTTCATCCGGCGCGCGGCCTCGCGCTTGAGAACGCTCGCAGCCCCTGACAAGATCCTCGATGAACACCGGTGCCGACCATCAGACGGACCTACATTCACTGTGCGCCGCTGCTCACCAAATATTGAAGAGCCTTATCCGGCGAAAGATGGGTGCTATAAAGTGGCCCACACGGCGTTTCTGCGAGCTTTGCGGAAATGGCTAGCAAGTCGTCGTCATCACCCTTCTCGTAGGCATAGGCGGCCAGCCAAAATTCGGCTTGGCGGGAAAATTCGTTGAGAATGCCGACCACGCTCCGGTTTGCGGTCTTGGCGTAACGAACCTCATTCATACGCCACAGTTCCTGCGCGATGAAATCGGCCGGGATGCCATGCTCCTTGAGAACGGCGCCGAGCTGGCCAGGAAGGCGACGTCCCAAGGTGGCGGCCGGTGCCAGCGGCATCAACACCGGCAGCAAGGTCTTCTCCGATACCAGCAATGCTACTTGGGGTTTCCAAAACAGAGCGGTCGCATACCAATTGCCCAGCGCGGTATCGCTCTCACCCGCTATGCAAATCTCTGGCTTGATGCGATCAAGGAGCTTCTTGGTGGAATGCAGGTGAAACATCGCGCCAAACGGTAAGTTGGCCTCCCGCTCGAGTCCAGCGGTGGGAATTGGCTGCCTGCTTACGTTCGACAAGCGCCAACTGATCTGACGTTCCTGGCTCGCTGAGCAATTGCCAATAGTTACCTTCCGTTGATGGGTACTCAGCCGCGGCCTGCTACGCTCCTTTCGTTCGAAATTATCCTGGAATGCCAAAACCGCGACGTAAAGCGTCAAGCTTTGCCGAGTTGAACCATCGCGAAATCTTCGCGGGGAAGAACGGGCTGTCGAAGCCATGGAATGCACCTGGAACTAAAATGAGTTCGGTCGGCACACCGGCGTTGTTGAGACGTTGCGCGTAATCGACATCCTCATCCACGAACAGGTCGATCGAGCCGACTCCAATCCATGCAGGCGGTAGCCCCGCCAGATCCGAAACGCGTGCAGGCACGCCGCCGGGAACAGAGCGACCTCCTGGCTTGACCCCGAGGAAGCTCTCCCAGCCAAAGCGGTTCTTCTCGGCGGTCCAGACGATGTTGCCGACATGACTCGGCATCTGCCGGCTCACGCCGGTACGGTCGTCCAACATCGGATAGATCAGGCACTGGAAGCAGAGTGGAACCTCACCGCGGTCCCGCGCGGTGATCGCGAGAAGCGCAGCGTGACCGCCTCCAGCACTCTCGCCCATGACTGCAATGCGGCGGTTATCGACGCCGAGCTGCGCCGCGTTGGTGTGTAGCCACTTCAGGCCGGTATAGTTGTCCTCGATCGAACCGGCAAAGGTAGTTTCCGGAGCCAGTCGGTAGTCGACCGATACCGCCACGCACTCGAGTTCCTTGCACAGCGTCTGCAGGCTGGCGACGCTGCTTAGCGCGGTCCCCGTGACAAAGCCGCCGCCATGGGTAAACAGGATCGCCGGCCGGGCGGCACCAGCCGCCGCGTTGATGAGATAGATCGCGACGTCAGGCTGACCCTTGCTACCGGGAATTACTCGCCGTTCGTAGGGCACGTCCGCCGATGGCTTGGGACCATAAGCTTCCGCACCCTTACGCTGCTGGGCGAGCGTCGTAATGTTCAGCGGCGCCCTGCCGAAAGGTAAAATGCGTCTGGCAATTTCGCGCAGTTCCGGATGAACGGAGGCGAGGATCATCGCGTCATCGGTATCAGCAAGTGCCCGTCCGGGCATGATGAACGGTGCCGCCACCCCCAGCGCGCAGGCCTGTTTCAGAAGCTCTCGCCGATCCATCAAATCTCCCCCATTCTTCAATGTCCCAGCATGCCCGAGAGTCGCTGCAATCCTTAAAGAACTGAGAATGATAGCGCTACCGCAAAGCTTCGTACCTCTTGGGAGATCATTTCATTAAGAGGATGTGCCATTCCCGCCGACATAACGGTCGTTCCGAGGGTAAAATCCATTCCTTGAAAGCGGCCGCACGTTCACAAGCAACCAAGCGGTGCATTTGCTCTGACAAGGTCTGGTGACTTTACGCTAGGTCGGCCGCCCCGTGATCGCAGGGCGGCCCGGGTTCTGGTTAGAACTTGAATCCGATCGTCCCGCCATAAATCGCCGGCTCGGCCATCGGCGAGTAGGTGCCGGTGCCCGTGCCGCTGTAGTGCAGGCGGTACTTGTGATTGGTGATATTTGTGCCCCAGGCGCGAACGTAATAATGATTGCTGGGGTCGGTCCAAGTGACCGAGACGTTGACCAGCGCATAGGCTCCTTGGACGAAGCGCTGCTCGCGCTGGCGATCGGCGGGTACACCGGCAATGTTGCCCCAGACCGAAGGGTTCGTCGGCACATATTTCGTCGTGTACTTGACGTTGCCGGCGAACCGGATGCCACCTTCGCCCATCGGCACCAGATAGTCCATGCCGATGTTGCCCGAGAAGTTGGGTGCCCGCGACATCATCAGGCCAGAAAGGTTCTGCTGGCCTGTGACCGGACACTGCGCCGTGGCCGTCAGGTTCGGGAATGAGCAGTTGACGGCGCTCTTCAGCGGATCGGAATTCGGATTGATGCCGGTCTGAGCGGGGTTCACGCCCGTGCCGCTGAACAGGAAGTTGTCGCCATACCGCGCGTGGAGCCAGGTGCCGCTACCGCGGATGGTCAAATTCTCGACCGGCGTCCAGTCGAAGCTGGCCTCGGCGCCGTAGATCTTGGCCTTCGGCGCGTTGAGGATTACCGTCACCGGGAAGCCCGACTGAGCGAAGGTGCTCGCCACCTGCAGGTTCTTGTAGTCGTAGTAGAAACCCGCGGCGTCGAAGTGGAAGTTGCGCCCTGCGGTCTTGAAACCGACCTCGTAGGAATTGATCGTTTCTTGCTTGGCGGGCTCATAGGTGCATTTTGTGCCGGTGAAGCTGGCATTCACGCAGATCGGCGCCTGCGAGTTGTACGCGCCGCTGCGGAAGCCCTGGGAATAGGTCGCGTAGACGTTGGTTCGCGGCGCGATCTCATAACGGATGGAGACGCGCGGGGTGAACTTCTTGAAGGTATCCTGCACGTTCTGCGGATCGCGGAACAGGCCGAAGGCGGCAAAGGCAGCCGGACCGCTGATCTGCGCAAAGACTTTCTGCTTTTCCGAGCTGTAACGACCACCGACATTGATCGAGAGCTTCTCGGTCGCGTGAAACGTCATGTCGGCATAGAGCGCCCAGGCGTCCTTCTTCTGGTCGAAGGCGGAGGTCGACAGTAGCGTATAGTCGGCAATCGTGCCTGGCGTTTGGCCGTTGCTGGTGCCGGCCAGATTGCCAGTGTACTGCTTGCCCGGCTCAGGGAAGTAGAGGTGGTCGTTGAAGTAGAGGCCGCCCAGCGTCAGATCGACGTGCTCGATCGCATCGATGTTGTAGTTGACAGCCTGTTGCCAGGTTTTCTCGGCGATGACGTTGCTCGAATAGTTGGCCGGGATATAAGACCCGTCGAAATCGAACGCGTTGTGCGTCGTCACCTCTGAGTAGGAGGTGATCGACTGCAGCTTTCCGATACCGGTATCGATGTCGAGGGTGCCGGAGCCTTCGTACTGGACCGACTTCATAATGTCGCCAAGGTCGTATGCCTGGACGCCCAGATGATCGCCCGGTGTGCTCAGGAACTGGCGCAGAGTGGCAGCGCCGGCGCGCGTGGCGTAGACGAAATTACCCGCGCCGTTGACGTTCTCAATCGGCGTGTAGACGTTAGAGCGCGCGTCATCGATCTTGACATAGTTGAAGGCTAGCGTGGCGGTAACGTTTCCGAGCTCGGCCCGCGCCTTCATGCGCAGCGCTTCCTGGCGGATCGGCGTGGCGCCGCCGGTGCTCTTGGTGCCGTCGGTGCGGCTGAGCAGGCGGTTGTAGCCGTCGCCGTCGCGCAGATAGCCAGCGATAGAGATGCCCACGGCGTCCGAAATCGGACCGGCCGCATAGCCTGAGATGCGCTTGTCGTCGAAGCGGGCATAGGTCGCCTCGGCCTTGCCACGCCAAGTGTCGGTGGGGATGAAGGTCGTCAACAGGATCGCGCCGCCCGTGGCATTGCGGCCATAGAGTGTGCCCTGCGGGCCCTTGAGCACCTGGACGTTCTCGACGTTCGGCAGGTCGATGTTGATCGCCTGCGCGACGGGTTGGTAAACGCCGTCGACGTATACAGCGACGTTGTTCTCGAACGTGCCGTTGAGCAACGTGGTAACGCCGCGTATCGAAGGCTGGGGGAAAGCGCCGCCCGCACCGATTTGAAGGCCCGAGGTGACGTTGCCAAGGTCGCGCAGCGAGGTGACACCAGCATTTGCGATCGTATCCTGCGTGACCACTGAAATCGCCATCGGCACGTCCTCGAGCGCCTGCTCGCGCCGCTGCGCGGTAACGATGATCGTGTTGTTGTCGACCGAGGCCGTCGGTTCGCCTTGCGCCAGTGCGGAGCTCGTCCAGAGTGGCGCGAGAGCGGTTGCGGAGAGAAGGGCGGCAAGGTGTGCGTGACGCCGAATTGCGAGCGATTTCATATCATCCTCCATCTGATTTTTTTGGTTCTGCGATCTTCCGCCGAAGTCGCGTAATGCGCGGCTTGGCTGTACCCAATGCCGTTAAAACCCCTCCCCGGCCCCATCTGGTTTTGCGCTGCAGTGGCGCTAGGGTGAATGACTAATTGTACGGCCGTACAAACTCCAACCAATATTTGGGACCACGCTGTGTTTTCATGCACCCTGTGGTCATTTCGCGACACTCCTTCACGGAGTCCACTCGTCCGGCTTCAGGGCTACCCCCTCTGCCTACCGTTCAATCATCTAAGCGCTGGCGGCTCGCGCTCCTGTTAGCACGCCGGGAGCGCAGTACTTGCGGCCATTTAACGCGCGGAATGGCCAAATTCTTCTCGAGGATACGGGCCTAAGTAGAGCTACGGGCCGGCTGTCGCCGACATTCCGGACGAGGAATGCCGTAACTCGGATATTCAAAGCTGTGCGATCGGGCCTCCCTAGCGAGAAGGCCGGTGCCGATATGGATAGGTGAAGTCCGGCCGACGTAAGTCTCTAAGGCCGGACTTCGCTGATCGACCCTGAGGAGCGCCGGTGCGGACGCTGCGGATACTCTTGAGGTGCACGTCGAAAACGCCGGTCGGTCAGACGGGACATCCTCTCCAGCCAGAATGCATCATTTAAGCTCTGCGAGAGTTGCGCTGCAAGGGGCGATAGCGGCTGCAGCCAGCGCAACATGAAGTCAAATGGCTACGACAAATTTCGATTGCCGCTGCAATTCACGCCCCCTCGGCGCCCGTGCGTTGGTGGACCGCGGAAAAACCTTTCCCGACGGCGTGCAAATGAGTTTCCGAGCAACGTATCCGAGGTAGCCCGATCGTTGCAGCGGCGCTTCGGAGTTCGTTAAGACCGTCGGACACGATAATATATAATCTGTTGATGTTCCGTTCGTAACTGGGCACTGTGCAAGCGCCAAAAAACGCACGCTGATGCGCAACTGGGAGGGTGGTATGCAACATGTTCAACTCGACAGTACAAGTGCGTCCAATCGGCAGGCGGCGATGGTCAGAGCGCTAGGCGCAGTCTCGCTGCTCGCGCTTGGTTGGTGTGCTCCGGCGCTAGCGCAGGACGCTACACCGCAGACAGAAGGTACGCGTGCCTACGTCGAGAACGGTGACATCATTGTCACCGCCCGAAAGCGGCAGGAGTCCATTCTCAAGGTGCCGGTAGTTGTGACAGCGGTTTCAGATCAGAAGCTCGACAGCGTACAGGCGACGCAGATCATGGACTTGCCCAAGCTGGTCCCTGGCCTCGTACTAGGCACCAACTTGCTTTCGATCGGGCCGCAAGTCTCGCTGCGCGGCATAGGCACCTCATCGTACGATCCAGGCGTCGATCAGTCCGTTTCACTGAACATCGATGGGCTCTCGCTCGGCCAGGGCCTTGCTTTCGGCAGCGGGTTGTTTGACGTCCAGCAAGTCGAAGTCCTGAAGGGCCCACAGGCGCTATTTTACGGTAAGAGCAGCCCTGGCGGCGTAATCTCGCTACGCACCTCTGATCCGGGCGACAAACTCGAATTAATCGCTCGCGCCGGCTATGAGATCGAAGGCCGCGAGGGCAGAGGGGAATTGATCGCTTCGGGCCCAGTAACCGACACCTTGGGCCTTCGTCTCGCCACCACTTATTCGGAGGGACAGGGATATTTCCGCAATGTCGCAGTCCCGATCCTTTCGACCGGCGCCAGCGCTCCCTATGCCCGCGAGACGCGGCCACGCAACTTCATCGTACGCGGTACTCTGCTGTGGAAACCCGTTTCGGAATTCTCCGCGCGGCTTAAAGTCAACCATGCCTATGATCACGCCGTAGACGGCGAGGTTGCGCAACTTGCCAACTGCCCCGACGGACCAGGCCAATCCTTCGGGTTCGGCGGCTTTGGACCCGCCTTGGGTCTGTCACCCGTGGATCCTATCCCTTTCATCGGAGGCGACAACTGCAAGCTCGATAGGAATTTACGGATTCCGTATCTCAACCCGTCGTTTTTCCCGGGAATTCCTAACAATGGTGTGCCCTACCTCCAGAACAAACAAAACTATGGCACTCTGGAGCTGAACTACGACCTATCTCCGCAACTCGCGCTTACCTCGACCACGGCATACTACAATCTTAAGTCTAGCAGCATGGTCAACCCGACCCATACCACCGCGGCAGCGCCGACATTTGCCGTGACCAACCGGTTTAGCCGGCGAGAATTTACGCAGGAGCTTCGGCTCAACAGCGACTTCGCGGGGCCGCTAAATCTCACGCTTGGCGGATTTTACGAGAACGGGCGCCTGATCGACCGGGTGCATTTCATCCGCAACACTGCTTACGGGTTTCTCAGCCCGGCGATCGTGGGCGCGAATATCCTCAATGACGACCGCGCGACCACGGTCGATATCAAGACCTACTCGTTGTTCGGACAGATTCGCTACAAACTGAGCGATCAATTGGAACTGGCGGGCGGTGTGCGCTGGACTGACGAAACGCGCGAGGAACGCGTCTTTGATTATCAGAACAATGTGGACATCACTCCGTTTCTGCCCAACCCGCGAGTCCATTCCAGTAATTTCTCGCCTGAAGCGACTATCACCTACACACCGACCGACGATCTGACCGTGTTTGCGTCCTACAAGAAGGGCTACAAGTCTGGGTCGTTCAAGGTCGCAGTGCCGGCAGTGAAGGGAGAGGACAACTCGTTTGGCGATGAGCAGGTCCAGGGCGGTGAGACTGGCATCAAGGCTCGGTTGGCCGACCATAGCATCCTGACAAATGTTTCGGGCTACTATTATACCTATAAAGGCCTACAGGTCGGCGGAATTGCAGACTCGGTTGGCGGCGTTCCGGTGATCACCACTGTCAATGCGGGTAAGGCCATAACGTATGGCGTTGATTTCGATATTTCCTATCGGCCGCGGTCGATCGAAGGGCTAAGTCTCAATGCCTCGCTTAACTGGAACCATGCGCGCTACAAGGATCTGAATAACATTCCTTGTATAGCTGGCCAGACTATATCCGCGGGCTGCAATCAGTTCTTCGCGGTAAATGCCAACCAAACGCCGCCTGGACCGACGGGCGCCACGATCGTCAACGGAAAGTACGGTTTTTATACCGCGCAGGACCTTTCCAATACACCAATGGTAAGGGCGCCGCAGTGGGCGGCGAACTTTGGCTTCGACTACACGATGCCGATCGGCTCGGGCATGAAGCTGATGTTCACTAATAACAATCAGTACTCCTCCAAATTTGTAACTTTCCCTGCTGTAGGCCGTCCGAACAATGACAACTATCAGGGCTCCTTCATCAAGGTCGATGCCGGGCTTACGCTGAAGGACGCGAACGATCGCTGGGAAGTGGCAGTCATTGGCAAGAATATCACCGATAAGATTACTGCTTCCAACTGCTCGGCAACAAACTTCGCCGGTGGTATCGCTCTGGGCGGTGCGATCACGGGGGGGCACGGTGTCTGGTCCCGCGGGGTTTGCCGAGTCCGGTTGCAATACCGATATCGGCAGGTCGATCTGGCTGCGCCTTACCTTTCGGCCTTTCGGATAGCGTACTACCGAGGGGATGAGCTTGCCTCATCCCCCAATCGGTCTGAATAAATAGGATTTCCCCTGCGGCCCCGCGATGATTGAACCCAATTCAGAGGACTGATGCCGATAACAAAAGCCCCGCCGGGGCGGGGCTAGGTATGGGATTGTGTTGGAGCCGACCACTGCTACTATTTTCTTGAGAAAGCACGCGGCAGCAGAAGTCGCCCCCTTTCTGGCGGAAACACCTTAACGTTCGGTTTAGCCCGGCTAAGGTCGGACCCTTGTCAGCATCCAAGCGTCGCATCGATCGCCTTGGCTGGCTCTTACGGCGGCGCGCTCTCCACGACAGCCGTGCTCGCAGACAAGGCATATGATGCCGATCGCATCCGGGCGTCTCTCCGCGATAGGGGTGCGTTTGCTAACATCCCGCCCAAGGCCAACCGGAGGTCGAAACCGTACTTCAGCACATGGCTTTACCGTGAGCGAAACCTCATCGAGCGCTTCTTCTCTAAGCTGATGCACTTCCGCCGCGTCGCTACCCGTTACGACAAACTGGCTGAGAACTTCCTCGCCATGGTCCAACTCGCCTCAATGCGCCTTTGGCTGCGAGTTCATGAGTCTACGGCCTAGTCCGCTGCCCTCATTGCCAGTTCTTCCCGGATTTTGACTTGACGATCCTCGTCGATATCGAAGCTCCGAACAAGGGCTGCGCCTATAAGATGGGCCAACCCCGGCCCGAGCGAGAAGACCAGCGCCACGGCGGTTAGCGCCGTCGGGGTATTGGCCGCAAGTTTAGGATCGAAGCCGAACCAAGCGATTAGCGGTAGCGCGATGCCCACCGGCAGGGCGACACCAGCTTTGCCCGAAACGCTGAACACTGAAAACAGCATCGCCGTGCGGTTCACCCCGGTGCGCAACCGGTACTCGTCGGCGATGTCCGCCAGCATCGCGCGCAGCAGCATGTTGCCCGACCCCTGCATCAGCCCCTGTGCAACAGTAAGCGCTAGCAGCAGCGGGATGTCGCCCGCGCCGACGAGGACGAGCCCGATGTTGACCGCCGCCTGACCCAGTTCGGTGGCGATCAGTGCGCGGTGCTTGCCCTTGATCCTTGCGATCCATTGCCAAATCGGCGCAGCGAAGATGCCGATGACGAACTGGAACAGGAACAGCCCACCTGCCCACTCGGGTTTGCCGACCACGAAGCTGACGAAAAACACGAACAGCGCCCCGCGCAGCCCCTGCGCGAAAGTGATGACCAGGTCGGCCGTCATGACGCGGAACAGTACTTTCTCGGATCTGACCGCGCGGGATGCCTGCCGCCACGGGACTTTGGCAGCCTTCACCCGCGGGGTGGCTACGCTATGGTCGGGAAAGGCCCAGAAGGCCAGCAGCACGGTCGGAATCACCGGCAGAATGATCGCCGCGCCCATGCCGTGAAGCTTCATCATCTGGTCGCCGGGATAAAACCTATCGGCTAGCGTTGGCATCAGCAGGACTGAGAATAGGGCCAGCCCGCTGGCTATGGTCTGGTACGCGGTGATCCGGGTCCGCTCATGATAGTCGCCTGAAAGCTCGCCCGACCAGGCGTAGTATGGGATCTGAATCATCGACAGCGACAGGAAGGTGACGAGTAGCACGGCCACGAGAAAGGCTGGCGTCACGCCGGCGGGCGGGAAAAACAGCAAAGCGTTCATCGCCACGAACAACACCGAGCCAGCCCCGATCCACACCTTGCGCCGGCCGAGCCGGCTGCGCGTCTTGTCGCACAGCCAGCCGACTAGCGGATCGGTCGCCGTCCCCCAGATACGCTCGACAAGGAAGATCGCGCCCAGCACCGTGAGCGAAATGCCGTACTGCTGCGCGTAGATCGCAGGCAGATAGACACCGATAGGAAGCTGCACGCCCGTGACCGCCGTATTCAGCAGCGAATGCGCGATGAGACGACCGGTTGGCTGTTTGTCATCGGCCGCCGCCGCCCCGGGCTCGGGCACAGCGCTCTCGATGTTGGCTAAAGCATCCATGTCAGGCGACATCACTCTCACAGAGTAGCGCGGCGGTCGCCATTGCGACGAGATCGGCGAAGACCGCGTCGGCCGAAGCGCCCTTGTCGGTGAATTGGTTCATTGCGGCGAGCGAGTTGCTGATCATCGCGGCGGTGACGATCAGCCGCTGATGGAACTTCGGCCGCGCACTCACCGGCAGCAGCGGCCGAATACGCTCGACGATCACCATGACCACCGGATATTCCTCGTGCAAAGTATAGCGCGTCCAGGCCCAACCGGAACGGGCGAGACCCGCGAGGAAAGCGACGTAGCTATGCTTTCCATCCTCGCCACGCTGCTCGTAGAGCGGACGCCATAACGCATCCATGAGTCCGCGCAGCTCGGCGCCACGACCAAGCGCGTCGAGCTCTGCGATAAGTTCGGCACGGCGCGCTTCGATGCCGGGCAGGCGGTGATGGTAGATCGCCGAGATCAGCTCTTCCATACCGCCGAAATGATAAGCGACGACGTTGTTGTTCGCCGATCCGATCGCCGCGCCGATCTGCCGGGGCGAGACGCCGTCGAGGCCGCGTTCCGCGATCAGCGCCTCGGCCTTTTCGATCAGAGCAGTACGCGTTACCTCGCGCCTGGGATCGCGCCGGGTCCGCCCCCTTTCTACCATCATCGTGCGTTTAGCCCCTCGCCGGATCGAAGAACGGCCTATCTCCGACGATTGTCACGCGCTCCATTGCCCGCATCGTCGGCCAGTAATCCGCGACAGCGTAGTGTTGGCAGGATCGATTATCCCAGAAGGCGAAGCTGTTTGGCCGCCAGCGGAAGCGCACCTGATATTCGGGCTTCGAGGCCTGATCGTAGAGGTGCTGCAGCAGCCAGTCGCTCTCCTTCTTGCTCAGTCCCTCGATATGAGTGGTGAAGGCGCAGTTGACGTAGAGTGCGCGCTCGCCCGTGTCGGGATGGGTGCGCACGACGGGGTGGCGCTGTGGCGGGAAGCGATCGAGGAAGTCGGAAGTGGGTTTGCCTTGAACCGTGGCGAAGACACTGCCATCGTGCACCGCGGTGAGAGAGCATATCCATTCCTTCATCGCCGGGGACAGTCCCTCGTATGCTGCGACCATGTCGGCCCACATCGTGTCGCCGCCGATCTCGGGGATGGTGCGGCCGCGCAGGATCGAGCCGAGCGAGGGCTCAGCGCGCCAAGTCACGTCCGAATGCCACAAATCAGCACCTGAGGTGCGGTTCGGCTGGGTGCGGAGATGAAAGATCTCCTGGTGGGCCTGTTCCTTGGGCGTGACCGGATGGACCTCTAGTTCGCCGAAGCGGCGGGCAAAGGCGATATGTTGCTCTTCGCTGATGTCCTGATCCCGGAAGAAGATGACCTTGTAGTTCAGTAGCGCGCGATAGATCTCGCCAATGTCGTCGTCGGACAGGGCGCAGCCCAAGTCGATGCCTTCAATCTCTGCGCCGATGCGCGGGGTCAGCGGGGCGATGCCAAAGCGGTCAGACGTGCACAGTGGGGCGGTGGTGGCCATAAATGCATACCCTCTCCAAGATTGCGCCCAGGAGGTTACGTACAAATCATAAATAAGCAATATGCTTATTTATCGCGTCGCCGCGGTTTGGCCGTCCTCGCCTCGTCAGCGCAGCCCGTTGGGCGCCGGTAACGTCGACGTGGCGGATTTTGAGCCCATCTCGGGTTGCCCCAAAAAGCGGACCTTCCCGTCCTCTCCAAGATCACGCGTTGCGATAGCACATCGGAGTCTGCAATCGTGTACTCAGATGCAGCGAGCGGTAATTATACACGAAAGCCACGCCGGCGAAGGCGTGGCTCAAGTGTTGGCCGGAGCAATTGTTTAGGACCCGGACTCCTCGTCCGGATCCCTTTTGTGGATTACTGCCCGAAGTTGTAGCGCAGACGCACGCCGTAGAAGCGCGGCTGATTAAGCAGTATTTCGGCGACGCCCGCCGAGTTCCAGCCACCACCGTTGGCTACCGTGTAGCGCTCCTTCGTGAGATTGGTCACGAACAGGGCTGCGTCGATAGTCGAACCGGCGATACCCTTCCAGTCGAGGTTGAGGTTCACCAGGTCGTTGGCCGGCGTGTAGCCGACGGCAATGCCGTTGACAAAGGCCGGGACGGAGTAGTCATTGACCGCACTAGAGGTGTGCACCCAGGTTGCGCCAAACGAAATGCGCCCGATGCTTTCGTCGAGGGGCAATGTGTAGCTGCCGGTGAGTGTGACCCTGTGCTTCGGCGTATTGGCGAACGGCTTGCCGACGATCGAGGTCGGAGTAATGGTGCCAAACGGCGATCCGACAATCAACTGGCCCAGCTGGGACCCGTCGCCACGCACGGCTGCGGTACCGCCGGCAGTGATCTTGGTATCAAGGTAGGTATAGCCCAGATCGAAGCGAAGGCTTTCAAAGAAGGTTGCCGAAGCATCGACTTCCGCACCGTAGATGCGCGATTTGCCAGCGTTGACCACCGCGTTGCCACCGGACACACCCAAGGCCGCGTTGAGCGCATCTGGGGTAAGGCCAGCGAAAACCTGCTGGTTCACGATCTTGTTATAGAAACCGGCGAGGTTCAGGTATCCACTGACTGCTCCCCGGAAGCTCACCTTCGCGCCAGCTTCAAAGTTGTCGGTCTTCTCGGGCTTCCAGCTCTCGACCCCAGGATTAGTGAAGTTCAGGCCGCCCTGGCGATATCCACGGGCGTACTTGGCGTAGAACAGCAGGTCTTGAGACGGTTTAAAATCGAGGTCGATTACCCAGGTAGGCTTGCTCGACTTGTTGGTGAGGGTGGTCGTGCACACACTACGGTCGGCGGCGGGCGGGTTTGCAACGACGGCAGGATCAGCAGCCGGCCCAACCCGGTTGTGGCGAAACGAGTCGGTGCAGGCACGGGCGATGTTCACGCCGCTAACCGGGTCGGCGAACAGCGGACCAGTCGTAGCGTTCGCCGAGAAGCCTGCGCGCGTGCCTTGGGTGAGGCCGACAATCTTGTCGAAGGTATAGCGGATGCCACCGGTTAGCGCGAGCTTATCGGAAAAGTTGTAGGTGGCCTGACCGAAGATGCCGTTATTGTCGAAGTTGAGCTTTGTGGCAGATTCCGAGATGGATCCAAACAGCAGCGGGTTCGAACAAGCGAGGTCCTGCGGACGCGAGCAATTCAGGAAGATGCCGGTACGGCCTGTGCTGAAGCCAGTCGGGCGCGCGAATTCCAGATAGCCCCCCATGACGAAGTTTAACTTGTCCCAGCTGCCTTGAATCTGCAGTTCCTCAGTGAAGCTGCCCTGTGCTGCGTTGGCGGTGTTGGGTCCTGCAGTGTCAAGAACGATGCGGCCATAAGGCGTACCGTTCGGAGTGACAACGTTGGGCAACTGCGAGCTTATGCGGCGCAAATTGAAACCGGTGGCCACTGCGCCGGTGAGAGTGCCGCCGACATCGCGGCCGTTCACCACGAAATTGGCGCTTCCGAGGTCGAAATTGGCCCGTTCCTGGAATTCGCCGTAGCTGGCGATGTTCTTGATAGTGATGTGGTCGCTGGCCTTCCAGGTCGTCGTGTTGATGACCTGCCACGTGGTAATGTCGAGAAACGGATTCGCGTTGCTCGTCTCGATATCGTAGAGGCTGTCGCCGCGCGCGTTCTGTCGAGCAAGCTGAACATTGCACGACGTGGCCTGGAGATCGCGGGTGCCGCTGTAGCCGGCGGTTCCGCTAAAGATGTTCAGGTCACCGCCTTGCGAAACAGGCTGTGCGCAGCCGACAATCCGCGAGGCGTACCCGTTAGTGGTCGACTTGCTGTAGTGGAAGATCGTGTAGTTCTCGAGGTCGGGCGTCAGATCAGCGACGATGCTGAGGCGCGCATAGGTGTAGTCGAGATCGTTGTAGGCGTCGGGGCCGACGCGGTTGCCGGCAGCATTGCGCGCCAGGTTCTTCATGAACCCGTCGCGCTTGTTGCGATCGACCGCCAGGCGGATCTTGAAGGTGTCGGCCAGTGGGATGTTGATCGCCGCCTCGACACGCTTGTTATCGTAGTTGCCGTAAGTGCCCTGGACATAGCCTTCCAGGTTGTCGCCGGGCTTCTTCGGCGTGAGCAAGATAGCGCCGCCGGTCGTATTGCGGCCGAACAGCGTGCCCTGCGGACCCTTTAGCACCTGGACGTTCTGCAGATCAGTGAAAGTACCGGCACCCACCGAGTTGCCCGAGGTCGTGCCGCCTTGGGCGCGCACGCCGACGACTTCGGCGAAGTAAACGCCGACGGTGGGGGCTGTGTTTTGGTCCTGGTTGAAGCCGCGGATATTGAAGTTCGACTTCTCGGGGCCGTAACGCTGATTGATCGACAGCGAAGGCGTGTAGGCGGCGAGGTCTGCCGCAACCGCGACGTTGCGCTTGGTCAGCTGGTCCTGGTTGAACACGGTGATCGAGATCGGCACGTCCTGCAGGCGCTGCTCGACGCGCTGAGCTGTCACGATGATGTCGCCGGTGGCGCTATCGTCGCTGCTCTGCGCCATGGCAGGACTGGTGACGACAGCGCCGGCAGCAGCTGCGCCGAGAAGCAGGGCGCATTTCACGGTACGATGGTTCATTAGATTCCCTCCCCTAATATCAAACTCTCAAGTCGCCCCGGAGTCGCCGCTCAACACCGATCGAGGTGCCACGGCGGCCAAGTTCTTGTCTTCTGGAACACACGTTCCAATTATTTCTGCAGTGGGCACCTAACGATTGAATTGCTGCGTCGCAATGCCGAACCAGCGGTCGACTTCCCGAATTGTGATTGGTGTGATATCGCGGCATCACCTCCTCTTTTTCATGCCGTAAAAAGGGCTGTCTTCCTCGTGGCTACCGCGCACCAAAGGCTTGCCCGGTTTACTGCAGGCCGCCGTGTGGAAGAGCCAGTTGGCTTTTGGCCCAGCAATTCACGCTTTTATATCAATGGCCTGCTCATCGCATAGATGGATTATCCATATAAGGCAGTTCTTTGAGTATTATCGAAGTGCTTGCGGAATATTCTGCCTCCGCCGCCCTGACGATGATGAGCAGTGACGGCCCGAGAATGAAAGACTTATCACTCAGGCGTATGACATAGCCCACTTCCACAAGCGCAGTTAAAAGCATGTGGCAAGTTGCGTGGCTCATGCCGGTCCCCGCACGAATTTCCGCGTGCGTGCATGGCTTTTCAGCACGGCAGGCCATGAAATTGAGGATCTGCGATACCCTTAGTACTCCCGGGTTGACCTTGGTCATCATTCCCAAATCTTATCGCGTGTCTTGAGTCATATGATAAGGCATGGCTGAGGAAGGTGCCAGCACTCGTGCTTTATGACACGACAGCCGCCGTCCGTAAAACAGGCCCAAGCGCTTCGTCCGCTTTCCAGCTTTTGGCGCTGTTAGCTGCCTGTCAGGCCCCCCAACCCACCGGGGCGTGATCCGCGGGCGCCAAGTGCCGACAAAGTCGCTGTTCGTGCACCATCTGCGAAGACCGATTGCAGGAATTCTACTACTCTGAAATGCTCGTATCATGAGCAATCCGGTTTCCCGCTACCGAGCCTATCTGAAACGGAAGTCGGCGCCCTTGGACGGACTGGCGCTGGTGAGCGAGATGCGATGGCAATTGATCGCATGGCTGATCCCTCCAATTGCCGCACTGAGCATTTGCAAACTGCTTGGTACCTCGCTGGTAGTTGAGACATGGGCAATGCGGCTCTCCCTTTGCCTAAGCGCGGCGGGCTTCGCCTTGGTGGCCTGGGAGTTTTTTCTCTCGCCATTGCGAGATGATTTCATGGATGCGCGAGAACGGGCAAAAAGACATCGAGCTTGATTCCGCCGACCTGTTGCCACCCACATCTATGATCGCGGCCTAAAAGCCGACATCGACGGCGTGTCACACGGAGAAGAAGCGAACGCCCTTCGCGATCAAAATCGCACCTCCGAACAAGAACCAACCTGTCCCCACCAGACGCAGAGAAAGTACATAGCCTCTCATATGGAGGTGTGCTGTGATCCGCGGGTTGTCGTATCGACGGGCTATGGCATCCCTGATCGTAGCAGCCTTGACCATGAAGGCCGCGCCCAATGCAGCCATCAGAGCAAGAAATGCGTCGCCTGCCAATTCGTTCACGAGCTAATCTTCCGAGCTTTGCGACGGCTGACGCCCAGCAACCAGACATTTTCGCCTGCGTCAATCTGCCGAGTTCGGGCGTCAGCAAGCGCCGACATTGCCGCCGTTTAACCTGATCGCGATCAGTTCCGTTTCCAGTCATCGGATTATCGCTTACCGTGGTCAGCATGAAGTCAGTCGCCGTTCCGATATTGGCAGCCCTTATGATGCCGGCTTGCGTGAGCAATTCGCCGGTCAGCGTGGAAGACCGCACCCTGCGCTATGGGTGCAACGATCTCGTAGTGGTCGGCAGGATCATCGAAAATGGAGCATATGAGCCTGTCCAAGATGACGATGACCTTATTGGACATGCATGGGTAAGTGCGCGGATCAAAGTGAAAAAGGTATTGAAGGGCGCCGATATCCCGGCGGTTCTTCCTGTCCGGTATTTCGCACACGTCCATATGCGTGAAGATCGCGATTTTATGTTTGTCATCCGCAGTGCTGAAAAGGGCTACGAGATTGAAACAGGGCAACTCATGTCAGTCCACCCTCGACTTGCGGCACGCTGCGATTAGGCGCGTCTGTAAGTGCTGATCAATGCCCGCTTTCTGGGAGTGGCCCCCTCGGGTCGGACATGCGGAAGAAGATTATTTGACCCCCGCTGCGGGCTCTTGGAGAAGAGCCTATGTCGAGACAGCACCGATCGCACAGCCTCGAGTTTAAGCGCCAGATTGTCGAGGAGTATCTCGGGCTGGACCTCTCCGCGCTGGAAGATTGACCAGATGCCGCTCTGTTCCAGTCGGATCGAAAACGCACATCTGTCCTCCAGGAACACGTCTGCCTCATGACACTCGAGGCCCTGAACGACACCGAGGATGCGTTCGGTCCAGGAGACTCCTACTTCCGCAAAGCCTCGAGGATCGGTCGGAAATACCTTATAGAGGGGCATGGTGTGCTCCGTTTAACGGGACCACGGTGGCGGTCTGATTGCCTGTCGTCAGCTAGCTGGGCGCACATTATTTGCAGACTGCCGAGTCAAAAAACACTTCTGAAACCTCAGGGTCGCCAGTCCGTGTTTTTGCAAGCGACGAAAGCATCATGTCGCTGCCGTGCCTGATGAAGAGACGACCGCGACCGAAGCGCGTCCAGCTTTTTGCACGTCGGCTTCGCCAGGCTTGGCAACAGGCCACGCGCCGTGCGAGCCCGTATTGCGACCGGCTGCCGGATCAAACGATGGCAGCGATGCCTCCACGGCCAGGCGGATAGCCTCCGCGCTGTTTTTCGCGCCAGTCCTGATAAGAATGTGCGACCGGTGGAGCTCAACCGTTCGGGGACTGATCGCAAGAACTTTGCCTATCTCCCGATTGCTAAGACCATCGACCATTCCGGAGAGGATCTCGCGTTCGCGCGGGGTCAGTTGTACTATACGGCTGAGCGCCATGGTCCGACGCGTGGTGGAAGTGATCGCTGCATTGGAACGCGCGCGAGCGTGGCGGACGGCTGCGATCAGTGCCTCACCGTTGCCCGGCCAGTCGGCATAGCCCACCGCCCCACCGAGCACGGCCTCGACAACGCGTTCGGGCTCGGGTTCCTGCGAATAGGCGATCACCGGTAGCCAGGTATGCCGGCTCGCGATTTCGTGCATCAGCGCTACAACCATATCCTGGTCGTCATTGATGAGCACGACACCTGTCCTCGGCCAACATTGCATGAACTCATCGATATTCTCGAAGGGCTCTGCGGTGGTCCCATGACTGTTGAGATAGAAGGACAGAGAGCCGCGACGCTTCACGTCCTGATCGATAACGAAAACAAGATCGTACATAGGGTCTACTCGTTTCCCCGGCGACGGCCGGTCGGACAACGTACAAGTGCGTCGCGTGCAGGTGCTCGGGCGCGGCAATTGGTGCGGCCTACAGGGCTCTTATGGACCCTAGTTCATCAACGCTGAAAGGTTCGATGAAATAGACGCCGGCAGTATCACCTTTAACCCATTGCACGACACCTTCCCGTTCTGCGCCAGAAGCGAGCACAACCCGTATGCTCATGCCGCGATGAAAGCTGCCGTCGTGAGTGAGCTTCACACCGCGCTGCGATATATCCATCACCGTGGTGCCGCGGCTCTTACCATCCGAACTTACCCGAGCCGGCAAATTCGCGTTTAGCCGAAACGGGCGCGCCCGATTACCATGCAATTCCGCAGCAGATCTGCTCAACACCGCGGCACTGTCCACCTCGGCATTGAATGCGATTCCGCAGCTATGATCGACTTTCCAGACGACCCGGCCCGGTAGAACATTGCTGGGAGAGAACGCGATTTCGACGGCGGCGCCCATTTCCAGGGGCATGCTAAGCTCGAGCCGGACACCGGAGTCCGAAATGTTCCGGCAACGGGCGAAGCCACGATCGCCGCCACTATCGATCTGAACTAAGCGATAGATGGTAAGTGTTCGCTGCGAGCTGCGCCGGTCCGGAGAGATTTCGTGCTCGGCCGGCGGCAGAGCGGCTGGGACAGGCTGCGGTATCAGCAGCATATCGTGCTCCAACCTTGCCTCGATCTCCTGGGCAAAAGCTACGAGGTCGTCGAGATAATCGTTCACGGACTGATACGCTTCGAGATCGACATCCCGTATGTTGCTTGCCGCAATTTTTCTCCGAGACATGGGCAATCTCCCAATTGCCCCCGCAAACTGATAAGAGATCCATCCGGTTTCCAAATGCCGAAAGGTCATGCCTAATTTTGCGTTATCTCGGTGCAAAAATTTCACAGACTTCGTTTTGAATCATATAGTTGACTCAAATTCACATCCACAATGGATCAGTATCTTCGGGGTACCGGATTCGTGAGTGCAATCCTGAAAGCCGCGCGCGCTCTAATGACGTTTTAGCCTCGGCCTTCAGATCTTGCCCAAATCCGAGAAGGATCCGCTCTTCGCCAACCGTGCAAGGCTGTCGATGTGGGCCCCACCATTGGTCCGGACAATCTCTGCTATAGTGGCCTCGGGCACCGCCGGGGAAAATGATATTCCGCAACGGCGACCCTTCGCCCAAGCAACCGTGCCACACAGGGCATGGACGGGCCAGGCAAGGACGATTGTACTTCCGATCTCGGGAAGATGGTCCACTTTGAGGCCCGCGCCGCAGGACGACAGGCTTTCGACACGAACTTGCTGCAGCCCCCGAAGCGTGACGAGTTCGGCGATGAGTTCGGTTCGGGCTCGTCGTTCAAGCCTCCGCCCAACATCGCTGTCGGAGTCGGTCCTTGCCATCCAAGCACGATGATCCCGGAAGGTGAATTTTCGATTTCTCGAAAATGGCCCTGGAGATCAAGCACATCCAAATTGGAGGAATAGCTGAACTGGGTGCGTCGGCCAGCACACTCCCCAACCAGCGACCTAGGGCATAATCACCCTTGGGATCGGACTGGCCGGTGCGGCGATGCGCCGCAAACCAAAGGCGACTGTACGCGACGCGCTCTAGCTCCTGGCGCGAAGCGGAACGGGGCCTTGCCGCGTTGGCGAGGCCCTTTCGCACGGCCGGCAACATAGAAGACCGTTATATTGCTACGACCTGGCTCCAGACGCGGGGCATACGGCTATCTTTTCCGTCGCCGAGCCCCCTGCAAGCCTGACCGTTGAACGGCCACTTGCTACGCACGCTTCGCCGAAACACCTGTCCGGAAGCCCCAACCTGACGACCTCGATCGAAGCGCAGCCCGAACGTGAATGGACGGAAGGTATCAGGGAGGTCAAAAATGGCCTCGCATTGGCAGCTCCGTCGCGCGAGTTCGCCACTCACTGGCACTTCAGCATGGGTCGAATTGGCACATAAAATCGGTTTGGCGCCAAATGCTTGGAGGCGCATAATCGTAACACGGCGAGGAGTCGCCGCGCTGCAGGATCTCTCCCTCACCTTGCCGGCCTTACGCCCGCGCAGATCACCGCAGTCATGGCTATGTTCATTCTAACTCTTATTGGGGCAATCGTTCTTGCCGCCGCCTTCCGCTGGTGGAATGCCAGGGGATCTGGAAACGAGCAGGCCCAAGGAGTAAATCCCAATGCGATGGAGAAGGCTGCCCTCGGCGCACGCCTTTGAGGTCCTTGATCCTATGTGACCGCCGCAACTTTGGGGGCTGATCGAGCGTTGGATGCGCATGTTGCAGTCAAGGTTCTATAGAGACCAGGCCAACGCATGCGGCTTCCAGGCCGATCAAGCCGCTACACCCGCGGAAAGGCGAAAGTGGCTGGAGGCGGAAAGGGCGTGGCGCCGCCTCGCAGCTATGCCGATTTCAGTGTTCTCCGATGCGGTGCCTGAACAAGTCTGGCGTCTTTGACGGCAAGAACATCCTCTCGCGTTGGGTAGCTACCTCCACTCTGGAAGGAACCGGCGCTAGGTAGCGCGGTTAAACAAGGGAACCCTAAAAACATGGGGTGGACCACAAGGCGTACGCTAAGGTCATAGCGCGCGAGGATTGAACCAATGGCAGCCGAAAGCGCTTCAGAATGTTTGGTCCGCGCGGGAGCAGAGCGAGCCCTCGCCGAGACTGCGACACTTCAAAAGGTCCGCGAACAACACTTGCGATCTGCAGAGAGGTGGGACGACTTGGCGTCCGACGTTCGTCTTCGATCCGAGGCGCAAGCGCTGATTAGGGAAAAAGGCGCGGAGCAGAAAAGCGCTGTGGCTGCCGAGCGAGGCAAAAAAGGGGGCAGGCAACGCATGGTGACAATGACGGCGGAAGAGCGTTCTGATGCAGCTCGCAAGGCTTCCGAAATGCGGTGGTGCAAGGACCAGTAAGTCAACCTTGCCGTTCTGCCGCCGCATCAATGGGCCGGCAACCCTGCCTCTTTATGACCTCACTTAAGCGGCGGATCGGAATAAGGCGTCGGCCGAAAGATCGCTGCTCACCGATCGGCGTTTCACGTCCTCGTATCGCTCCAGTCTACGACGGAGTGTTGAGCGACCGATTTGAAGCCGACGGGCGACCTCGGCCACATTGCCACCGTAACGACGCATTGCGTATTCGATGACATCGGCCTCCATCTCCCACAGCTTTCGCATTTCCCCGTTCGCTCCATAGGGGGAGACGATCACACCCTCTGATACCGGCATAGATGAACCTCTGAATTTGCGACAACCGCTTGCTTGCGGCCTATTTCCATGCCGCCTCTTGGCGGCCAGTATATTAACTGGTGTTAAATCTGGCCGGCACAAAGCGCCGAGCTGCGAAACGATTGGGCTTGAGTTGAGTATAGGCCTTGGCTGCCGTCCACTGATGGCTCCGCAGATCCAATCAGCACGGCAGCCAACCGGCACATTACCGATTTTAAGACGCCCGATGATGAGGGCGGGCTAAAAGGCATGCCCGCCGCGGGCGTAGGCGTTGCATGGTTGATAATTCCCAATATCACAGATGCTTAAGACTTTTAGGTGCCTATGCGCCCGTGCTGTAGCCGCGATCCAGGCCCCCAAGCCATTGACCAGTTCGGGGCAGCAGCACACCGCAATAATCCGTGTTAACGCGTCCAGCGCCGCAGCCTGCCAAGCGCTTGTAAAAGGGACGCGATATGCAGGCAGTATTCGTTATGGCCATCGGGGCGTTGGTAGCGGCTGCTGGTCTGGTAGCCATCTATTGGACGGAACGCGAGCGGCGGCAGCGCGCGGCTCGCGACCGCGTGCAAGCAAGTGAAGCACAAAGAAAACCCCCGCCGAGGCGAGGGTAAGGTTCGAGGAAGAAAGACTGGCCAGCTTCTGGGTGCCGGCTTTCTCTAGACGCCGTTGTGGGCCGGTCTCCTCAGTTATGCCCGTTGGCTAGACCCGAATCCCAGAGGTGGCGTTGCAAGGCGCGGCCGAGATCGATTTATCCTGCTGGATGGTGAGAAACGGGCGGAGCTTGGGCCGGACTGCGACTGAAATAATCATCGCCATTGAGACAAAGCGCGGAACGATTAGCGTCGGTCAGGCGTACAGCGGGTATTGCCGTCATGTCCTAGGCCTCCCGAACCGCCGACCGGACATGACGGCAAACACCCCCGCAATCGTTCGCCAGGGTTCCCCGCCGCTGGCCATGCGCTCCGATTTGCCCATCGAGCGCGTTGCACCTGTGACGACACAAGAAAGCAGACTCCACACTTTGAGTTAGTTGGTCTCAGCAAAATGTGGCAGCGCGTGCTAGGAGCACGACGGACTGGCGCTCAAGCGCTCACAAAGGCCCCCGCGGCATGAGCGGGGGCAAGGTTCGGGGCGTGCCGCGTTAAGGGGGTAGCGGCATTTCTGGCGCCGCTGTTGGGGGCACGCAGCGCATATGTGGAACGCTCGCCGGCTGACAGGTATCCGTTGGCAAAGAAACCCCCGCCGAAGCGGGTGCAGGGGTCAGGGTCTTATTGAATGTGGCGGTGTATCTCGCACCGACGCAACCAGACGCCGGTCAATTGCGGAGTCCGCAGTCGCTAAAAAACTAAAGAGGCCGCAAGCGGGGCTTGCGACCTCTAAGGTTAATTGTGCCGTACTCGGGGCGACGGGACGGCCCGGTCTGAGTGCGCCCTCAAGGTTAATATTTCTTGAGCACCGTAGCGAATCCTCGGTAGTTGAAGCCGCCCATGTCCCGCTCCCCGTATCAGAGATCATGAAGCCAGGTCCTTTCGAGCCGGGCGTATATACCGTAGTGCGTTCCGACGTCAGGCACTCAGCGGATGTGCCTGGGATTGATATCGGATGCGAAGAGCCAGCGCAGTTGGCCCAATGTGATACACCCCGTCGGGCAGACTAATTGTGACTTGCTAATCTCTATGAACAACGGGCAAGTTGTCACAATAAATCGTTACGAATCAAGGTGGCCGATGGCTATCCGACGGTGAAAGCTGCATGAGGGCCATGGCTAACGCGAACTGAGGGGCGGGCATGAAGGACGGCAAACCGGCGTTGACGATGCGCGAAATTGAGATTCTTGAGCTTATTGCCCTCGGTCATTCAGCGAAGGAGGTGGCGCAAAAATTCGGCATCGCTTTCCGTACCATCGAGACTCATCTCGACACGATGCGGCTAAAATTCCGCGCCAGAAATCGAACCCATATGGTCGCGATAGCGATTGAGCTAGGTATGCTTTCCAAATCCCGTTTCCAGGTTAGGCCAGAACTAGCCGCATAGCATGTGCTTAGGCAACCAAGTCCGCAACATGGGGCGCGCTTACGCGCTCACCACCAACCTGTTGGGTCAGGCCACCCGCTGGCTCACCCGCGCCGAGCAAGAAGACCTGATCGAGCGCCCCATCGTCCCTAGCGACGCGCTGGGCTTCTCCTCACGGCAGAACAAATATGCCGTTGGTAAGGGTGAGGATTTCTGACCGCAGCGGCGTCTCATACTTGTCGGCAATATCGCCGATATTCACTTTTCCGACATGCCATAACCTTCACCCTCGCTTCGGCGGGGGTTTTTTATGCCGAACACTGAGGACACCGGGGGGAGCCCGCTTGCAACTTTACCGGTCCTCGTAGTAGCCGACAACCGCTCGTCGCTTGATACGTTCACGTACGTTCGCGCCGAACGGAGGGATTTATAGTGACCTCGGCGCTAGTGTTCACTTTCGTACATTGTTGAAAAACAACGTTAAAACCGGCTCCGACTGTGTAGTGTAGTCGCAAGACGCCACTGAATGTTGCGGTTTGCGACCCGGGAGCGAAGTGATGAAGGGGCATGTTCTGAAGCGCTTGGCTGAGCATGGTCCGGCGATCTTCGCTCAATATGCCGGCGGCGCAGACTTTAAAGAGATCGGCGAACAATACGGATGCTCCTGGCAGACGGTGCGCCGCTTTCTCATTGCCAACGACGTGCCGCTCCGCCGTCCAATCTGGAAGCTCAAGCTTGATCCATTCGAGACAGAGATATGCGCAGCCTATGCCGCCGGCGCCGAAGTCTGCGATTTGGCAGCACAGTACGAGGTACAATCTGAGACCGTTCGCCGCTTCCTATTTGCAAGGTATCTGCACCGAGATGAAGCGATCTAGGAGGAAATTGCGCCCCGGCCTGCATGCGGCAAGCCGGGACGCATTGTTGACCGAACTTAACGTCCGAGGTCTCACAATCGACGTCAGAAGTGGAAGCTGACGGTTCCGCGCAAGGAATGAAAGTCGAAATTCTGTTCGGCCGGTCGCATGTTGGTTGCGCCCGAAGTCAAAAGGAACGGATTTGTCGCAGGAGCCGTGCCGCGGCCGACGTTCACTGCATATTCCCCATCCTGATAGTGGTTGTAGAGATATTCGATGCCCAGGCTGATATTGTTGGTGAGCATGACTTCACCGCCACCACCAAGCTGATAGCCGAACTTCATCTTGTCGTCGTTCAGTTCGGTAAAAGAGTTGGTCGTATTGGTCGTGTTGAAAGAGTGCTTGATCTTTGCAAAGCTACCACCACCAGTAACATAGAAGAGCGCGCCGCCACCAGGCGTGTAGCCGGCACGGGCACGGAGCGAGGCAGCGTAGTCTGCTTTTCGACCGATCGTATAACTGGCTGGCGTGCTGCTGAAGGCGGTCGTGAAGTCCCGCGAATTGCTCTTGCTAACCTCGACCAGCAGACCGCCGACAAAGTTGCCCATACGTCGATCGTAGCCGATACGGCCCGCGTATTCTTCATGGTTTTCGTCCTGCAGGCATCCGCCTGTAGCGAGCGAGTTGCCATTCGTATGGCCATTGCAGAAACCTGGGGCAAAGGCATTGGCGCCGGCAGCCGTGCGCACCGTGTCACCGTAAGTGCCGTCCTGATTGGTATCAAATTCGATTGTCTCGCCGGTGTCGTGGCCCAGCGCTCCCATGCCGAACGTCGCGGACACGTACGGTCCATCGAAATAGGTATCACGGTTGTCCTGCGCCAGCGCCGGCGTCGCCGCGAGTGCGGCCGCAAAGGCGATCGTAGAGGCAGCCTGATATTTCTTCATCTTGGACTCCAAATTTCAAGCAGATGGATTGTGCCATCGGCCAGCAAACGTTGGAGCTAGTCGTCCGTTGCCGGCTCGGGACCTCGCCTGTGTCCAATTTGATGTGAGTGTGTTGTTAAAGTTACAGTACGCCATGCCCGCAGGGCACTGCATTGACCATCTGCATCAACAGCTATCTGGACTTCTGACCTTGGGTGAGCCTTTCGAATCTCCCGGTATAATGCTTTGGCTGATGAGGTTGATCTGAATACCCCGCTGGCCGGTATGCCATCGCCGCCTCCCGGCATAGCCTCGATACTCGCTAACGTCGCTATTGGCCCTATTGTCCTAGATGGATGTCCTTCGATGACCGACCTCGCGCATCCCGATCCCCCACCGCAGCCTACCGTCATCGGTGAGGGCCAGATGTCCCGAGATGACAGCGCTGCGGCGGTGGCACTCGTCCGCGAAGTTGCCGGCCTGCTGGATCATCCTCTCGACGATGTGTGGTGGTCGCTGTGCAACTGCCCCGCCTGGATGTCCGGCCTGCTCGATAGCCCGGAGGGATGGGGTGCCCTCGCGAACTACATGTCCAGCGATCTGGGCTGAAGCTCGGTCGATTACCTGCCGCCGATACATTGACGGCATTGCTGACCGAACTGATCCAACGTTCAAGCGCTTCAACCAGTCAGCTGAACGTCCGGTTCCTGGGTTTTCATTCCTGAGTCCGGACAGTCCCCAAGGTCGAACCTCAGCGACATCGGTCCAAAGTCGCATTACTCATCCCGGCACAGGCTCCGTATCCTTAAAAATCTGGAAGTGGATTCCTGATTTGCAAGGATGGATGACCGCCAAAACGGGCATTCGCCGCTTCGGCGTGTGACGCAATAATTTTGATCGGCCTGTGGGCGAAACTGCTAAGCAGTTACCAGCCTCAACATACGACTAGATGGCTGCAGCGACACCTGCCGACCCCAGTCGAACGCAAGATAGTCCTGCTCGATGCCATCGGCGAAGATGACTCCTCCTTCGTTCATATGCGAAGTGATGCTGAGCGGTGTCCCATCGAGTTTGCCGGCGCGGAGGGTGGTAGCGGTGGCCACGCTCGGGAATGGTTCGCGAACGAAATAGGCAACTGCATGCTCGTGCGGCGAAAGCAGGATCGAATTGCTAGTGGCTTCCATGATCGACCGGGCCCAACCGGTCGCACCTGTGCCGGAAGCGACGATCAGCCCGCTCGACGAATGGTTCTCGGCGCTATCACCAATCGAGATGCGATAACGCGCCGATTGATGGCTGCGGTGACCGACGAACAACTCGTTGAGCGCGACAAGCTTTTCGCCAGTGTCGAGCACGGCCTCGACCATTGTCCGCTGTTCGATCGCGATCTCGCCGTGGTGAGAGGCCCGTAGAGCCGCGTTCAATTTATCGAGCGGCACCCGGACCAGAACGCCGTCGTAAAGATCCGGTGCCGGGTTCACTCCAAGCACCGGCTGCCCGCTTACGTATTTGGCCACGTTTGCAATCAATCCATCCTGGCCGACCGCAACGATCACATCCTCGGGCGCGAACAGGAAGCGGTCGAGGTCGGCGCGGCGCACCAGTGCCTGCCGCCAATCGGCGGGCGCGGAGTCGCGCGCCTGGCGCAGCACGGCTTGGAACTGTGCGTGGCGTGTCTCGAGATCAGCCAGCCTCTGCCCGCGCGTCTCGAGATAGAAACGAGCCTGCTCGCGCGTGGCGTGCCGCGCGAGCAGAAGCTCGTAGTCGGTCTCGCGCGTCACAAACACGGTCCGGGGTGCGGTGGTGGTCATGATCGCCTGTCCTTATTGAGCGACGATCGCCACGGGAGGCACTTGCCGAAACTCGCGCATGATGGTCGCCAACAGGTCGGGCGTGACGTTCAGGTGCTCGATAGTATCGAGATTACCCGCCAGCTCTCGAGCCGCGAGACCGAGCAGGACCGCAGGAGGAAGGTCGCGGTAGATCGCGATGTGCGCCTGCTCCGTCTCGGCCTTAGCGCCCTCGATGGTCCGGATGCGCCCAGCCTCGGCTCCCGCCTCGATCTGCTGCGCCTCGGCAAGTCCAGTCGCGCGATTGCGGGCATTCTCCGCCTCCTCGGCGATCAGCTGCTTCTCGCGCCGTGCCAGCTCGGTCTTGTTAGCCAGCTCGTTTTCGGCGATCGCGCGTTCCTTGTCGACCGCTAGCGCCCGGCGTTCGAACATCGCCTCGTCCGCCTTTTGCTGTAGCGCCTCGAAGGTCGGAGTCTGAAGCGCGCGTTCGAGCTCGCTGCTCGGCGCGAGATTGTTGAGCCGCACAGCAACGACGGCCAAGCCGATCTCGGCGAGTGTCGGATCATTGGCGAGCGCCTGCTCGAGCCGTTGGCGTAGTGGCTCAACCCCGGCATCGAGCAGCGCGCGCACGGGCGCTTCGGCGAGATATTGCAGCGTCGCCTGGTTGATGAGGCCGGCTAGACGGGTCTCGATCCGCTCGATGGGTTCGCGGATATATTGACCATTGGCCAAGCCGATGGTGAAATCGATGCGCTCGGCAAGCCGCTCGGGCTCCACCACGCGCCATCCGATCGCACCCTGGACATTGACCGCCTGGAAATCGGCGCTGCGCCCCTTGACGAAGAGCGTCGTCTCGCGATCGTCCATCGGGACCTCGGCGATGCTGGCGGTTTCCGGCCTGAACCAGAAGACCAGACCGCGGCCGCTCTGACGGACACGTCCGTTGCGGTAGCGGATGACATGGTGGCTGGCATCGCTGCGCAGCTGCGCGAAGAAACCGAAGCTCGTAATCTGGGCCATCTTTGCCTCCCTCAATCGATTGGCTTGAAACGGTAGAGTTCTGCGGGTCGGAACGAGGTGCCTGCCTCGCGCTCGCCGGTGCCTTCGAGCCAGCCGCGGTCGAGCATGCGGCGCCGAAAGGCGGGCTTGTTCAGCCGCACACCGAGGATCGCTTCATGAACATCCTGCAACTGGCGTAGCGTGAACATGTCGGGCAGCAGAGCGAATGCGATCGGCGAATAGTCGAGCTTTCCGCGCAGGCGCTTGATCGCGAGCCCGAGAATATCGGCGTGATCGAAGGCAAGGGGGAGCACTGCTCCATCGTCATCGCAGGCGGTCACCGGGCCGCCGACCTCGCCGGGCCAGGAGACAGCGAGCTCGGCGAGCGTCAGTTCGGCGCTCTGCTTGAGGGCGGCCGCGAACCGGTCTGCCGGCAGCAATGCGAAATAGGCGATCGTGACAACGCGAGTTCGCGGATCGCGCGCCGGAGCGCCGAAGGTGTAGAGCTGCTCGATATAGGCATCTGCTAGGTGCGCCTCTGTCCCCAGCAGCCGAAGTGCCGCTTCGTCCAGGCCTTCGTCGATACCAACAAATCCGCCCGGCAATGCCCATTGGCCCAGGAACGGATGCTCCTCGCGCCGGCGCAGCAGCACAGCAGGGACGCCCTCAACCATCGTCATGAGGACGAGGTCAACCGTGACCGAGGGCCGCGCAAAGACGGCGGGATCATAGCTGGCAAGGAACTCATCTTCGGTCATGACAAAGCCTTATATGCGCCGTGCATATTAGTTAGATGCATAATGGATATATGTCAAATGATAATAAACTCCTGTGAATCGCCCCCGTCGGGGGCCCCGTCGTTTGATCTGACACGACAGTTCAGGACAAATGACAGCGCAATCGTCCCCACGTGAGGCGCGGCCGATTCGGTGGAAACGGTGCGCAGTTCGCGCACGCTGAAGGTGGGAATCAACGATCTTGTCTAAACCGCTTCTGGGCTCGTGAGCCGCCGGCAGGCGCCCATCTGAGCGGGCGGAGGCTAGTTAAAGTCGCGGGACCTGAGCAAGTCCCAGCCAAGGCCATAACGACTCAGATATTTTCTCAATCGGTCGGCAACGTTGGTGCTCGCCCGTTTCTGCCGAGACGCCGCATGGAGTGTGCGCCCGGCATCCGAAAGGGATGCGCTTTTTGCGACAGGAATGCACCACGAAGGCCAAAGCCTCGGTACCAAGTAGTGCATCAAGTCCGTCGGCTGTTTGCCTGACGTCTAAAACCGCCGAAGCCGTGCGATCTCGGCAGTCACCACGGAAATGGCGATCCGCCCCTTCGGTGATATCAATCGCCGGAAGATCGGAGCCAGGCGGTCGGTTCGACCATATGTGGCGGACGAACCAGATAGGCCGGTAGTATCAGACCCCGCCGATTTATATCAGGGCCGATCCTGGTGGATGGATCCGGACCTTTAGGGTCGCACCGACCTAGGCGGGGTTGAGGCGAATGCTCAAGCCCCGCCCAGTGTCAAACTCGCGCAAAACGGCAACTGGCTTCGCGATAGTCAGGCTTTTGCCAATGCCTGGTCGATGTCGGCGATGATGTCGTCAACATGCTCGATCCCCACCGAAATGCGGATGAGGTCTTCGGAGACCCCGGCAGTCGCGAGTTCCTCGGCATTCAACTGACGGTGGGTCGTCGATGCCGGATGGCAGGCGAGCGATTTCGCGTCGCCGATGTTAACCAGCCGGAGGATCATCTGCAGGGCATCAATGAAGCGGCCCCCTGCCTCTTTCCCGCCTTCGATGCCGAAGCTCAGGATACCTGACCCTTGGCCCTTGGTGATCTTGCAGGCGAGCGCATGGTATTTGCTGTCCGCCAATCCCGCATAGCTGACCCAGCTAACCTTGGGATGGTCCTGCAGATACTGCGCGACGCGACGGGCATTATCGCAATGGCGCTCCATTCGCAGACCGAGCGTCTCCAGGCCCTGGAGGATCAGGAACGCGCTGTGCGGTGACAGCGCGGCTCCAGTATTGCGCAGCGGGGCGACCCGTGCGCGGCCGATATATGCTGCTGGCCCGAGTGCCCCGGTGTAGATTACCCCGTGGTAGGACGGATCCGGCTCGTTGAGTATCGCGAAGCGCTCCTTGTTTGCCACCCAGTCGAAGCGGCCGCTGTCCACGATGATCCCACCGATCGTCGTTCCGTGCCCTCCGATATATTTGGTGAGCGAGTGGACAACGATATCGGCGCCGAAATCAAAAGGCCGGCAGAGGAAGGGCGACGCAACGGTGTTGTCCACGATTACGGGGACGCCGTGACGGTGAGCGATCTCGGCGATGCGTTCGATGTCGACGATATTGCCGGCTGGATTGCCGATAGATTCGAGGAAGACCGCCTTCGTTTTATCGTCGATCGCGGCCTCGAGGGCCGCGTAATCGTCGAAGGCTACGAGGCGGGTTTCGATACCCTGCCGGGGGAAAGCATGCACGAAAAGATTGTACGTGCCGCCGTACAACTGCGAGATTGAGACGATATTGTCCCCTGCCCCCGCTATCGTCTGGATCGCATAGGTGATTGCGGCCATGCCAGATGCCAGCGCGAGCGCGCCAATGCCGCCTTCCATTTCCGCAAGCCTGGCCTCGAGCACGGCAGTCGTCGGGTTCATGATGCGGGTATAGATATTACCCTGCACCTTGAGATCGAACAGATCGGCGCCGTGCTGGGTATCGTCGAAGGTATAGGACGTGGTCTGATAGATCGGCACCGCGGCAGCGTGGGTGGTCGGCTCAGCCACGTAGCCGTGGTGTAAAGCGATGGATTCGAGCTTCATGTCCTCTCCTTCTTCCATTGGCCGCGTACCGGTGATGCGCGGGCGAGACGCTAAAAAGGGCGACTGTAGGCAAATGGGTGAGCGGGGCAAACCTGCGCGCAATACTTATTGATATCGAGGTACGTGGTCCGCACCGAACGTGAAGCGTCGAAAGTCGACCCCCGCCGACATTGGTCTCGCGTTCCGGACTAGGCCGGACCGTTGGGTTCCTCCTGAATGGCCTTGAGACGGCTCAGCGGAACAGGCTTGCTTCCGCGTTCGCGAGTGCCAGCAGTTCATCTTCGGTGAGCCCGCCACATGTGTTCTGAACGATTAGCGAGTTCCAACCAGTGGCATTGGCGTCACGAAAGGCAAGCGCCCGGCGTGCGGAGTCCGTGTTGGCGATCAGGTGCCGCCTCCCGGAGTCATCGACGCCGTAAATTTGATAGCTTCCCATACGCTTTCTCCGTGCCGAAGCCCGCAATGCCGGGAAATGCTCTTAGATCGGTAAAGACCTTCGGCGTTCCGTTCGAAGGACTGCTGTTTGGTCCGAGAGCGATTAGCGCTCGCAGCTGAGCCGGCGATCTTGCCGACGTTGAGCAGGCTCGATCTAGGTATCTGCAAAAGCGCCCGCCCCCATTTTGCTATGGAAAAGGCATTGGCATAACGATCGCGGCGCCCATATCTGGTGCCAGACGTCAGACTCATGACGGCTGGCCCTTCCCGAAACCGCGATCAGTCTGCTCATCGAGTGCAGAAAATTATAATAATCCGCTGCCGCTTGATGTCGCGTCCGTACTAGGAATCAAACGCCACAGGCGCTAATCTCTGGCTGCGACCCTAGGGGGGATTAATGTCTTCGGACTAATAGGCCCTCTGACTTTACGGCCTGTCCGGCAATGCCGGGCAGGCCCTTTTGTCGTGCGGTGACCAATATTCAAACATGTATAGCAAGTCGGTTTCGAGCCGGATTTACGGTCACTTGGAGAGTGTTTTGCGAAACGCCGCTTCAGCATTTGCCAACGGTACGAAGAGCCGCATGTGAAACTGGATCACCTCGGTAAACAGCCGAGCGATTTGAACCATGCCTGTTGAGCGTGCTGACAGCCAATCAGCTCGATCCGCGGTGAACTATTCACGACCGATCGCTTGATAGTGAACGGAAACGGAGGAGAGACATCAACGCTGCGCCCCGCGACGACCGGTTTCACACGATCCGCCCCCACAGCAGCCTCGGCTACCGACCGCCAGACCCGGAAACGACTTCGCCGCCATTGCCACCTTCCGGTTCCGCTTCGCTCCACCTCCAGGCAGCAATGGCAACGGAGGCAACCGTGCACTAACAATCAACGCGGACCACTCAGTGGGGGCCGATCACAACAGATGTTACGGAACTTAATGCAATCGCGTGATTTGCGCTGAGCGCACGTCATCATAAGATCCACGCACGAGCTCGACCAAACCGCGCCGATCCAGTTCTCGCAAAACATCTACCCATATGTCGAGCGCGAGGCGCGATACGGTATTCACCCCTACTGCGCCGATTTCCATCATCATCAGATCGAAGTCCTGAAGTTCCTCGTCCAAGCACGTCGTTATGTCACTGTATCCTCGGGGTTTCGTCATACAATGCCTCACAGGCGCCAACAGCGCATAGCGGCGTCATATCATCGTCGCGCGGCCCAATCGTTCGATTTGCGTTCCTACATAATTCATCAACACTCATCGCAGCTTATCCGTGTCAAATTCACCGCAATGATGCCAGGCAAAATCGGACGCCGGTCTGCCGAGTGGCGCCCCCCAGCACCAGCCGCGTTTCTTCAATTCGCGACTTATGTTGTCCAGTGCATCGCAAATGCCCATGGCAGGATGACTTTCACCGCTACACGCCTTATTCAGAGCGCGCCATTTGTCGATCAGCAATTTGCCATCGCTGGAAATGCCCACCGGGTAGACTGACTTCGGAGCGCCGGACGAGTGCCCCCCTCTGACTTCAGGACCGACACTTTTTGTGCCGCCAAATCTTTCATTTGATGACGTTAAAACCGCGGCTGCGAAACCGATGGTCAATATCACGCCGACCAATATGCTGAATTTAACGTTGGTTTTCATTCGACGCAGATGTCCAAGTATCTTCTCCGAAATACGCGACCGGGTGCACATGCAGGACTCGGCCGCGGATGGCGGAACGGCTTGAGCGGCTAAGTCACGCCGGATCGGCAAGAAAGGTGGTCGGCAATCGAGCGCGGGTAGCTCCGTCCCGTAGCTTGGAACGCGGCTCTACTTGCTTCACGCTCAACGTTCCGTCCTCGAAATCAGACCTGTTGTTGGCGGAGATGTCGCTGAGCCCAGATCGGCGCGCGTCCGTCGGTGGCCGATTGATATACTTCCGGATAGCGGCTCAGAGCCGCTTCGATCGTGGGCGGGTCAAATGCAACGTCGGGCTCGAAACTGTCGAAGCCGCACCGACGCATGAAGAAGAGCAAATCGACCAGCACGTCGCCGACTGCCCTGATTTCACCGGTGTAGCCCGCCTCGCGCAATATGCTTGCACTCGAAAAACCGCGTCCATCGCGAAATCGCGGGAAGTCGATCTCGACGAGCCGCACTCGGCCTAGTTCTGGCAAGAGCAGACGTACGTCGTCGCCCGCCTCGAGCAGCACCGAAGAGGCATCCTTCTGATCAAGGAAGGCATCCAGCGAAACCGCAGGTTCGTCGGGCGCTTGGTCGTAGCGAAAGCGCAGCGGATCACCCATAGATCGCCTCCTTGAATGGATCCATGCCAACGCGGCGGTAGCAATCGAGGAAGCGCTCGCCCGGTTCGCGGATATCGCGATATCGCTCGATAGTACGCTCAACCGCGTCGACGATCCCTGCCTCGTCGAAACCCGGCCCAGTAATCTTTGCCTGCGAGGCGTCCTCTGCGCCCGAACCGCCGAGCAGCAGCTGATAGTTCTCGGTGCCCTTACGGTCGACGCCCAGGATACCGATGTGCGCCGCATGATGGTGGCCGCAGGCATTGATGCAGCCTGATATCTTGATCTTGATCTCCCCGAGGTCGAGCTGTCGATCGAGATCGGCAAAGCGCTCGGCGATCCTCTGCGCGACTGGGATCGAGCGCGCATTGGCAAGACTGCAATAGTCGAGCCCAGGGCAGGCAATTATATCGGTGACGAGGCCAAGGTTCACGCTCGCCAGCCCCGCCGCGTCGAGCGCTTGCCAGACTGCGTAGAGATCCTGCTTGCGGACATGCGGCAGCACGAGGTTCTGGACATGCGTCGAGCGCAGATCGTCGAAGCTGTAGCGCTCGGCGAGATCGGCGACGACATCCATCTGGTCAGCCGAGATGTCGCCGGTGATGCCGCCGACCGGCTTGAGGCTGATGTTGACAATCGCATAGCCAGGTGCCTTGTGCAGCGCGACTTGGCGGTCGCACCAAAGCGCGAAATCTGGATCAGAACGGTCAATCTCGTGGGAAAGTCCGGTCTCGAACGGCGGGGGGCACGAAATGCGCGGCGATGCGGTCGTACTCGGCCTGCGGGAAGTCACTGCCTAGCGTCAGGAAGTGCTGGAACTCGGCCTCGACCTGACGGCGAAATTCCTCTTCGCCGAGTTCGTGGACGAGGATCTTCATTCGCTGCTTATGAATATTGTCACGCCGTGCGTGGAGGTTCCAGACGCGCAGGATTGCCTGGATATAAGAGAAGATCTGACTAGCCGGGCAGAACTCACGGATCAGAAATGCGATGATCGGGGTGCGGCCCATGCCTCCGCCGGCATAGACCTCGAAGCCCTGCTCGCCTTTCTCGTTCTCGACAATGCGCAGGGCGCAGTCATGCCAGCGCAGTGCAGCGCGATCTTCGCTCGCGGCGATCACTGCGATCTTGAATTTCCGCGGGAGGTAGCTGAATTCGGGATGGAACGTGGTCGCCTGGCGTATCAGCTCAGCCCAAGGACGCGGATCGCAGATTTCGTCGGCGGCGGCCCCGGCGTAGTGATCGGCCGAGAGATTGCGGATGCTCTCGCCGCTGGTCTGAATGGCGTGCATCTCGACCGTTGCCAGCTCGGCCAGGATATCGGGCGCCTCCACAAGCTTGATCCAGTTGTACTGGATGTTTTGCCGCGTCGTGAAATGACCATAGCCGCGGTCATACTTGCGCGCGATATGCGCCAGCTTGCGCATCTGCGCCGAATTGAGCGTGCCGTAGGGAATGGCCACGCGCAGCATGTAGGCGTGGAGTTGCAAGTAGAGACCGTTCTTGAGCCGCAGCGGCTTGAACTGGTCGTCGGTCAGTTGGCCCTCGATCCGGCGGCGTGTCTGGTCGCGGAATTCCTCGACCCGGGCATCGACCATGGCCTGATCGTATTCGTCATATTTGTACATGTCGCATCCGCCCTATCGAGTGAAACGTTCAGGGAAACGCCAGCTCTCACCTTGTCCCAACGCCGCTTCGTATTGCCTCTCGGCAAAACGCCAGTTTGCAAGCTGGTCCCACCAGGTACCGAGCCACTTCGCCCGGTCTTGCTGATAATCGAGATAGTAGGCGTGTTCCCAAACGTCGCAGGTCAGCAACGGGATCACGCCCTCGTTTGTAATCGGCGTGATGCCATCATGTGTCGACAGCACCAGAAGTTCGCGTCCTTGCGCGATAAGCCAGACCCAGCCTGACCCGAAGTGTCCGGCGCCCTCCGCGGCAAAGCGTTTTCCGAGCGTTTCGACACTTCCGAAAGTCGACGCAATTGCCTCGGCAAGCCTACCCGCCGGTTGCCACGTCTCGCGTTGCATGCTTTGCCAGAAGAAGGCGTGGTTCCAGGTCTGTGCCGCATTGTTGAACAGCGTCGCTTGCCCGCGCCTTTGCGCGATCCGCACCGCATCTTCAACCGAAGCGACTACCGTCTGCGTTTCGGTGAGGACACGGTTCATCGTTTCCACGTAACGAGCGTGGTGCTTGGCGTGATGGATTTCCAGTGCTCGCGCTGAAATGACGGGTTCCAGGTCGCCATATCCGTAGGGGAGCGGTGGAAGAGGAAAGCGGGGCGGTGACTTGTCGATGCTTTCGGCGGCCCCACGCAAGCCTTGATCAGCCATGGATATTCTCCTGAAAAAAGGCGTGAGTGGAGTCCTCGCAATCGCAAATTGCGTCGCGAGCGCGAAGTGCGGCCAGGCAGATCGAGATGGCCTCGATCGCATGACGTCCGCTCCAGGCACCTTCGGCACCGACGACAATCACCCCGGTACATGTGGATTCGATCCAATATCCTGATGGCACCAATGTTTTTGCGGCTGCCGGTAAGCTTGAATAGCGAAGTGCGCGTACGCGCGAACCATCCGGGCGGAGCCACACGCCTGCGCCGAGCCTGCGCAGCTCCGCCAAGCCAGGAAAGACTGCCAGGGCGATGAGGGCGTCGAGGTGCCGATCCGGCTGAGTGGCACGCGCGCAGCCGACAATGGCGGCGCAGATAAGATCGTGGCGCGATAGCAAGTCAGAAACCCTGCCGCTGTTCTGGGGCGTCGGCGACCAGCCCGCGTTTTGCTCGGGACCCAAGTCAATCATTGCCAGGCGATTGCAGATCTACCATCCGCAGATAGGGCTTCAGTGTTTGGTATCCTTGCGGAAAGCGCCGTGAGGCTTCTTCGTCGGACAGTTTCGGCGAGATCACCACCTTATCGCCAGGATTCCAGTTCACCGGCGTCGCGACGCTCTGTGCGTCGGTTAGCTGCAGACTGTCGATCGCCCGAAGTATTTCTGCAAAATTGCGCCCCGTGCTCGGCGGATAGGTCAGGATGAGACGCACTTTCTTGGCAGAATCGATCACGAAAACCGATCGTACCGTCAAAGCCGGGTCGCTCTCGGGATGGATCATTTCGTATAACCTGGCGACCATGCCATCAGCATCTGCGATCATCGGGAAATCCAGCGCATGTCCCTGCGTTTCCGCAATGTCTGCCTCCCATCGCAGATGGGCTTCGATCGGATCGACAGATAGCCCGATCGGCTTGACGCCTCGCTTTTCCCATTCCGGGCCAAGCCGCGCCACTTCACCCAGCTCCGTCGTACATACGGGAGTGAAGTTCTTGGGATGGGAGAACAGAATTCCCCAACTGGGACCTAGCCATTCGTGGAAGCGGATTCTGCCCTGGGTCGAATCCTGCTCAAAATCCGGAGCAATCTGACCTAGCTGGATAGTCATCCCTTTGCCCTCGGCGTGCTCGTGTTTCTGTGCGGCGAATCATCGAAATTCGGCTCAAACTTGCGCGCACTGAAATCTTTCGCTTCCGGCCAAATGGCGAGGACATCGCGAGGTGGCAAAATCTCGATAACTTTGCAGCGAGCAGCCCAAGGATTTCGTTTTTCAGGCCGTGCACCCCATCCAAGGCCATTTAGGGTAAAGACGGAGGCCGCCAGTGCCATCCCGAGAACTGCCCAAAGAATCCCGGGGCCGACGACGCCTTCCGAGAAAGGCAGATAAAGGGCGAAAGCAACTAATCCGGACAATACGCCCCAGAGAATGCTTGCGAAGTCCTTCGGCGCGACGGGTGTGGATCGTGGCCGAGGTACTCCAAAAGGCTTCATCGCTTAGGTCCCAAATCTGGCAGGTCACCACTGTAGACCGTGAAGATGCTCGCGCTTAATCCCATCAGACAAATGAATATTATTGCACCTTTCCATGAAATATTTTGATCTGGGCCATTGCCCGATTCCTGGGGGTCGTCAAAAAGGAAGTTTTGTCGGCGCGGCCTCGAAATTGAATCTTAGTCAGAGGACGGTCAGCGCGCGCAGTCGCGTGCACGAGGAGCAACTTGATCGCCCTGCGTTTGTCGCGACAAGGCGGGGACCAAGCTTACCGCGGCCGGAGAGCAATTCCTGCGCTTCGCCACGACGCTTGTGCAGATTTGGGAGGGCGCGCGGCGGGCTGTTGCGCTCCCTCCAGGACGCGAAACCGTGGTCACTGTGGGCGCCGAACTCAGCCTATGGAGCCCTCTTTTGAGCCATTGGCTATTAGGGATGTGCAGGGAGTGTCACGAGTTTACGGTGACCACTCAAATCGACACGGCTCAGGGGCTTATCGAACAGGTTCTGGACGGCTCGCTCGCCGCTGCGGTCGTTCATGCAGCTTCTGGGCGCCCCAACATCGTTGCGGCATTGCTGTTCGAGGAAAAACTCGTGTCGGTCCGGACCATTCCAACAAACGTGCAGCTGTCACCTGAGGATAAGGTCGAAATTGACTGGGGCGAGAATTTCGCAGCGAGCTACAAGGCCGTCTTTCGGGATCGGCGAACACAGCCGTATTAATCAGTTATGGTCCATTTGCTCTCGGACTATATCCTCGCGACTGGCGGTAGCGGTTACTTCCGAGAAGGATTCATTAGTTCGTATCTTACGGAAGGGAGGCTCGCACTCGTCCCAGATAGCCCCGAATTCGCCTACTCTGCTTAGGTGGCGCACTCGGCCAAAGCAGATCAATGGCGTGATGGCGCGCATCCGCAAAGGGCTGCGCGAGGCTGCAGCGATAGCGCTATAGAGCATTGTCTCCGCGCAAGACAGATCGCGGCGGATGCCGTCAAAGGCAACGAACCGGTGAAGGACCTTCTCGAATAGCGGGAGCGGTTACTCGGATGTGGGTCTAGCGTGATTTAGGGTGCCGCGCGGTGGGCGCGGAACAGCCCCGCCCTACGATCGTTACTGGACTGCGACGCACGACAGGGTGCTTGGCAGGGCAAATAAGGATGACGCGCATGGGACGCGGTTGGCCTGCTATGGCTCTGGCAGTCTTGATAGCTATTATCGGCGCGATCCTAATTGTTGGCGGCGCTTGGCTCATATTTCTCGCTGGATCGCCATACTACATGCTCGCGGGCATCTTACTGCTCGCAAGCGCATGGTTGCTGTTTCGCCGTCGATTGATCGGTGTCTGGATATATTGCGGTCTCTTCGCCCTGAGCGTGCTGTGGGGCCTTGCTGAGTCACGCGGCAATGCATGGGCGATGATACCGTGGCTTATCGCACCATTCGTCCTTCTCGTGGCAGTGCTGCTCGTGATGCCGACACTGACCGTTTCACCCCATCGTTGGAAATGGTCGGGCGGCGGCATCGCGATCGGCACCGTGGCGGTGATACTATGCTTCGGCATGTTGAGCGGCGGCAGCGATAGTCCCGCGCTCGCGCTACCGGCACAGAGTTCGCAAGGGATGGCCGATCCTTCAGGCATGGCCACGGGAAAAGATTGGCCCACCTATGGCGGTACCTACGCCAATTGGCGGTACTCTCCGCTGAACCAGATCAGCCCCAGCAATGTTGGCAAGCTGCGAAAAGTCTGGGAAACCCATACGGGCGGCACGCCGATGAATGCCGACTACCGCAAGCTCTACGGTACCGAAAACACGCCGATCAAGATCGGCAATCTGCTCTACTCGTGCACTGCGAAAAACATTGTCGTCGCGCTCGATGCCGGCTCGGGACACGTCGTCTGGCGCCACGATCCGAAGGTGGCGGACGAATGGATTCCCTATACGACCGCTTGCCGGGGCGTCGCGGTGTATCAGGTTCCGGGCGAGACGCCTGGCTCGCCCTGTGCCCTACGAGTGATCGAGGGGACGCTGGATTCCCGACTCCTTGCGCTCGATGCCCTTTCCGGCAAGCCGTGTACGGAATTTAACGGCACCGGCGAGCAGGATACCAAGATCGGCATGGGTCAGGTCTATCCGGGCCTGGCCTCGATCAATTCGGCCCCAACTATCGTGCGTGGCATCATCGTCGTTGGCCACCAAATCCTCGACGGGCAGTACCGGCAAGCCCCTTCGGGCGTGATACAAGGGTTCGATGCGAAGACAGGTAAATTGGCTTGGGCCTGGGACATGGCGCATCCCGACTGGAGCGGTTATCCGCCCCCCGGCCAGGCTTGGGCTCGCGGCACGCCGAACATGTGGACGACTAGCGCGGGCGACGAAAAGTTGGGCCTAGTCTACCTGCCACTTGGCAATGTCGCCGATGATTACTGGTCGGGCGGGCGGACGCCGGTCGAAAATGCCTACTCCAGTTCGGTCGTCGCGCTCGATGTCACTACGGGCAAGCCGCGCTGGAGCTTCCAGGCCGTCAAGAAGGATGTCTGGGACTATGACCTGGGCAGTCCACCTTCGTTGATCGATTACAGGGGCACCCCGGCTGTACTGGTGCCTTCTAAGCAGGGCGATATCTATATTCTTGACCGTGCCACGGGACGGGCGCTGACGCCGATCGGCTCGATCGCCGCTCCGCAAGGCGGTGCTGAGCCGCAAGAACGGGCGCCGCGGCAGATCGTGTCGCTGTGGCAAACCTTGCGCCGGCCGCCGCTGACCGAGGCGGACATGTGGGGCATGTCGCCGATCGACCAGATGATTTGCCGTATCCAGTTCCGCCGCGCAGACTATCGCGGCTATTTCACGCCACCGAGCGTTAACCGGCACAGCGTCGAGTATCCGGGCTATAACGGTGGCAGCGACTGGGGCGGTGTCTCGATTGATCCCGTGCGCGGCATCATTGTCGCCAATTACAACGATATGCCCAACTACCTGCGATTGATGCCTCGGGCCGAAGCCGACAAGCGCGACATCAAGCCGCGTTTCGCTTCAAAGAAAATCTCCCCCAAGTCGCATTCCGTCGATCCGCAGTGGGGCGTACCCTATGCGATCGACGTCAACGCAGGCTGGCGGATGCCGTTTACCGGCCTGATGTGCAAGCGCCCACCTTACGGCGGCATCCGCGCCATCGATATTGCCACCGGCAAGACTCTGTGGGACCGGCCGATTGGTACGGCCCGCCGCAACGGCCCGTTCAATGTGCCAACCGCTCTGCCGTTCACGATTGGCACGCCCAACAACGGCGGCGCGGTAACAACAGCCAGCGGCCTGGTGTTCATTGCCGCCGCGACCGACGATCTCATCAGAGCGATCGACCTTCGCACCGGCAAGACCGTTTGGTCCGCGCCTCTGCCTGCGGGCGGCCAAGCGACCCCGATACTGTATCAGCAGGACGGCCGCGAATACCTGGTGATCTTCGCTGGCGGGCATCATTTCATGGAAACGCCTGAAGGCGACAGCGTCATTGCCTATGCTTTGCCAAGCTGATTGAACAGGATGTGGCTCGGGAGTGTTCATTGCTTCGCGCCGAGCAGCGCCTCTGCAGCCTCGTTCCGGCTGACAGCCGGGTGCGAAGCTGAACTACGGCACAAAACTTCAATCTCGCGGGCGGATACATATGCTCGGTTCGCCTTACTAGCGCGGCGATCTAGGTTCATTGGATCGCGAGCACTGCGATCCAATTCGGTCAGAATTTCCTCCGGGGCCAAAATGCACCGGCGTTGACGAGATGGAGGCTGGCAATGTGAGCCCCTTTCAATTATATCGTAATACGATCCTATTTCCGAAAAATGGCGATGTGGAGGTGCTTGCAAAGCCAACCACTTTCGGGGGCCCGTGCGATAGCGCGCCCGGATCGGCGAGCACCGTATTCCCCGGCGCTGTCGGCTGCCGGCGTCCGACGAGCTGATGGCGCAGATTTTCAAACCTTCAGCCGATACCTTCGCGCGGCTGGTGCTTGCTGGAAGCCTCCTCTTACTGATCGGCGTGGTGTTGCTCGGACCGGTCGCCGCCAGGTCGGGCTATCAAAGCAAGGTCGGGTGGGTCGTCGATCAGCCCGTTCCCTTCAGCCATAAGCATCATGTCGCCGGGCTCGGGATCGATTGCCGGTTCTGCCACGCGACCGTCGAAAGCAGTGCGCACGCCGGCTTTCCCTCCACGCATGTCTGCATGACCTGTCATTCGCAGATCTGGACGGGATCACCGATGCTGGCGCCGGTGCGCCAAAGCCTCGCCAGCGGCAAACCCCTGATATGGAACCGAGTGTCCAAGCTCCCGGACTTCGTGTTCTTTAACCACAAGATCCATATCAATCGCGGCGTCGCCTGCACCAGATGTCACGGCCGCGTCGATCAAATGCCCCTGCTCACGCGCGCCCACCCGTTTGAAATGCGCTTCTGCCTCGATTGCCACCGCGATCCGGCAGGCAGGCTCGGCCCGACCGATCAGGTCACACGCATGAGCTCCCTTCCATGGGACGAGGCGACGCATCGGCGTTTCGCGCTGGCCGCGGCGCGACGGTATCACCTCGATCCGGCGCGGCTGGACAAATGCGACATCTGCCACCGATGAAAACGGGCTGGAAAAAGGCGCTCGCGCAGCTTCACGGACAGGGCGGCCGGCGCTTTTGGCGTGGGCTCGACGAACTCGCCGGTTCGCCCGAGTTCCGCAAGGCGCTGGCGACTGAATTTCCGGGATTGGCCTCCCTCGACTGGCAGCGTCGGGACGTGCTGCGCGCCTTCGGTGCGTCGCTCGCACTTGCGGGGCTGGCGGGTTGCGAGGCTAATCCCGACGATCGCGCCATGCATTATGTGGAAGATCCCGAACATCTCGTTCCCGGCAATCCGCAACTCTATGCGACGGCGATTGCCTTTGCGGGGATCGCGCAGCCGGTGCTCGGCGTCACCAATGTGGGCCGCCCGACCAAGCTGGAAGGCAATCCCGATCATTCGGCGAGCCGGGGTGCTTCTGATGCGTTCACGCAGGCCGCGTTGCTCGATCTCTACGATCCCGAACGCTCGCAAGCCCCGCGCCAAGGCGGAATGCCGATTGATTGGGATGGCCTCGACGTGGCGTTGGCGGCGCGTGCGGCAAGACTGGACGCGACACAGGGCGAAGGTTTCCGGCTGTTGACGGGCGCCACAACCTCGCCGACAATGCTGCGCCAGATCGATGCGCTGCTCGCGCGCTGGCCGGCCGCTCGCTGGCATGTCTTCGAACCTGTCGACGATAGCCTGCTTCACGCAGCGACGCGCGCGGCATTCGGCCGGGCGCTCGACGCCATGCCGCTGCTCGATCGCGCGCATGCGACCGTCGCGTTCGATGCCGATCCGCTCGGCCCCGGCCCCTATCAAGTGCTGAACAGCCTGCGCTGGTCGGCCCGCCGCCGCGCCTTCCAGCAAGGCGACGGGCTTGCTGGCCTGCTCGTCGCCGAACCTTCTCCCACGCTTACCGGCGGCCGTTCGTTGGATCGTCTGGTCGCAGAATCCTCGCGCATCCCGGCGCTGGTCGCAGCGCTGGCCCGGATATTCGGGGTCACACAGGGCGCGCCCGCACTCAGTGCGAAGGAAGCGCAATGGATTGAACGCGCCGCCAAGATGCTCGCCGCAGCGAAAGGGCGCGGACTGGTACTGGTGGGCAGCGAGCAGCCCGCCGAGACGCAGGCGCTCGGCTGGGCGATCGACGAGAGACTGGGCAATCTGGGCCTCACCTCCCGGTTCGGCGAGCCGCTGCGGCCCTCGCCCGATCCCGACCACGCGCTCGACGCCCTGATTACCAGCATGGCTGCCGGAAAGGTGGACATGCTGGCGATCCTGGACACCAATCCGGTCTATGCCTCCCGCCAGGGCGCCGCGTTCGCGGCTGCGCTGCACAAGGTGGAGTTCAGCCTGCACGCCGGACTGTGGCACGATGAGACCGGCCAAGCGTGCCGCTGGCATGCGCCCCTCGCGCACGGTCTCGAAAGCTGGTCCGACGGGCGCGCCGCCGATGGCACGGCCGTGATCAGCCAACCCTTGGTGCGGCCCTTCTATGCCGTCCGTCCTGTCCATACCCTGCTTGCCGCGATCGGCGGCGCTTTCGGTCTATCGGACCATGATCTCGTCCAGCAGACCTGGACCGCGACATGGGGGGCGCTCCAGCCCAACTGGAACCAGGCCTTGGTCAAGGGCATTGCGCCCGAACCGCCGAGGATGGCGTTTCAGCCGCCTTCTGTCCGCCTCCTGCCCTCCGTCGCGTTCGCACGGCCGACAGGGCTCGAACTGCTCGTCCGTCCCGATCCGACGATCTGGGACGGGCGCCTCGCCAATAATCCCTGGGCGCAGGAGCAGCCCAAGCCGGTAACGACCCTGACCTGGGACAATGCGGTGCTGATCGCTCCCGCGCTCGCCGCCGAGCATGATCTGGCGGATGGCGACGAGGTTCGGCTATCCAGCGATGGCGTATCGGTCACGGGGGCGGTCTGGGTAATGCCGGGGCAGGCGCCGAACACCGTGCTCGTGCATCGCGGCTATGGCCGCCGCTTCGGCGAGGTTGCCCATGATGCCGGCTTCGACGTTGCCCCGCTCATGGATCAGCGCAGCGTTACGCTGACGCCGACTGGAAAACGCCGCAAGCTCGCCGCCGCGCAGGAGGAACATGCTATCGACGGCACCGATCTTGTCCGGGTCGTCGATTATCTCGATACCGTGCCCAAGCCGCCGAAGAAGCCAGCGCCGAGCTTCTGGGAAGACAAGCCGCTGACCCGCCCCAATTGGGGTATGTCGATCGATCTCGATCTGTGCACCGGCTGCGGGGCCTGCGTCACCGCCTGCAATGCCGAGAATAATATCCCGATGGTCGGCCGGGAGGAGGTCAAAAACGGCCGCCGCATGCACTGGCTGCGCGTCGATCGCTATTATGAGGGCGATCCGGGCGATCCGAAACTCCATGTCCAGCCAGTGCCCTGCATGCACTGCGAGGATGCGCCATGCGAAATGGGCTGTCCGGTTAACGCCGCCGTCCACAGCCCGGAAGGGCTCAACCTGCAGGTCTACAATCGCTGCGTGGGAACACGGACCTGTTCGTCCTTTTGCCCCTATAAGGTGCGGCGCTTCAACTGGGCCGATTATACCGGCGATGCGCCGGAGAGCATGAAGGCCCAGCGCAATCCAAACGTCACGGTGCGCGCGCGCGGCGTGATGGAGAAATGCACCTACTGTATCCAGCGCATCTCGGCCGCACGTATCGACGCCAAGGTCGCGGATCACCCGATCGCCGATGGCGCGGTCAAGACGGCGTGCCAGCAGGTCTGCCCGACCGGCGCGATCAGCTTCGGCGACATTGCCGATCCCGCGGCCGAGGTCGTCAAACGCAAGGCATCCCCTCGCGATTACACTTTGCTTGAAGAGGCCAATACCCGGCCACGCACCAGTTATAGCGCGCGCATCGGCAAGGAGCGCGGCAATGGCTGAAGAGCCGGCGCTTCGCGAGGAATATGATATTGTCGGCGAGGAGATCGTCGATCTCCCCCTCGCCTTCCCCGCGAGGCGCGGCTGGTGGCTCTGCTTCTCAGGCGCGCTTGCGTTGCTGGCCTTGTGGTTCGTCTCGGTGATCGTGCTGTTTAGCAACGGCGTTGCGGTGTGGGGCAACACCATTCCTGTCAACTGGGGGATGGCGATCATCAACTATGTCTGGTTCCTCGGGATCGGTCATGCCGGGACGCTGATCTCGGCGCTGCTGCTCATTTCCAATCGCAACTGGCGCAATTCGCTCAATCGTTTTGCCGAGGCGATGACTTTGTGCGCGGTGGTCTGCGCCGGCCTCTACCCCATCCTCCATTTGGGGCGGCCGTGGTATTTCTACTGGATCGCGCCCTATTTCAATTCGATGCAGGTCTGGCCGCAGTTCAAGAGCCCGCTGACGTGGGATTTCTTCGCAGTTCTTACCTACCTCATTGTCTCGCTCTTCTTCTGGTATCTCGGCATCCTGCCCGATCTCGCCTCGGCACGTGATCGGGCGAAGTCGCGCGGCTATCAGGTCTTCTTCGGGATCATTTCGCTCGGCTGGCGCGGCGACGCATCCCATTGGGCGCGCTGGCGGCAGGCCTACGCCATCACCGCCGCCATCGCGGTGCCGCTCGTCGTCTCGGTCCATTCGGAAATCTCGTTATTGTTCGCGGCGGGGCCGATTCCGGGATGGAACAGCACCGTCTTTCCGCCCTATTTCGTGCTCGGCGCGGCGTTCTCGGGTTTCGCTGTGGTCGGCATCATCGCCATCGCCATGCGCGCGGCGCTCCCCTTGCGGGCGCTCGTCACCTTGCGGCATCTCGACATGCTCGGCCTCGCGACACTCGCCACCGGGATGATGACGGCCTACGGCTATTTTTCGGAAGTCTTCGACGCGCTTTATGCGGGCGGCCAGGAACTGGCGACGCTGCACGATCGGCTCTACGGCCATTATGCGTGGAGCTATTGGGGTGCGGTGATCCTCAACTTCATCCCGCTGCAATTGCTCTGGTGGCGCCGCTACCGCCGCAGCCCGCGCCTTTTGTTCGCGGTGAGCCTGTCGGTCGCTGTCGGCATGTGGATGGAGCGCTTCATGCTGGTGGTGACATCGCTTTACCGTGACTGGCTGGTCTCTTCGTACGGCCATTATATGCCGAGCTTCTGGGACTGGTCATTGTTCGCCGGCATGGGCGGCATCTTCCTTGTACCCTTCCTGCTGTTCGTTCGCTTCCTGCCCGTCATTTCGGCGAGCGAGACCAAGGAAGAAAAACATAAGGAGGCGAGCGATGGCTGAACCGCCGTCCCGAGGCCTGCTCGGCGAATATGGCACACCTGAACGGCTGGTCACCGCCGTGCGCGGCGCGCGGGAAGCGGGCATGAAGCGGGTCAACGCCTTCACGCCCTTTCCCGTCGATGAAGTCGCGGAGGCGCTTGGCTTTAAGGACGATCGCATCCCCTGGCTGGGGCTGATTGGCGGCGTGGTCGGGCTGATCGGCGCCTATGCGATGCAGATCGCGACCAATCTCGACTATCCGCTGAATATCGGCGGACGGCCGCTCCTATCGCTCCAGGCGTTCGCGCTGATCGGCTTCGAGCTGACGGTGCTGTTCTCAGTATCGTTCATGGTTTTCGGGCTCTTCGTGCTCAACCGCCTGCCGCGCTATAACCACCCCCTGTTCGACATCGACCGCTTCGAGCGCGCGACCCGCGACGGCTTCTTCCTGTTCATCGCAATCGACGACGAGGACGAAAAGGCCGTCCAAGAGGCGCGCGCGCTGCTCGAACGGCTCGGCGCGAACAGCATCGACGAGGTGCGGGGATGAGGTGGCTGCTCCTCGCTCCCCTGCTCCTGGCGGGCTGCGATAATATGGTAAAGCAGCCACGCTACGATGCTTATGGCATTGGTGCGCTGTTCGCTGACGGCAAGGCGATGCAGGTTCCACCCGCCGGCACCATCCCGCGCGATGCGGCGGCTTGGGCATCACAGGCCGCGCGGCCGCCTATGTCGCTGGCGCTGCTCCAGCGCGGGCGCGATCGTTATGCCATTTATTGCTCGATGTGCCACGGTCTCGACGGATCGGGAGACGGCACTGTTCCGGCGCGCGGTTTCCCCCGTCCCGCCGATTTCCATGCCGCCGATCAGCGAGCGCTGGACTCGGCACAAATCTATCAGGCGATCTCCAACGGCGCAGGCGCGATGTACGGCTTTGCGGACCGCGTGCCCGCGCCCGACCGCTGGGCGATCGCTGCATATGTCGAAGCGCTGCGGCGGAGCGGCCCGCAATGACGCCGCGCCGTCTCCTGATCGCGGGCCTGCTGCTGTCTGCGCTGGCGCTCGCCATGATCGCGGTAGCACCCATCGATGCTCTTCGCGCATGGCTGGCGGCGGCATTCCTGTGGAGCGGTGTTCCGATCGGATCGCTCGGCTTCCTGATGATGATCCGGCTAATCGGCGGACGCTGGGGACACAGCCTTCTGCCCTTCTTCGAGGCGGGTGCGCTGACGCTGCCGATCGCAGCCGTCGCCATGGTGCCGGTGCTCGCGGGCATGACGCTGCTTTACCCCTGGGTTGGAGCGGCCATATCTGGCTTCAGGGGCGCCTGGCTGTCCCCCCTGCCCTTCGTGCTACGCACGCTGATCCTGTTCGTGGGGCTTGGCCTCCTCCTGTGGGCGCTCATCACCCGGCGCGGATCGGCTGTCGCGCTGTCGTCGGCGGGACTGCTGTTTCTGGCGCCCATGATGTCGATCGTGTCGGTCGACTGGCTGGTCTCGCTCGATATCGCGTTCCATTCGTCCGGGTTCGGGCTCTATACGCTGGCAATCCAGTTCACCGTCGCGCTGATGACCGCGATATGGGCGCTGCTGGGCCGCCAGCCTTGCCGCACGGAGACGCTCGGCGCGCTGCTCATCACCTTGATCCTCCTTTGGATCTATCTCGCTTTCACCTCCTTCATCATCGTCTGGTCGGGGGATCTCGCCTCCATCGTCGGCTGGTATAAGGTGCGCGGCGTCGGCGGATGGGGCATTTCAATCGCGATTGCTGCGGTGATCGAGGCGGTGGCGTTCCTCATTTTGCTCTCTCCCAAGGTCCGCCAATCGGCACGCTGGCTGCGCGCGATTGCGCTCGCCATGATCCTTGGCAAAGTGCTCGAAGCAGCGTGGCTCGTGCTGCCGCAGGGCGGCGCGGTGCGGCTCAAGCCCCTCTCTTTCTATATTCTCGCGGTCGTCGGGCTGGGGCTGGTCTTCCTGTCCGCGCAACGCCTGCTGCTGGATCGGCGCATCGCCGAGCGGCTGCCGGCATGACCAGGGTTCGCACCCAGCGCGGCAAACCCGCCAAAGGCGACCACCGCACCTACGAGGCTTCCGACGTCGATCCCAAGGCCGCGAACCTGATGATCGCCGCTGTCGCTGGCATCGTGTTCCTGGTCTGCCTGGGGGTCGCGGGTTTGTTGCTCTGGTTCGGCACGCTCCGTGAGCCATCGGCCGCATCGCCCTCCGCTTCCGCATCCCCCCTTTTGCAGACCGACGAACGGGCCGACCGGATCACGATCGAAGCCCACGCGCGCGCGCGACTGGAGGGCAAGGCCGGCGGCATGGCCGTTGAGCAGGCTATGCGGCAGACGGCCGCCGCCGGCTGGGATGCGGCCCGATGATCCGCGCGCTGATCCTGGCGCTGGCGCTCGTTTGTACGACCGCTGCCGCCCCCTTCGATCCGTTCGCTCAAGCGCGGATCGACGAGCATCCTGGCGCGCAAATTCCGATGTCGGTGCCGCTCCGCAATGAGGAGGGCGCGCAAACCACGCTCAGCAGTATCGGCGCTGGCAAGCCGATCCTGCTCGTCCCCGTGCTCCACGATTGCCCCAATCTGTGCGGCGTCACGCTCGACGGACTCGCCTCCGCGATGCGGATGAGCAATGTTATCGGCGGGCGCGATGCGACCGTGATCGCGTTCGGGATCGATCCCACGGAAAGTGACGGCGATGCACGCCGAGCGCTCGACCTGCTGGTGGAACGGCACCCCGAACTGGCGGGGCGGATCCACGCCACGGTCGGCAACGCCAAGTCAATCCATGCCGTCACCGATGCACTCGGCTATCACTACGCCTACGATCCGCGCGTCGGCCAATATGCCCACGCCGCCGCCGCCGCGGTGCTGACGCCGGACGGGCGGTTCAGCCGCTGGCTCTACGGCCTCGCGCCCGAGCCCGCCGACCTGACCGCCGCGCTGACGCAAGCGCGCGCCGGGCGCACCGGCGGCTTGGTGCAGCGGCTTATCCTGCTCTGCTATCATTATGATCCGGAAACAGGGCGCTACAGCCTCGCCATCGCCTGGCTGATCCGCGTCGCCTGTATCGCCACCGTGCTGGCCATCCTGCTCTACGTCCTGCTGGCGAAGAGCGGCGAACGGACGGACGAATGCTGAACCTGTTCGGCCTCAGTCTCCCGCAGGCGTCGGCGCACGCCCAGCATGTCGATATGCTGATCGGGGCGTTCAGCCTGTTGATCCTATTCCTGGCGGGACCCGTCATCGTCCTGATCTTCGCCTTTGCGATCCGCTATCGCCGGGGCAAGGACGTGAACCGTGACCATGCTCCCAACCGCAATGTCTGGCTCGAAGTTTCGTGGACGATCATCCCCTTTCTTCTCATCCTCGGCTTCTTCGTCGTCTCAGCGAAGATGTTCTTCTCCATCCATGAGCCGCCTGCGGACGCGATGCCAATCAGCGTCGTCGCAAAGCAATGGATGTGGAAGTTTCAGCACCCACAGGGTCAGTCGGAGATAAACACGCTGCATGTCCCCATCGGCCAGCCCGTCAAACTGACGATGACCAGCCAGGATGTGATCCACAGCCTCTATGTTCCGGCGCTGCGCTTGAAGCAGGATGTCTTGCCCGGCCGCTATACGGAACTGTGGTTCACCGCCACGCGGCCGGGCACCTATCATCTGTTCTGCTCGCAATTTTGCGGGCTCGATCACGCGACGATGGGCGGCAGCGTCGTTGCGATGGAGCCGGGCGCCTATGGCAGCTGGCTGTCCACCCAGGCGAGCGGCGGCTCGCTCGCGACAGCGGGCGCGACCCTCTACCGCAAGCTTGGCTGCGGCGCCTGCCATGCGGGTGATGGGACGACGCGCGCTCCTTCGCTGAACGGTCTCTACGGATCGAGGGTGACTCTGGAGGGCGGGCGGCAGATTGTCGCGGATGACCAGTATCTGCGCGACGCCCTCCTCGATCCCAACGCGCAAGTGACAGCGGGGTATAAGCCCATCATGCCAACCTATCGCGGGCTGATCGGCGAGGAGCAGGTGATGCAGCTCGCCGCCTATATCCGCGCGATGAAGACCGTCCCCGGAGAGCACCCATGAGCAGAGCAGGCCTCCACGATGCCTCCCGCGAGGAAGCAGCGCCACTGCACACGCCGGCGGAAGCGCAAAGCTATCTGAATGACGGCAACTCCCTGCGCTCCTGGCTGCTCACCACCGATCACAAGCGCATCGCGATCCTATACCTCATTTCCATCACCGGTTTCTTCGCGATCGCCGCGACGGCTGCGGCTATGATGCGGCTGAACCTTTTGACGCCGCAGGGCGCCCTGCTGACCGCGGAAGGCTATAACCGCGCCTTCACCATGCACGGCGTCATCATGGTGTGGTTCTTTCTGATCCCTTCCATCCCGAATGTGTTCGGTAATTTCCTGATCCCGCTGATGATCGGCGCGCGCGATATGGCGTTCCCGCGTCTGAACCTTGCCTCCTGGTACATCTTCATGGGCGGCGGCCTATTCACGCTCGCCGCCTTGATCTTCGGCGGCGTCGATACCGGCTGGACCTTCTACACGCCACTTTCATCGACTTATGCCAACGGCAATGTCGTGCTGGCGCTCTCCGCCGTTTTCATCGCCGGCTGGTCGTCGATCCTCACCGGCATCAATTTTATCGTCACCATCCACAAGCTGCGCGCGCCGGGAATGACATGGGGCCGCCTGCCGCTGTTCGTCTGGACACATTACGCGACCGCGCTGATCCTCGTGCTGGCGACGCCGGTGCTGACCGTGACTTTGCTGCTGGTCGTGGCCGAGCGCCTGTTCGGGCTGGGCATCTTCAACCCCGCCTTGGGCGGCGATCCCTTGCTGTTCCAGCATCTCTTCTGGTTCTACAGCCATCCCGCCGTCTACATCATGGTGTTGCCCGCGATGGGCGTCGTCTCCGAACTGGTGCCGGCTGCGGCGCACAAGAAGCTCTTCGGCTATTGGTTCGTCGCTTATTCGTCGCTCGCGATCGCTTTGGTCGGCTTTCTCGTCTGGGGGCACCACATGTTCGTGTCGGGACAGAGCATGTATGCGAGTACGGTTTTTTCTTTCCTGTCGCTGGTCGTCGCCGTGCCTTCCGCGATCAAGGTCTATAATTGGACGGCGACGCTCTACAAAGGCTCGATCGCCCTCAACGCCGCCTTCCTGTTTGCGATGGGCTTTATCGGACTGTTCGTGATGGGCGGACTCACCGGGCTGATGCTCGCACTGCTGGCGATCGACGTCCATGTCCACGACACCTATTTCGTCGTCGCCCACTTCCACTACATCATGGTCGGCGGCGCGGTGACGGCTTATCTGGGTGCAATGCACTTCTGGTGGCCCAAGATGTTCGGGCGGATGTATAATGAAGTGTGGGGACGCATCTCGGCGGTGCTGGTCTTCATCGGGTTCAACGTGACCTTCTTCCCCCAGTTCCTGCTCGGCTACATGGGGATGCCGCGCCGCTATCATGAATACCCGCCGGAATTTCAGACGCTCCATGTCCTCTCGACCGGCGGTGCCGGACTGCTCGGTCTCGGCTATGCACTGCCGCTTATCTACCTGCTTTACTCCCTCCGGCACGGTGAGCCCGCGAGCGCCAATCCGTGGAAGGCGACTGGTCTCGAATGGACCGTCCCTTCCCCGCCGCCGACGCATAATTTTGAGGACACGCCCATCGTTGTGCGCGAGCCCTACGATTATCCGCTGAGCCATGATTCGAGCATCGCATGACCATCGCGCGCCACGAACCCTTCCCGGATATTGCCCGCCAGCGCGAGGCGGATCGGTTGGGCATGGTCGTATTCCTCGCCAGCGAGGCGATGCTGTTCGGGGCGCTCGTTATGGGGCTGCTCGCACTGCGGACTTTCCAGCCCGCGCCGTTCGCTGCGACCAGCGAGCGCCTCAACCTTCTTGCGGGGTCGGCCAATACCGCCGTGCTGCTGACTTCCAGCCTGCTGGTCGCAATCGGGGCTGAGGCACGCGCGCTCGACCGCAACCGGCTGGCGGCCTGGATGCTGGGGATCGCGGCACTCCTCGGTATCGCGTTCCTCATCATCAAGGGCAGCGAATATTATCAGGAATATGGCGAGGGGCTGATGCCGGGTGCTGGCCCCTATCAGGACTTCGGTTCGCCCGGCGCACGCATGTTCATGGACGGCTATTTCGTGGCGACGGGGCTGCACGCCTTCCACGTCCTGGTCGGCGTGGCGATGCTCGCCGGCTGCGCGTGGCGGCTGCGACGGAGCGATCCCCCGAGCAAGATCGGCATCGAGAATGTCGGTCTTTATTGGCACCTTGTTGATGTCGTCTGGGTGTTCCTCTTCCCTATCCTCTATCTGAGCCGCTGAGATGCGACTGCGCCGGCTCTTCCTCACCTGGGTCGCGCTACTGGTCCTCCTGTCGATGACTATAGCGACGAGCTTCCTGCCGATCGGGAACTGGCGGCAACTTGCCAACATGGGGATCGCGCTGGCCAAAGCGGGTCTGATCGTGTGGATCTTCATGAAGATGCGCCAAGAGACAGCGCTTGTCCGGCTGGCGGGCGTCATCCCTGCGGTTCTGCTTCTTGTGCTCGGAAGCCTGCTGGCATGCGATTACTTTTTTCGGATCGACTCGCCCTTAATCCGTATCGATGGCTCGAATGCGCGCGGATCTCTTACGCCCGACGCCGCATCGTCCGGCGAACGCAGCCGTTAATCGCTCTTCTCGATCGTCGCCCGAACAGCGGGCGATCGTTGCGGTTTAAAGAAAATCTCGCTGTGGCGCGGCCCGCGCACATACCTGTCGTGCTTATAATAAGTGTGTTGACTTTATTACTAACCTAGGTTATCACCTTCTGGTAACGGCCGACCGAGTCGGGAGGCCCGCCAGGAGACCGAATATGACACGCGCTTTTCACGCACTCACCGTTCTTGCCGTCGCTCTGAGCACGACTGCCCTGACTTTCGCCGCAACGCTTGCCTGAAACAGGCCTTCGCCACCATGAGCGTCCGCTGACGAAAATTATTTTGGCGATGCGCAAAAAAAGAAAGGCGACCAGTAATGGCCGCCTTTTAGGAAAGAACCTGTCTCATTTCTGAAGCAAGCCCTTGTGGTCGCGAGTCCATTACTAGTACGATTCGGTGCCATTCCTAGTACGAACGCGACAATAGACTCTGGGTGACTGATATAAATTTGCTTAGCAGGTTTGGTCGCGTTGCCGCTGCGCAATGTGCTAGCGGGACGATATGACCAAGGCATCGAAGCAAATCGGAGTTGGCTTGATCGGCTACGGCCTCGGCGGCCGCGTGTTTCACGCGCCGTTTATCCAGGCCACGGACGGCCTCACGCTGCGCGCCGTGGTGTCCCGCGATCCAGCCAAGGTACACAGCGATCTGCCGGACATGGCCGTCGTTCCGTCCGTAGTGGAACTCCTGGCCCAGACCGGAATCGATCTCGTTGTCGTATCGAGCCCTGACGCGCTGCATGCCGAGCATGCGATTGCAGCGCTACGCGCCGGCAAACATGTCGTGGTCGACAAGCCGTTCGCGACGAACCTCGCGGACGCCCGGCGTATCGCCGAGACGGCGGATCTCGCCGGCAGGATGGTTACGGTATTTCACAATCGCCGCTGGGACGCCGATTTCCTCACTCTGCAACGGCTCATCGCCGAATGTCGCCTGGGCCGCATCGTTCATTTCGAAAGCCACTTCGACCGCTGGCGGCCGGAACCCGGGGGAGTTTGGAAAGAAGCGCGCGAGGGCGGGTCGTGGCTCGACCTGGGCCCGCATCTTGTCGACCAGGCGCTTTGCCTGTTCGGCAAGCCCGAGGCCGTGACGGCTGACATCGCAACGATGCGCGATGGCGCGCCTGCGCCCGACTGGTTTCATGCTATCCTTCACTATCCGCGAATGCGAGCGATCCTGCATTCCAGCAAGCTTTCGGCCGACCATCGATTGCGGTTCTCGGTATACGGAACCAGCGGAAGCTGGGTGAAGCAAGGTTTCGACACGCAGGAGTCGGCGGTCCTTGCGGGATCCGCTCCCGGCCATCGGGATTTGGGCTGCGACCCAGAGCTGGGCTTGTTCACTCAAGCTGGTAACCGGGAGCTTCCCATCGCCAACGAACGCGGCGACTACGGGCTGTTCTGGCGGCGCTTGGTCCATGCGCTTCAGGAGAATGAGCCTAACCCGGTGCCGGTAGATGAGGCCCTGCTCGTAATGGAGGTGCTTCAGGCCGGTCTCGAGAGCGCAGTCAGCGGCTCCACGGTCCGGCTGTGACCTTCCCCCTTCCCCACGCCCCATTGTAAGCGCGGGCCGCGGCCAGAGCGGACATCGGGCGCGTCGGCCGAACAAGAAATTTGCCGGCCCTGCTGTCCTGCGGCGATCCCATCTTCTAAGGAGCCCCGCCAAATGCGGAGTTAAACAAATGCAGGTCTGGTGTTTCGTCGGCGCGAACGGACTTTGGGCGCTCTGTGGTAACGAGGCGGGCGTGACCCTGCCGGAGGAACTCGGCCCCTGGACCTTCCTCAAGGTCGCTTCTCTCGACGGCGCGGAGAAAGACGAGCTGGAGGCCAAATCGCTGATCACCGAGCATGGCTTTTGCTGCTTCGATCCATCGACGGTGAGCTGAACTCTTTGTTGGATGATCGAGGCCGTTCGCCGAGTTGCGTCGTCCCTCCCGGTCTGCCACTGCGCGCGTCCGGCGCGGACGTGGCGGAATGGTAGACGCCGGGGACTTAAAATCCCCTGGGCAAGCCCCGTGCGGGTTCGAGTCCCGCCGTCCGCACCAAGTGGGCCGGTAGCTCGGCGCCAAAGGCGAGAAGCATCACGCGAGTGTACGTTCTGATCGTATTCGATTTCGATGGCACGCTTGTGGAAAGCGCCGACTAGCTTCTGATGCGAGCTGCGACCAGGCTTCGGGAGAGCATGCTGTCGAACGCCTTCACCCGCACTTCACGGAAGAAGCCGGCGTCGGTCTTGTTCGCTGCGATGTCGGGAGCTGCCTTGGCGTGACGTGCATCGATGCAGATCGCCGGGAGCCCCTCCCCGGTCAGCGCATGGAAGAACCATATGCTAACGGTGCCGTTTCAAAAACAACCAGCTTTGCGGACGGCGCATGCTTGCGGATCGCTGCCGCAAGAAGCTGCGGATCCGAGACGCACTTGCCGCGCCAGACCCGCTTGCCTGCACGCCGCGCTGAGATCGCCGTCTCTTTCAACGAGACGTCTAACCCGGTATACTCGTCCATGGCTGTTCTCTTTGATGCTTGGGCCCGGTTTCCGGTCGTGAGCCCGTACTTCCATAATATTGGGGAACAGCCACCTCTCTCTAAAATTCACCGGGTCAGAGGTAACTCGCTCCCGCGATTACCCCACGTCCATTCACCTGCCGAACGAAGAGACCCTGTCTTGCGCATTGTCGCGCCAGGGGGGCGACAGGCGCATTCGCCTCAAAGCAAGTTGAAGAGCCTTGGAGAACCGGTGGTCCACAAAGGAACCGGACTCGTCAGACATTCAGCATAGGCCAAGGTTTCTCATGGATCGGGTCCGGGCGCACGGGTAGCTGCAATCATTGGCTAATCAGGCATGCTCACTGGCACTGTGGAGCTTCGGGGGGATTGGCATCCAAGCCGCCAGTGCTTGGTGCATGGCTCGCAAGATCCTGTAGTCCCGGTGACAGCACTGCACGCCGCCGACCGCGAGCTCAACAGCTCGACATTGAGGTAACGGCGCATGTCCGTCCGAACCTGGGTCACAGCATCGATCCCATGGGCATACGGCTGAGCTGCGAATTCGTGACCACGGCATTTCGGGGGTAAGCTATCGTCGCTGCGCAGCGAGAATCCAGATTACGTGCAACCTGTATGGAGACGGCGGCGTTCTGGTCTGGGTAATACCGTCAGGAGGGTGACATGCCGATCTCTGAGCTGAGTGCCGTGGAACGGATAGCACGCGTTCTCGCCGCGGAACGACTGAGCGTGAACGCCGAAGGATACGAGCCTTCCGCTGGCGATGAGGTGGATGCAGAGTGGCATCTCTATATCGGGCAGGCTGTGGCCGTTCTGAAAACGCTCCGCGAGCCTGATATCGTCATGGCGAACGCCGGCGAGCCGGAGATGTGGCGCGCGATGGTTGAAGCTGCACTTGGCGACTATGAAGGTGACCCTGCCCGGGACTAGTCTACAAGACCGGCGACACTGGGGAACTACCGCAGAGCGCTCATCTCGAAAGGTGATCATATCACCGATGACGGAAAGCAAAGATCTTTCGAAACGACATCGCGTGGTCATCGTGGGCGCCGGGTTCGGCGGCCTGTGGGCTGTGAAGCAACTGAAGGGCGCAGAGGTCGACATCGTCCTCATCGACCAGCGCAATCACCATCTCTTCCAGCCGCTCCTGTATCAGGTCGCGACCGCGTCGCTCGCGCCGTCCGAGGTCGCGTGGCCGATCCGATCGATGCTCCACAATCGCAAGGACGTCACCACTATTCTCGAAACTGTGACAGGCGTGGATGCGGTCGGCCGCACGGTGCGCCTCGCAGATGGAAGCCTGGTTCCCTACGATACGCTGATTCTCGCAACGGGTGCCCGGCACGGCTATTTCGGGCACGATGAATGGGAAGCTATCGCTCCGGGGCTGAAGACGATTGAAGACGCTACTGCCATTCGTAGCCGCATTCTGCTGGCATTCGAGGAAGCTGAGCGCGAAGCCGATCCGGCGCGTAGAGCGGCACTGCTCACCTTCGTCATCGTCGGCGCAGGCCCTACCGGAGTCGAATTGGCCGGTACGATCGCGGATCTCGCGCATGATACGCTTGCCCGGGATTTCCGCACGATCGATACCCGCAAGACGAATGTGCTGCTCGTCGAGGCCGGACCGAAGGTCCTCAACGGCTATTCGGACAGCCTCTCCGACTATGCGAAGCGCGCGCTGGAGAAGCTTGACGTGACAGTAAAGCTGGGCGCAATGGTTACGCTGATCGAGCGCGGGGCGGTGACCTTCGGCGACGAGCGCGTGCAAGCTCGCACTGTGATCTGGGCCGCCGGCGTGCGGGCCTCGCCGGCCGCGCTGTGGCTTGGCGTGGCGGCCGACCGAAACGGGCGGATCATCGTCGAGTCCGATCTCAGCGTTCCCGGCCATCCCGACATCTTCGCGGTGGGAGACACGATCACCGTCGAGGCACCGGGTGGTACGCCGGTGCCGGGGATCGCCCCTGCCGCGAAGCAGGAGGGGGGCCTACGTCGCCAAGGCGATCCGGCGGCGGCTCGCGGGTAAACCCAAGCTGCCGCCGTTCCAGTATCATCATGGGGGTAGCCTCGCCCAGATTGGCAAGCGCAAGGCGGTGATCGACTTCGGATGGCTCAAGCTGCGGGGCTCAGCTGCTTGGTGGCTATGGGGAATCGCCCACATCTATTTCCTCGTCGGCGTCCGGTCCCGCCTCAGCGTCGCACTCAACTGGTTGTGGATTTACACGCGCAATCAGCGCGGTGCGCGGCTCATCACCCAAGCGGAATCTGGCTGTGACTGGACTCCGCCATGAATGTCATCGCGTTCCGGCTGACAGAGTGATGTTCCGGCTCGGGAGAACCGCCGAACCGACGCGCCTCGTCTCGAGCATCGCCTTGCCGGCAATGCTTACCTATGTTGCGACAGCCCTGTTCGGCCTCGCCGACATGTGGGTGATCGGCCGGCTCGGCGACGCAGCAGTGCAAAGCGCAGTCGAACTCGGCGCGAAGTTCATGATGGCGCTCTTGATCGTCTTTGCCTTATCATTCCTGATCGGGCAGCGCGTCTCGTCGCGCGAGGTCGCGCCTTTGGTGATAGTCGGCGGATATGCAACGTCCATTGGCTCAGCGATATCGAGGAAGGCCGGGTAGTTGCAACCGCTACAGTCATGCGGCTCAGTGCCGATCCGACGTTCGCTGCCGATGTGGCCGCTGCGCGGAGCGAGGTTGCGCGCCTTCGGTCGAGTGGGGCAGCCCTCACGTCTGACTGTGATCGTGAAAGTGAAGCTCTGGCGAGGCAGTAGGTCGTTCGGTCGATCTTGGCAGTGATGCCAGGCAGCCCGCGCTCGTTGTTCGCTGGCCAGGCCGAAGAACTCATGGCCTGCAGCGTGCCTGTGGCAAAGCTCTGCCGTTCAGTGGAATCCGCAGGTAGACGCCGCGTGCTCAAATTGCGGTGAGGGTCGGATGTTGACTGACGTGAAGCGAGGATATCCGTGAACCTGAAGATACTGGCCGGTCTCACCCTGGCGATGCTGGCAACCACTCCCGCTGTCGAAGCTGATTTTGACGTGACCGCGATCGGGGTGCGTGGCGGACTGGATGACGGTAACCTCTCGGCATGGATGATCGCGCCTCAAGAGCAGGCCAGGGGGGTGATGTGCGACGCCGGCACTCTGGTAAACGGGATGGAGACCGCACGACATCTCGCCACACTTCAGCGTTCGCTCGACACGACCTTGCACAACGACATCGCCGGCTACCTGATCAGTCATGCGCATCTTGGACCACGTCGCCGGCATGTTGATCGCCTCGCCGGAGGATAGCGCCAAGCCTATTTATGCGCTCCCCTCGGTCAGCAAGGCTCTGCTTGACATTTACTTCAACGGCGAAGCGTGGGCGAATTTCACAGATCGCGGAAAAGCGCCCTTGGGCAAGTACAAGCTCGTCGATCTCACGCCCGGCAAGGCGACGCCGCTCGTTGGCACAGCCATTTTCGCGCATGACGGCTCTCACCATCGGACGGCTCTCGGCGGCGACCGGCGTCAAGGTCGAGACGATCCGCTACTAAGAGCGTTCCGGTCTTATCGAATCGCCCGGCAGGACTGGGTAACTACCGCACCTATGGTGCCGACGATGCCCGCGCGGACAGCTTTGAAATGACCCAATGTCCAGCGGCGCGTTGAGAGCAGATAGGGGGCTGTGGCGCTTACGCCTCTGATAATATCGGCTTAGGAACTCGTCATCGATCAAACCGAAAATGGTCTATTCAAAATCGACTGCGAGCGCTTTCACATCGCTTATCGGCAGATACATCCGCAAATCATTTGAAGGAAATGGTTCGAAACCATAGCTCGCATAAAGATTTTTGCGCCGTTCAGTGAGTGCGGGGTCGTTACAGTCGAGGATATCGAGAAGGATGACTCGTATCCCAATTTCATCAGACGCGGTTGCGATACGCCGTAGGCAGTCGGTGAGCAGATCCCCGCCAAAGCCTTTTCCTTGAAAACGAAAATCAACAGCGATCATGGAGATATACGCAGCTGAGATATAGCCCTGACCAGGTCGATCCCGGCGAAACTTGTCAGGCAGGTCGGTATAATGGATGGAGTGAGCGTTTGTAGCATAGAAGCCTACAAGCGATCCGTCTGGGCTGGTAAGAACGAATACCCGAATGTTGCCAGCTTGGGTGAGCTTGTTTGCAGTTTTTTTGAAATAATTGTCGACTTGCTCGACCCCGCACGAAAAAGCCGCTCGATCATGTTTGGATGGATCGAGCGGCTCGATGGTGGATTTTCCACCCGCCTGATTATCTGTCACTTGCTTTCGATCGTCCCTTTGTGACGCGCGAAGGCGGCGCGAAGGTTCTCAGTGGGAGCAGCGGGGCGATCCAGGGCGGCAAAGAAGGCCTCGTGATCGACTGGCTCGAGCATCGTATGCTCATGAGCGGAAATCGTTTCCATGGCAGCCTTGTAGGCCGCGTTCATCGTGAATACCGAATCGTCTACACCTGAAAGAGCAGCTGCCTTTTGGATGGTTTCCTTGATGCGCGGCTTGGTCCGAAACGACATTCGTTCAGAACTGCGCTCTTCAATCCCACCTATGCTGTCGTGGTAGGTCAACATGGAAATTCCTTCTATTTCGACAAATATGTACGCCATAGAGGCGCACCTTGCAAGGTCATGTACGCCACGCCGGCGCACATTCAGCTAAGGTGAGCAATTCGCCTATGAGCCGCGTTCGGGCCGAGCCATTGATGTGCCCAAGCGCCGTAGTCGCGTGTCTGCTTGTCAGCCGGCCGTGAGCCAGCAACTGCGCCTCTTGGGGCTGGAGCGCGATCGAACCCGGAGCTAGCCGAAACAGCCTCCGGGATCCCTCGTTCCAAACTAGCCGAGGCCTCAATTTGATGCGCGCGTGGAGGTAGCCGAGCAGAGCCTCGACGCTCAGACCCCCGCCGAACCGATCGGTCAACCGGACACTCGCGTCAAACCCGCTCGCGCGAAGAGGCTCCAGAATGTCGAACGCTTCCTCTTTCGAATGCGCAACGATGCCAATCCGTTTCAGGAACGAGCTCTCTTTGTGATCATTCCGCAGCCCTCCGCGAATAGAATCAAGCAGCGCCTTCGGTGTAGAGGCAGGATTTGGGGTTTTTGCGGAAATGGTGAGCCCGATAATGGCTTCAGCAGTCACATCGATCACCATCGTAGCTAGCGGCCGCCGCGGTGTGCCGTCTCCGAAGTTCACCGGCATATCGAGAACGGTGTGGTCGACCAGAAGCTCGAAGCCGGCCTTTATGTCATCGGTGAGCAGGCTGGGTCGGGTCCGTCGGACGTGAAGCCCGATCGTGCAGCGATCAGGCATCGCAATACCGAGAGTATGAGCCTTTGCCATGATCCGATCGACAATCAGATTAGGCCGCGCGCGACCACTGTCGGAGATAATGTCGGCCATGAGTTTGAGTTGGTCCTGTTTGAAGCGCGTAGGCTTGGGACGCGAGGCTCCTGCGCCAGCGACTACTTCTGGGCGAGGACTCGCTCGCCAAGCGCGGACCATATTGTAGAACTGGGCATGGCGTAGGCCCAATTTGGCAGCTTCTGCTTCGGCCGCGGCTCGACCAGGCTTCGCGATAAAACGTTCGATGGCTTCGATTCTGCGCGAAACCTCGGCACGCCGTGCTGGCTCCACGAAGGTCAAATCGTGGTCAGTGGGCATAAAGCCTCCTCATTTCGGGATCTGGGGGTGTTTGGATTGGTGTTGATGCAGCGTGACGTGGCAATGCCGTGATTGGGGCATTTCAAGCCTGTCGGCCGGTCAGTGCAAAACTGTCCGCGCGATGCCGCCCGTCTTGCCTTCATACGCCGGACAGCGACCTCGGCTTTAGCCTGGAAGAGAGTAGGGCACTGCTCGACCTAGCAGCCCAGCGCGAACGCGATTGCGGCGAGATCGACGCACTCGCCAGCCGTCACCTTGTCGAGGTTGATCGAAAGATCGCCGCCGTCAAACAGGAGAGCAAGATTGCCGGTGGCGCTTCTTCGAATGGGCCTCAGTCATTTAGTGTTCAGGCGAGCGGGATAGTATTTGCCTAGGATCAACCGGAGGATTCTTGATGCCTAAGCTCCGTACTGCCCTGATCGCCGGCGGCGCCTCGCTGCTATTCGCCGGAGCTGCCTTTGCTGCTGCCGAAAAGCTTCACACTATGAGTGTCGCCCTGCCTGATGGCTCGGTCGCGCATATTACCTACGTCGGTGATACCGCGCCCAGGGTCGCGATCGACCCGGTGGATTCACGCCAAGCAATCGCCTACGACCCCTTCATGCAGATGGAGCGTGACATGGCAGCGATGCAGCAGCGCAGCGCCCAGCTCATGCAGCGGACCGCAGAGATGCAGCGCAGCGCCGATACGCAGCATCCCGAACAGATCCTGGTCTCGGGCAACCTACCGGCGGGAAACACTTACAGCTATACCTCGATCACGTCGTCGAATGGCAAGAATTTCTGCACTCAGACCGTTCAGTGGAGCTCTGACGGCAAGAACGCTGAGCCCAAGATAACCCGCGCTAGCTCCGGTGATTGCGATTCGGCGAAAATGAAAACCCCGGTTCCTGCCGCAGCAGCATCGGGTGAAGCACCCGTGAAGCCCGACCCGCATTCGATCTAGCCCCCCGGCGACCGAGCAGAGCATAGCAGAGCTGGTTCAGAGCATTAGGAAAGCGAAGAGGTGTCCGGCCACCGCGAGATCTTGCTCGTTAGGAGTGAGATCGAGGGTGGTCGTGCCGCCATTCGAGGCCGAGTGGCCACAGAACGACCGCGACCAGCGCAGCAACGGCGAGCGTCATACGCAGGAATTCACTGGCCGCGAGTTCCTCCCGCTCCAGGAGCAAAAGCAGGGCCAAGCCGAAGGGAACCCCGAGTTCAGGGTGGCGGACAAATTTTAGAACAGTCCAGCAAAACCAGCTAAACAGCGCCGCAGCCATGAGACTGCCAAAAACCAAGCCGAGAGCTTGAGCGATGATCGAAAGCATCATCATGGCGGGCATTCTCACAAATCGGGTCCTGCACGCCTCTTACATATGTCGTATTACGATATATTCAAGGCCAAAGTCGCTGATTTCACAGGTGCATTCACAGCGCCAGATAGCGATCGCTGCATCAGGCCTCGAGTTGCTCGAAAATCGTTGCCAGCAGCGGTTTGAGCCTTTTAATCTCGTCGCGATGAACGCCAGAGAGTTCGTCCAGGATCGTGTAGGCCCGCTCGGTGAGACGAAGAAGAGCGCGGCGCCGATCATTCTCAGCCGTCTGCCGTCTCACCAGCCCCAAGCCTTCCAACCGATCGATGAGCCCGGTCGCACTATGCGGCTTTAGAATCAGGCGCTCGGCGACGTAGCCGACCGTCGCTTTGGCTGGGTCGACGGCGCGGATCGCCAACAAGGCCTGATGCTGTCGCGGTGTCAGGCCAATGCCACTGGCACATTCCTCGCTGAAGGCCTGAAACCGCCGGATCGCATAGCGGAAGTTGGAGAGCGCAACATAATCCTCGTCGGTTAGTGGCCGGTTCCGCCCTTTCATAAATCGCCTCCGGATTGAATTGTATCGCATTGCGATATAGTGGCCCTACATCTTCCGCAACAGGACCGAGCCAGCCCTATGCCATCTTCTTCTGCCCATTCTATCGAGAGCCATCGGCTCGCGGACCATAGCGTTGATCTGCGGATGCCGCTTCTAGCTATGATGGCGCTGGTTGTTGGCACGGGCGGCGCCGTCGGGGCGTGGATTCTTGTAAAACTCATCGCAGTGGCCACCAATCTATTTTGGTTTGGGCGGCTATCAGCAGACAATGTCGTCATCACCGATGCCTCAGTCGGACTTCTGGTAGTCGCGATCCCAGTCCTGGGCAGCCTTATTGTTGGCCTGATGGCGCGGTTCGGTTCCGACAAGATCCGGGGGCACGGTATCCCGGAAGCCATTGAGACAATCCTGTTTGGACAAAGTCGCCTGTCGCTGAAGGTCGCGCTGCTCAAGCCCCTCTCGTCAGCGGTTTCGATCGGTAGCGGCGGACCGTTCGGCGCGGAAGGGCCAATCATCATGACGGGCGGTGCGATCGGATCGCTGTTCGCGCAATGCTTCCATCTGAGTGCTGCCGAGCGCAAAACGTTGCTAGTCGCCGGCGCCGCCGCGGGCATGACCGCGATATTTGGGACGCCGCTAGCGGCTATTCTTCTCGCCGTCGAAGTGCTGCTTTTCGAGTGGAAGCCCCGCAGCTTCGTGCCGGTAGTCGTAGCGGCTATGGTGGCCTATGCATGGCGCCCCTACTTCATCGGATCAGGCCCTATGTTTCCGACGACCGCCGGCCTGGTGGATGGCGGTTTGGGTCTCGTGGCCTCCGCTGGGATCGGGGTCGCTGTTGGGCTCGAAGCGACGCTACTCTCGACGATGCTCTACCGCATCGAAGATCTGTTCCATAAGCTCCCTGTCCATTGGATGTGGTGGCCGGCGATCGGCGCGATCGTCGTCGGCATCGGTGGCCTCATCGACGCCCATGTGCTGGGCGCGGGGTATGCCAGTATCGAGGCGCTCCTCACGGCCTCACTGTCGTTGAGAGTCGTTGTCGCTCTGCTTGTCGTGAAGGCTGCCGTCTGGCTGGTGGCATTGGGATCGGGCACGTCAGGCGGCGTGCTCGCTCCATTGCTCATACTTGGCGGTGCCGCAGGTTTTCTGATCGGTCAGTTCCTGCCGGGCGATGCCGGCTTCTGGGCGATGATCGGCATGGCCGGCATTATGAGCGGCGCGATGCGTGCGCCAATGACAGGAGCAATATTCGCGGCCGAACTCACCGGACATTTCCAGGCCCTTCCCTACACCATCGTGGCCGCGACGGCCGCCTATGCCATCAGCGTGCTGTTGATGCGGCGCTCGATCCTGACGGAAAAGATCGCTCGGCGCGGACGTCACATCCTGCAGGAATACACGGTCGATCCGCTCGAACTACTCCAGGCAGACCAGATCATGACCCGAGCGCCGGAAACGCTGCCTGGGACAATGACCATTTCGGAGGCCTTGGCCTTTTTCACATCGGAGGCGCGGCACCGCAGCTATCCCGTCGTCGACGGCAACGGCCGTCTGGTAGGGCTCGTTTCACGAACCGATGCGCTACAGTGGCAAACAGATCGGCGTCAGGCCGATAGCACCCTCGCCGACGCCGTCTCCGATGCAGCCCAACCGGTAGCGTACCCCGACACACCATCGGGCGTCGTTGCGGACCTGATCATTGAAACGGGAATTGGCCGCATTCCGATTGTCGCGCGGCACACTCATCAGGTTGTAGGCATTCTGTCGCGCCAGGACCTTCTCAAGGCGCGCGGCGCGAACAGAATGGCCGAAACGGACCGCGATCGCTTCGTGCGGCTCGGCACCGAGCGTCCCGCTTAGCGCTGACAACTCCGATATCTCGGTCGTCCAAAGCTGGCCCGAGAAGGGTGGAGAACGAGTCATTTATTCATTAAAGTGTAAGGACCATTTGAGCCGGGCATCAACGTGATAGGATGGGGACTTGCTTCGACGATAACTTGCCAGAGCGCGCTGCCGCGATTTTCAAAAACCGCCGGAACGAGGGGCATTCCATGTGGCTCGGTGCAGGACAGATGGCGGCGTGCTCCAGGCCATTTTTCAACGCGTTGAGTTGTCTGATCGTCCGGTCAAGCTCGGCCGCCTTGTCCGACAGCGGCACACGGTCGATCTGCGCCGAAGGCCCGCTGCCGAACATCGCGCTGATCTGATCGAGCGAAAATCCTGCCAGGCGACCAAGTGTGACCAGCGAGAGCCGGCCGAAGACATCTTGGCCATAGGTGCGCCTGAGACCGCGACGCCCCAGCGATTCTATCAGGCCCTTCTCCTCGTAGAACCGCAGGGTCGAGGCCGTGATTCCCGATCGCTTCGCCACCTCGGAAATTTCGATCAGTTTCACGCTTGACCTCAAGTCGGCTTGAAGTGGCATCGTGCTGCGATCCGTCATTCGACACAAGGACAATCGCTATACAACAGGCCCCGAGCGCGACGCGCCAATCATCAACGGGAGGGCGTTGGCCGGCCTTTCCCTGACGACGCTGATGTCGTCGCTCGCCACCGGTACCGCCAATGTTGCGCTGCCGAGTTTGGCGCGTATGTTCGCGGTGTCGTTTCAGGCGGCGCAGTGGATCGTGCTAGCCTATCTGCTGACCGTTGCCGCAATGGACGTCATCGCCGGGCGCGTCGGAGATGTCGTAGGACGGCGCCGGCTGTTACTGGCCGGCACGACGGTTTTCGCGGGCGGATCATTGCTGTGCGGCCTCGCGCGAAGCTTCGAATTAGGCGCGGTGATCGGGCTCGATCCCGCGAGCGCCGGCCTCGCGCTTTTTGCCTTTGGTTTATCCGAGTTGCCGGATGGGCCTCACCGCGAACTCGTGAAGCTTCTAAGTTCAACCCTTGAGCTCACGCCGCGTCCAGTCGCCGTAAGCGCGGCGAATATGGCTGTGCCACATTCGCGAGTTCCGCGAGAATGCTCGAGATTTTACCCTAGGGTATGTTCTCGACGTCGATCAGCAGCGCTATACGGCCATCAGGCGCCCTGCTGGCTAATTGTTCCGTGACCATGGGTCCCCCTGCCGAAAATGAAATGAATGTCTGCGCATCCGCAGCAGCCTACGGTCGCTTCGACAGTCTTCCAATAGAAGACCCTTCCCGGTCACTTAGGAGAAGTGCCTGAGAGTGGCCGAGGCCTTCCGACCGCTGACACCATCACGGCCGAAATGGCGTCTAGCATTTGCTCTGGTACATAGGGCTTGGGAACCAGAATGCTCTGCGGGACTCCGAATGCGGGCCAATCCGGAGCACTGTCTCCCGTCGCGTAAACCACAGGGATATCCGGTCGCAATTCCCGAGCTCGCCTCGAAACCTGCCATCCGTTCGGCCCCGAACCAAGACGCACGTCCGTGATTATACCGGCTATCTCTCTGTGACGGTTGTCCAAAACCGTGATGGCTTCTGCCCCGCTGGTCGTCGGCAACACCACATATCCACTCGCTTCCAGTGCGTCCTGGATTGCCATGAGAATGAGCGGCTCGTCTTCCACGACCAACAACACCATTACTTCAAACACCAGATTGCCCCCCGGCCCCGCCGCCGTTTCTCGCAGTTCGGATTTATATCGGATTACGACCTATTTCGGCGCCGTTGGTTCCCAAGTCAAGGCCGTCAGAGCGGTCGCGACCGCAAACTGAACAATAGCGGAGGCTCGTGGAGGAAACGCGGCCGAGACGATTGTGCCCGCAGCAATTCGTCATCGGCCCCCGGATTCGAGCACTTTTGCTCAATCTTTGACGTCGCGGGAGACTTGGCGCGTGATCTGCAGCTCCGGCCGCGCATATCGCAAGGCTGCGCGCTCTGCCGCCAACTCGCCCTCTGCATAGTTGTGGCCGGCGAGAATCAACGACATTAGGTTTTGCGGCAGAAAGACCTGATCGAGACGCCGCGCCCCAAGGCTTGCCCAACAGGGCACAGCGTGCAGAAGCGTAAAATAGCGCGCGGTTTCAAACCCCTCTTCAAGTGCCACGCAGGAGACTCTCCTCCCTCCCACTTGCCATGCCCCCTTCCCCGGCCGGCCCGGCATGAGTTTCATGCTGTAATTGCCAGTCTTTGGATTAAGAAAAATGCGCTGAACCGCGGTCAGTCGGTTCCCTTAGCGCACCGCTACGAGCAACGCGGGATGAAACGTATTCCAGGGTTTTAAGGCGGTAGGGACGACGCGCATGGAAGCGTAGGTCATCGATGGCCGGTTAGAGATGCCGCAATGTCAGACGGCGCTCGGCGATTGTCCCTGTGATGGAAATCCCCTCCTCCCATAGCCGCGCCACGTTACCGGCTCCATGCACGGCCGCGTCACGGTAAGAGAAGTGTTGCTGATTGGAATCCGACACAGCTCGCGCAGGATTTTTTTGCGGTTGCAACCGGCAATGCATGCAACAAAAATGCCGCGATCGCCCTGGCGTATCGATGGACTTGGCGTGCTATCAGCGTGCGCTTGGCACAAACACCTCGCTGTCCGGCCGTGCCACGGCCCGCCCAGAGCAACTACGGGATCGATGAGTACCTGAGTTTGTCGTCTGGCTGTAAGCGGAATGATCTCTCTCCTGCTTACCAGATCTCACCCATCACCCTTTTCCTGCTTGCAGCCCGACTGACATCTGGTCGCGTATCGATGACCCGCAATCTTCCAGGCGTGAGCGTAGGTAAACCAGACGAAGCCCGCATGCGGAAACGACTTCTCGCGAGCACGCACGGGTCTTTTGGTCGCTGTGGATCTTGTCGCCTGCGCTTCAATTGCACTTTAGGAGCATCTGGAGGCGCTGGTTAAGCCAGCGGACCGCTTGTAGCCCCCCGCCAATTTGCATACGACTGGGGATGAATATGAGGCCCCTACTCGATGTGGCTCAAGACCGATCTATACTTGTGCGGATTTTGCGGCGCTGCTTGATTCGCCTTGATCAGTCCGCGATCCCAGGGATGGTCCGGGACTCTCGGCTCAGGGGCAGCACTGTCCCTGCTTGATGGCGAAAGAAGCCGCTCATTTGACTAACCACGTGTGTTTTGGCATAGCTGTCCAGGATTAGGGGGCGTTTTTCGGCCTTTTTCACGAACCGTGGCCAATTTGGGTTGAAAAGGGGGACATTTCCCATGCTGTCGGGTCAGATTCTCGATGCGATGATCACCTCCTGCGAAAACGCGAAGACTGTCCTGCGGCAAGCTGCCATCGACCCGTCCGACAGGAAAACTCTCAATATTTCAATGGGTGCATCGGTCGCCGCCGAGTTTCTGGGGCGAACACCCGAAGCCCTTTCCAAGGCAGAGGCTCGTGGACGCCTTCCAACACCTAAGACCTCCGCCAATGGACGCCGATATTACACCGTCGATGATTTGATCGCGATTCGCGAGGCGCTCGGCATCAAGATGGGCAAATTGCCGTCCGAGCGAGCCGTCGTCGTTGCAGTACAGAATTTTAAAGGCGGCGTGAGCAAGTCGACCACCGGCAAGCACCTTGCCGATTATCTAGCCCTGCGTGGTTACCGGGTGCTCGTCGTGGACTGCGACCCCCAAGCCTCGATGAGCGTTATGTTCGACGTCAATCTCGAGGCGTTGGTCGAAGAAACCCATACGCTGTCGAACTTCCTGTCGCCGCGCATTGATGAGGCGGATTCGCTCCGCAAAACAATCCAGAGGACTGCCTGGCCCAATATCGACATCTGTCCGGCGAACCTGGGCCTTCAGGACACCGAGTGGGAACTGACCGCGACGATCGAAGAAGGACCAACGGCAATCGCCGGCGCCTTCCGCATGCTGCGGATCGGATTGGAAGAAATCCGCCAAGATTACGACGTCGTCATTCTCGACCCACCGCCTGCCATGGGGTTCCTCGGCGTCAACACTCTGACAGCGGCCGATGGCTTGCTGATTCCCGTCCCCGCCAGGCAGCTCGACTATCTCTCCACGATCCATTTCATGCAAACCTGCCGAGAGGCGATGGATCTCGTCTCCAAGTTCGACACGTCGATCGATTACGGCTTCATTCGGGTCGTCTGCACGATGTTTCAGCCGAGCCGCACGAACGAGGCGCAGATGCTCCAAGTCATGGAGAAGACTTACGCCGGACAAATGATCTCAACGCCCATTCTACTCTCCGAAGAGATCAAGAATGCCGGCCTTTCGATGTCGTCGGTTTACGAAATCAACAAGCCATATGGCTCGCACCAGACCTATGTCCGTTGCCGAGACAATCTCAACATGGTTTTTCGGGAGATCGAGAAAGACATCTGCAAGCAGTGGCCGTCGCGGATGGCGCAGCTAGGCACCGATAGGTTGACGGAGGCGGCATGACAAGCGCGGGGGCAGACGGCGTAGTCTTTTGGCGAACGCCATTGAAAGCATCGGCACGACACCTGCCCCGACACCGCCGGCGGATGCGCCCGTCGCGGCAGAACTCGTTGTGCGAGAGAAGCCCGCAGACGAAGCGGCTACCTCATCGTTTCTAGAACGGCGTGGGATTGCGTTCGACGAGATCGCACGGACAGTGAAGCGGCTGACCATCCGTCTCAAACCATCGGAATGCTCAATTTGGCCCGGCAATGCGCGGGATCATGCCGCGCTCAGCTATGATCGCTGCGCCTCTCTTATCAAATCCATCAGAGAGGAAGGGACCAATCGTGAGCCTGTGGTCGTTCGGCGCACTCCGAACGCCGAGCAGCCTTACGAGTTGATCGTCGGCACACGCCGGCATTTCTCGGTTTCTTGGCTGCATGCCAACAACCACACCGAAATCGAGCTCGTCGCCCGGATTGAAACACTCGACGACGAAGGCGCTTTCCGGCTCGCAGATCTGGAAAATCGGGAACGCGAGGACGTCACCGACCTCGAGCGGGCCCGAAATTATCTGCATGCCGTCGGAGCCTATTACAACGGCGTCAGGACCCAGATGGCTGACCGCCTCGCTATACCGAAACAGAATCTCCACAATTTGTTGCAACTCGCGGAACTTCCCGACGGAGTCGTGAACGCCTTTGCCGAACCTGGTGATCTCAAGGTCCGTCACGGCATGCGCCTTTCGCCGCTCCTCAAGGACGAACGCTATCGCGACGCCATCCTGGCCGAAGCAGCTCTCCTGACGGAGGAGCAAGCGAAGCTACGGGCTGCCGGAGCCGACAAGATCGAAGGCAGCAGGGTCTGTGAGCGCCTGGCGACCGCAGTGACAAGCGCAAGGAGCGCGCCGGCGCCAAAAGCAAAGCCTGCTCTGAGGGCATCTTCAGGCAAGGAAATCGGACAAATTCTCGCCGACACCAAGGCGAAGGGCATTACCATCAATATCAACCCGAAATGCGGCGAGACGGCCGACGAGATTCTGGACGCCCTGCGCCCCGCCATTGAAGGTGCGCGGTTTGCCCAGAAAAAAGGGATAAATCCACTTTTACGTCTTATTTTCAAATACTTATCTTGTAGTAAAACGCGTTTTACCCGCGTTGCAGGACGTGAGATGTCACAGGAATTCCGTGAAGATGGTCAAGTCGATCTCTTTCTGCCGCAGCTCACGGCACTGCCCCTTCGCGACCAGCGTGAGACGATGGAGCGGCCATTCTTCTCTCTGTCGAAACGCAAGCGCCTGAAGCCGATCGACTATATCAGTCCCGATCGAAAGATTACGGTCCACGTCTCGGCCAACTCCGAATATGGCCTTGCAACGATCTATGACCTCGACATCCTCATCTACTGCGCGTCGGTCCTCATCGAGCACAAACGTCGTGGTACCAACGACATTCCGCAAACCTTAAACGTCGTACCTTACGACATGCTCAAAACACTGAAGCGCGAGGTTGGCGGTAGAGCCTATGACTTGCTGGGCAATGCCCTCGATCGGCTTCAGTCGACCACAGTGAAGACCAATATTCGTTCTGGTGACGCCGTGGAGACCACGTTCTCCTGGATTGACAGCTACAGCCAGCTCAAGGATCGCGCCGGCAACGTACGCGGCATGCGCATCACCCTCGCAAAATGGTTTTACGACGGCGTCCTCATGGAAGGCGGCGTGCTTGCCATCGACCCTGCCTACTTCTCGTTGACAGGAGGAAGAGAGCGCTGGCTGTACCGCGTCGCGCGCAAGCACGCCGGCGGTGCCGGTACGGATGGTTTCGCGATCTCCATGCCCACACTATTCGAGAAATCGGGCGCGGAGGGCGATTACCGCCGCTTCAAGTTCGAGATGACGAAGATCGCAAAGGAGAATGCGCTCCCTGGCTACGCCTTGGAGATTGAACTGCGCGGCGAGGCCGAGCCCTTGTTGCGCATGATCAGGCGCGACATCCCGGCAGGAGCCCCTCCCCTGCCCCGCCCTCCGCTTTACGCGAAAAGCCCATCGCCTCCGCGCAGAGCAAGATGGACGCCTCGCCCGTGGTTGGGTTTCCGGAATATGGTCATATAGCGCACAGCGCCTTTAGCGCGATCGCGCGGGCAAACCTACCCGAGCCACAGCGTGATCACGGGCTCGTAGCCGACGACTTTCGTTCGTTCCTGAGGCAACGCGGGATTGCATACGACACGAAGAACATCACCCAAATCTTCGCGACGTTCTGCTCAAAACAACGCGCCGCGACCTGACAGAGGCTCAGTACTTCGGGAACGTACGAACCGCGTCCAAACCAGGTTCAGGATCACGTTCCTGAAGTACCGTCTTTCGATGAGTCCGACGTTGTACGCGCCGAACCTACGAATGCCACAGTGGCCGAGGCTCGGCACTCTCAAATCCAGCTAGTCAGCGCCGCACTTATCCTGGAGATGCCTCCGCCGGGGATTCTCACATAGTCATGTTGGTCTTGATCGCCGCCGTAAGCACGCGGCCGACGCGCAGGATGCGGTATCATCGAAAAAGCTTCCAAATCGGCCACATGTCAATAACCGGGTACATTAGGAACGGGCATCCGAGCAGAGCGCGCGCCGACAATTCCAGACATGAATTGAAGCGTCCCAAATGGACCACCGATGTCGGCATCGCCGCTGGTCGGGCAGGGGAGGGCGGTTGCGCTATTGCCAGGCCCATCCGAATCGCCTCATCCAAGCAGCGGCGTTCCTGAAGTACCGAGACAAAGCCAGACCTCACCCGATCAACAAAGCTGGGTCGCGGCTCGATGCCGCAAGATCTCCCCACTCGATCGAAAGCAGCATGTCGCCCGACCCTCCATCGTTGGGCAGCGAAACGGCGTAATAGCCATAGAAATTGCGAGCTCGGACTATGTCAGACCGGCCGGAAGGCCGTGCCGGCGGTACCGATGTTATGGATACCTCCTATCCATACAGACGACCCGTTCCCAAAGTACCGTGAGGGAATCGTCGTAATGCCCTAATTGCCCATTTACGACTATCAATGCCGCCATATCCGCGGCCTGACAGGACGCCTGCTGCCCGGATGAGATGGAGCGCTGAAAATACCCAAAACCCCCGCAATTCCGCGACTTCTAGCAGAGTAAAACGCGTTTTACCGCGGCTCGTACCCCGTCTGATGAGCGCAAAGCGGCACGGTATTTCAGGAACGGATCACGGTACTTCAGGAACCGAATCACGGTCCAACAGGAACGCTACATTGGGTATTTCAGGAACGCTAAGACGGTATTTCAGGAACAGCCATGTTGCCTCGACTCGCGATGATCCCGTGAGTCGCTCTAGCTGCGTCCACAGCTTAACCTTGTATCCTATCTTCTAAAGGAATTAACGGCGCCTACGGCAAATCCTCTCTATTGAAGATATTGGGATAGGGAGAAGGGCGCTTGACCGGGGAAGTTGGATCCCATCTTTCGATCCTTCCCCAAAGCCAGTGAACCACAGCTAAGGTCAGAGGGCTGATGTATGCCACAGAAACGGCTCTACGGCTTGCTCAGGCGATCGAGGACGCCCCTACCGCCACGCCTGCCCTAAGTGTCGCGAAGCGACGTAGCACCTTCCGGAGTGCCGCCAATCCCGAAGTCATGAAAAGACTCTGTCAGCACAGAGCGGTTGATCGAACGCAAACCACATCGCCCAAAGATCGGGTCATCGCGCTCAAGCCCAGCATCGCCGCTTGCCACCGACCGCGGCGACGGACGCATTCGATCACTACTTTCTGGGCCAGCTCACGGGCGCGAAGAATAGAGGTCTGCGGGGAAGCCAAACGGCCTACCGCGCCCGGTTTGTCGCCAACCCGTTCCGTCTGGCACCGTGCGCTGCTGGTGTTGGCACACAGCGAGCGACAGAGCACCTCGGATCGCTTCGAGCGTCTTGTTGCCTTGCCGGCGTTAGCTTTGCTCGGGTCGAGCCCGAATGTGCTGAAGGCGAAGGCTCGTTGCCCCCGAGGCAACCGTACCATAGTCTGTACCCGTGGGCCTGGTCATGCGACGGGTCGCTCGTTGAGAGGCCGCGCTCGGAACCACAAAAGGACGTTTTTGCCGAATTTTGCCCTCAGAATCCCGTAGAGCGCGTTGGCGAGGTCGCCGCACCCTTGCCCATCTGAGGCTGCGTTTTCGCGCTGTAAGGGGCCTTTCCGGGAACGTCTAAAATAGATTTATAAATCAAATTGTTAGGGTGATTTTCGGGCTGTTCCGCTGTTTGGACGCGAATTGCTGCTCCTAGCGGCGTCGGCAGGCCGCAAGGTTAGTCGTCTTCCTCGGCATCAGCCAGGGGCACGCCGCTGCGATTCAGCAGCGCCTCGATGCCCGCCATCGCGGCATCGTACTCACCCAATGCCGCGGACGAGAAAGCAAAGCCAGCTGCTGGCTCGCTGACATCGGGTGCCGGGTGAGCACTGAGGTTGACTGAATAGAGGCACACGCCCGCGAGGGTGGTGCGCTCGAGTACACCGATGTCACCCAGCGCGGCGAGCATCGTGCGGACGCCAAGTCGGGTGGCGCCCAGCAACGTTTCGATCTGCGCCGAGCGCAGCGGCCCAAAGCCTGCCAGCAGTTCAAGCAGCGCCGGTGCGCGCGAGGTGCGCCGGCGACCAGGTTGGAGGTCATCGATGCGCCGACTAAGCTGGCCCGCTTTGACCAGGCTACCGCCCAGGCTTTGCGCGACCTCGCGCAGTGCGCCCGCCACGATGATGCGCGCTTCGCCCGGCCCGGCCGCATCTGGCGAAGCATCAAGGCGGATGAGGCCGGGGAAGGGGAGGGCGTGGGCGAGGAGCCCAGCGGCGCGCCAGTGTTCGCCCCAGAGCATTTCGAGAGCCCAGCGCGGGGAGGGCAGCGCTGCGCGCTCGACGGTCAGCCGCATTGCGCCGAGGCTGATCGGCACGAGGGCGCGTTCGGGCGGCGCGAAGCGGATATGCGCAGCGACCGCGCGGTGAAGCTGCGCCAGCGCGGGCAGTGGTAGCGGCGAGGGTTCAAGCGCTTCGATCAGGTTGCGTGCCCCGGTGACCAGGCTGTGAGCGGCGGCGTGCCCGGTCTCTGCGTCTGGCACGCTGTCCTCATGATCCTGGGGCGCCAGCAGCGCCGCGGAGAACTTGGCGGCGAGCGCGGCGAGGGGCTCCCAGCTGCTGTGCGCGAGCTCGGTGAGGATCGCCTCGCACACCGCCCGGGGCGCGCGGAGGTGGCGCGGCGGGGCATCGGACAGCGTCGCGAGGCCGGCGCACCAGGCGTGGAAGCGCTGATCGGTGAAGCTATGCCCCTCCTGGCGCAGCGCGGTGATGAGCAGGGTCCGCAACTGCTGGCCGGCGAGCAGGCGCAGCGTCCGCGGCCGCGCCGCGCCGAGCGCGCCATCGAGGCGGCCGAGCGCGAGCAGTGCCTCCGTCTCGAGCGTGGGAACATCGCCGGGGTAGGCCATGGCTGTCCTGTCCGATAAAACGCTGGAAAATCAATGCATCGCTACGGATGTATAGCGAACATCAGAAAGCTATACAACAACAGGAACTACGGAATTCATGCACTATCGCTAATGGGATATTATCGATAGTGACGTCGCCACAGCAATTGCGTATCAGACGTCCATGCCCGTGAATTCTCCCTCTTCTCGATCCGTCACCACCATGCCGGGAATCGCTGGCGAGCTGGTGATGGTCCGTACCGCCGCTGAAGCGCCGCTGCCGCGCCGGCATGGGGATCGGGCTGCGAACCGCGTCGCGCAACTGACCGCGCTGCTTGTTGGCCTCATCGGCCAGGGCGGAGCAATCGACCGCCTCGCCTTCCGCAAGAGCCTCGAGGCGCGCGCACCGGCGAGCGTCAAGGCGCTCGCCAACGATCTTGCCTGCTATGCGGCGTTTTGTACGCGCGCGCGGGGGATCGGCCTGCCCGCGAACGAGGCGCAGATCGTCGCTTACCTCGAAGATTGCGAAAGCCGGAAGCTTAAGCCGGCGACGGTTGGCCGCAGGCTCGCCAGCTTGGCGGTCATCCACGGGCTGCTCGGCGTGACGAGCCCGACGCGCGGGAGCATCGTGCGCGATGCGCTGCGCGGGTTTCGGCGCCGGGTGGGGGTGGCTCAGCGGCAGGCGGGGCCATTGCGATTTGGTGAGGGTATCGGCGCCGAGCCCGCCAAGGGGTTCACCTTGAGCGCATTGCTGCAGGCCTGCCCGGGAACGCTACCCGGGTTGCGCGATGCGGCGCTGCTCTCGCTTGCCTACGACACCGGGCTGCGCGTCTCGGAACTGGTGCGGGTGACGTGCGACCATCTCGCCACCCAGAGCGATGGCTCCGCGGTACTCACCGTGCCGCGCTCAAAGACCGACCAGGAAGGGCAGGGGGCCTACGCTTGGCTGTCGCCCGACACGATGCGGCGCGTTGCAGCATGGTGCAATGCCAGCGCGATTCGTGAAGGGCCGCTGTTCCGTCGCATCGGCGTGGTACGGACGAAAGCGCGCGAAGCCGAGCCACCCCGGTCGTTACCGGCGCCGCCAGGCTTTCAGTGGCGGCTGTCTGTCGGCGCGCGAGTGGGCGCTGAAGCGAAATCCGTGCTGGCGTCGACAACCTATATCATCGGCGAGGAAGCGTTGACGCCGGCGGCGGTGCGACTGATCATCAAGCGCACCGCCATGCGCGCCGCCGACGAGCATCTGGTCAATCTCGTCGGCAAGGAACTCGTCGCGGCGATTGAGGCGCTGAGTACGCATTCGCTCAGGGTCGGCCTCACGCAAGATCTCTTCGCCAGCGGCGAGGATGCTGGCCCTATCGCCCAGGCACTGCGGTGGACATCGACGTCCACCGCACTGCGATACGGCCGAAAGCTTGCACCGGCTTCCAATGCGACCGCGCGGATGCTGCGCGAGGTTAGGGGATGACGGCCACCATTCCGGCCGGGACTTGCCCTAGGAAGGCACTCACGGTCATCTTCCTCGACTGACGAGGGCAGGGGAGCGCCCTCCAGACTCCAGACCTCTCGGAGGGTGTGAGGGAAGACAAGTGTGAGTCCCACAAGTGGATAGCCCCGAAGTACCGCGTCAGCGTTAAGTGCCACCTACACTTTGCCACTTCCCGAACGCATCGGCAACATCCCGCCTGCCGAGGCCGAAGAACAATATTATGCTGCCGCGGACAACATCGATATGACAGCGTGCCTCACAACCCAATGCCTCCGGCAAACCCGGCGCGGTTCACTTTGCGGTGATTGGCCGCAGCATTGAACTCGGCCATAAGCGCTGAAAGCCGCAAATCGGACGCAAGCTTCCAGAGGGCGTGGAGCGGCGCATCGGATGCGAGCTCCTTGCCGATCCGGACCCGACGCTTCATTGCAGCGCGATCGAATACGCCCAGGAACAGATTGTCCGTCGTTTTGAAGTAGTAGTGGACCAACGCCGGCTTGATCGAAGCCTGCGACGTCACGCGACGGGTGCTGACCGACGCATATCCTCCGTCGACCATCAGATGCTCGGCGCTCAATTGCCTGCTGGTGGGCAATGCGATCTCCGATTTGTCCATCCTCGCCGTAGCATTCCGCTTACGAGCCGCTTCACCGGTTCAAGCGACTCCGTGGGGGGAACGCATCTGTTCCTCGGGCTTCCGATCCCCGATCATAGCTGGAAGCGCTAACGATCAGGGACCTGGCCTCTGTCGCCGGTCAGCTCCCGAAGCGATACTTGATCCGGATACCCCACATCCTGGGCGCGCCGAATATCGCCGTTTCGTAACCTTGTGAGAGAGTGCTGCCGGTAGCGACCGGGTAGATCTGGTTGGTCACGTTGGTTACGAACGCCGACAGGTCGATCGGCTGGCCCAGGAACTCGTTCCAGTTCAGGTTGAGGTTGACGAGGTTGGTCGCCGGCAGGCGGCCGAGGTTGGCGTCCCACAGCGGGATGTTCGCGGTACGAAGCTGAACCGAGTTGGTGCCATCCAGAAATGGAACGAACGCATCGTCGGCGCGGCTGAAGTACTGGGCGCTGGTGTAGACGTAGGTCGCGCTCAGGGAAATCCTGCCCAGGTGTTCGCTGACCGGCAGCGTATAGGTTCCCGTCAGGGTCACGCGGTGCTTTGGCGAGAGCGATAGAGGTCCGCCGACGATCTGGTTCTGCGTGAAACCTGCGAAGACGGATGAGAGCGCCGGCGGGATCGTGGGTGGGACGAAAGACTTGAGTTCGGTGTCGAGATAGGCGTAGCCGAGATCGAAGCGCAGGCTGTCGAAGAAGGTTGCGGACAGATCCACCTCGATGCCGCTCAGCCGCGACTTGCCGGCATTGACCACCGCGGTCGAGCCCGCGAAGCCGCTCCCCAGCACCGGGCTCACCCCGACCGAGAGTTGCTGATTGCTGAAATCGTTGTAGAAGCCGGTGATATTGAAGTAGCCGCTGACAGCGCCATGGAAGCTGGCTTTAGCGCCCAGTTCGTACGTGTCGACCTTCTCGGGATCCCAGGCTTCGAACCCGAAGTTGTTCGGGTTGATGCCGCCGGTGCGGTAGCCGCGTGCGTACTTCGCGTAGAACAGCAGGTCCGAAGCGGGCTTGTATTCAAGGTCGACCATCCAGGTCGGCGCATGCGACTTGTTCAGCGGATAGGTGTACAGGCACTGGTTGATATCCGTCACCACCTTGCCCGTGCCCGGCGTGGCGCCCGGGTTGTTCAGCGGATCCGAGCAGCGCAGGATCTGCGGGACGCCCGCCGCCGGAACGGCTAGATTGAGGCGGGAACTGCGCGCGCTCACCTTGGTAGTGTCCCACGTGTAGCGCAGGCCTGCGGTCATGCTCAATTGATCGGTGAGCTTGTAGGTACCCTGAGCATAGAGCCCCTTGCTGTCGAACGATGCCTTCTGGGACGCCTGGGTGATCGAGCCGAAGCCCAGCGGGTTGGTGCAGGCGATATCGCAGATCGAGGTGCAGTTGACGTATGCCCCCGTCCGACCCTGGTTCCAGCCCAGCGGCCGGCTGAGCTCGACGTAGGCGCCGAGCTGCCAGTCGAACCGACCGTCTCCCGTCTTGCCGTGGAGCTGGAGCTCCTCGGTGAAGCCGGATTCGGCCGCCTGGTTGGAGGTCGTATCAAAAACATCCTGGAACGTGACCTGGAATGGCGTCGTTCCAAGGAAGAAATTGTCGCCGTTGAGATTGTTGCTCAGCCTTTCCCGGAACTCTGAATAGCTGGCGATGTTCTTGACCGTCAGATCGTCGCTGGCTTGCCACGTCGTGGTGTTGATCACCTGCCAGGTGCGCTGGTTGACGAAGGGGTTCGGATTGGAAATGTCGGAATCCAATGGGCCGTCGCCCCTCGCGTTTTGCCGGGCGATCTGAGCGCAGGCCGCCTGGGCGTTGATGCCCAGGATGCCGGTGGTCTGCCGCTGGTCGCAGGCGATCAGGCGGCTGCCATATCCGCGGCCGAAGGAATGGCTGTAGGTCGCGACCGTATAGTTCTCGAGGTCCGGGGTTAGATCGGCGACGATGCTGAGGCGCGCGGCGAAATAGTTGACGTTGGCGAAGTCGTCCGCACCCGTTCCCGAGTGGTTCTTGACGTAGCCGTCACGCTTGTTTCGGTCTACCGTGACGCGGACCTTGAATGTATCGGCGAGAGGCACGTTGAGCACCATCTGCCCGCGCATCAGATTGTATCCGCCGGCCGAACCCTCGACCCAGCCCTCCAACCTGTCGGTGGGCTTCTGCGGCACCAGGAGCACCGCACCGCCCGTGGTATTGCGGCGAACAGGGTGCCCTGAGGTCCCTTGAGCACCTGGACGTTCTGCAGGTCCATGAAAGAGCCCACGGGAGCGGTCGCGCCGGAGGTCGTGCCGCCCTGGACGCGGGTGGACACCACGTCGGCGAAATAGACGCCGACCGATGGCGCGGTGCCGCTGTCCTGGACGAAACCGCGGATCGAGAATGCGGCCTTCTCAGGGCCGAACCGCTGATTGACCGATAGCGACGGGGTATAGATGGCAAGGTCGGTCGCGGTCACGACGTTGCGATTGGAAATCTGCTGCTGGTTGAAGACCGTGATCGAGATGGGCACGTCCTGTAGGCGTTCCTCCGAGCGCCGGGCAGTGACGACGATGTCACCGAGATTGCCCGCCGACTCATCCTGGGCCGCCGCTGGCGCGCTCGCGGCGATGACGATGGCGGACGCAGCGCCTGCAAGGCTCGCCTTGGTACGGTTGATACGCATAGTGATCCTCCCCCTTGTCGATGGTGTTCCCGGCGTGGCGTCAGGGCCCGGCGGGTTTGTCGAAGTTCACGGAAACGTGCGTCACGTCGCCTTCGATCGCGCCGCGCGGCGTAGTGTAGTCCGTGACCGGCACACCGGTGTCCCGCCCGATATCGACCGTTTCGCCGAGACCCGATGGGCTTAGGAAGAGGCTTCCGACATGCCCGGCCGCGATGCTCTTGCCGTTGGCGAGAAGGGTGACATCGGCGCCCTTCGCGAAGCCCCGGAAATCGAACCGCATGCGTAGAGTACCGGCGCCCTGAGGCAGCGGATCGGTGGCAGCGATGCGGGTGGTCTGCGCCGGATCGGTCGTGGCGGCATAGACGAAGGTCGGCCTTCCTTTTCGAGGAACAGGCTCCAACCGCCGAAATGGCTGCCCACGGCGATCACCACGCCGGATGCGTCGGGCTTGGCGGTCGCCACGTCGGCATCGAGCGTGAAGCTGCGGCCGGTCCAGGCAGGATTGCCGCCTGCGGGCGCGCTGACGTCCTTGCCCCAGTAGTCGTAGCGGTCGCGGCCCACCGGGCGCTCGTTCTTGTCGAAGCGTGCGATGCCGAACCTGTGGTCAAGCGGGAACACGTGGTTCTTCTCGGCTTCCTGGCGCCAAAGCGCGATCATGTCGCGAAGGCGGCCGGGATTGCGTTGTGAAATGTCCTCGCCCTGGGAGAAGTCCTTGGTGAGATCGTAGAGTGACCAGCGGGTTTCCGGACGAGGCCCCGCCGGGGCAGGTTCTCCCAAGTCAGGCGGCCATCGTCCCCGGAGAGGAACCAGCCGTCGTGATACAGGCCGATCTTGCCGCCGACTTCGAAATATTGCGTGCGGGGGTGCGCCACATCGCAAGTGGCGAGGCTCGGCAGCAGGCTCTGCCCGTCCATCGGTTTCTGCGCCACGCCGTAGACACTGCGCGGCGCCGGCAGGTGCGCGGCTTCCAGGATGGTCGGCGCGATGTCAATCAAATGGCCGAACTGGCCGCATATGGCGCCGGGACGGGAGACATGCCCCTTCCACGACATCACCATGCCGTTACGCACTGCGCCGAGCACGGAGGTATACATCTTGCCCCAGCGCAGCGGCGTGTCCATCGCCCAGGCCCAGCCGACGGGATAGTTGCCATAGACCATCGGTCCGCCGAGCTTGTCGGTGTTGGAGACGAGCCATTCTGTGGACTCGACGCCGCCGGTCATCGAGTAGGTCTCGTTGACGGTGCCCTTGGGGCCGGCCTCCATGCTGGCGCCGTTGTCGCCGATGATCAGCGTGACGAGCGTATTATCGAGCTTGCCCATCCGCTGGAGTTCGTTGAGCACCCGACCGAACTGCTCGTCCTGATAGACCAGTTGGGCGGCCGCGACCTCCATCGACCGCGCGGCGAAGGCCTTTTCGCCGGCCGACAGGCTGTCCCATGCTGGGATGGGATCGGGACGCGGCGTGAGCTTCGTGCCTTTGGGGATAAGGCCGGCGACGAGTTGCCGGCGCCAGGTTTCCTCGCGCATCCGATCCCAGCCCTGATCGAACTTTCCCTTGAAGCGGGCGATATACTCCGGCGGAGCCTGGTGTGGTACGTGAGTCGATCCCGGCGCGTAATAGATGAAGAACGGCTTGTCGGACGCAACTGCCTCGTGGTTGTGGAGCCAGCTGAGCGCGTCCGTCGCTAGCCGCTTATCGAGCAGCGCGCCTTTGCCTTCGTCGGGATCGACCCGATTCGTCCCGCGATAGAGATGCGGATCGTACTGGTCACTGTCGGCCGTGATGAAGCCGTAGAAGTATTCGAAGCCGAGGCCTGTCGGCCAGTTGTCGAAGGGCCCGGCTCCGGGATCCTCGCCCGGCGGCACGTTGTGATGCTTGCCGAACATGGCTGTGCTGTAGCCATTCAACTTCAATACCTGCGCGATGGTCGCGGCCTCCGGGGTGATGCGGCCCGTATAGCCAGGATAGCCCGAAGCCAGGTCGCTGACGTGTCCCATGCCGACGTTGTGATGGTTGCGCCCAGTCAACAGCGCTGCGCGCGAGGGCGAGCAGACGCCGGTCGTATGGAAGCGGTTGTAGCGTTGTCCCTGCGCGGCCAGCCGCTCGAAATTGGGCGTGGGCACCGGTCCGCCAAATGCGCTCGACATGGCGAAGCCGACATCGTCGCTCATGAAAAGGAGCACGTTCGGTGCCCCATGGGGCGCACGGACCGGGACCTGCGGCGACGGTGTGGAATCGAGGATGTTGTCGGCGATAACGCCGCTGAAGGGCGAGGGTGGGACGGGCAGGACACTCCGCTCGCTCTGAGCGTGAACCTCGATGCTGCTTGCCCAGGCCAGCACTGTTAGGCAGGCACCCGCCCATTTGCGCATATCAACCATCCTCTGGATCCGCTCGGCGGTTTGCCGACCCTGTCAGGAAAGGATTGCAAAAGGCCGGGAGTACGTCCAATTCATCAGACTACAAATTTGATGAATTGGATTCATCATGTTCGACCTACGTCATCTGCGATATCTCACCGTGCTGGCAAAGCGCCTGAACTACGCACGCGCCGCCGACGAGCTGGGCATTACTCAGTCCGCCCTGAGCCGCTCGGTCCAGTCGCTGGAGCAGGACTACGGCATCCGCCTCTTCGAGCGGGGCCGGGGCGGTGTCTCCGCAACCCTGGCGGGCCGCCAGATCATCGACCGCGCTCTGGGGCTCTTGGCAAATGCGGACGATCTCGAGAGTCACCTTCGCAATACCGCGCAAGGCGATGTCGGCGAGCTGAGCTTCGGCATCGCGCCAGTGCCGGCTCGGGCGCTGCTGGCCAGAAGCCTGCAGGAAAGACTTCGTCAAGCGCCGAAGATCCGGAACAACGTGTTCATCAGAAGCTTCGATGCTCTGCTGCCGATGCTGCTCGCCGGGGAGATTGAGTTCATCGTCTCTCCGATTGTCCTGGTGCCGGACTTCCCTCCTCTGCGTTGCGAGAAGCTGGGGGATTTTTCCGGTCAACCTAATCGTGCGGCCTGGCCATCCGCTGCTCAGCGGTGCGAGCTTGGACAACCATTTTCCGTTCCTGCTTTCGGGCCAGAGCGTCATGCCGCATAGCGCGCCCGCCGAGCTGCTCGATGAGAGCGGCGGCGTCATCAACCTCATCGAGGATTTCGACACATTGATCCACGTGACGCGCAATTCCGATGCCGTCTGGCTCACGTCGACCTATGCCGTGGCCGACGAGATCGCCCAGGGCACACTCGCGAAGCTCTCGAAACCAGCTGCCGTGTATGAGGGCCATTTCACCGCCGCCATCTTTTCCCTCGATCGGAGTTCGCCGTCTCCGCTCGCCAAGCTCATGAAGCAGTCGCTTCGCCATAGATTTAACAGCTTGGTCAGGGACCATGCTGCCGGTTGATCGGCGTCGCTGCTCCTTCCAGGTCGCGCTCGGCGCGGAGGACCGGTCCAAAACGTCTCGGTCGACTTTCGCGTTACTTCATATCGGCAGGGGGCTCACTCTAGATCCATCCCGACATGCGGGACGTCACTTTCGATCGCTCCGGTCGCGTAGGAATAATGGGGAACGTCTACGCTGAAGTGCTCCTGTTGGGAGCCGTGCATTCACGCACAGGGGGGACGCGTGAGATATGGTCCACGCCATTCCGATCGGCGGTGCAACGCCCGTTAATTTACGGCACGACCATTACATTTGTCATGTCCTAACGCTATATGAGTGGGATGGGCGATATCCCAATCTTCCTTCGTCTCCAAGCGCACGGTGGTAGTCTCATGACGCGCCTGACCGCCTCGGGACGTGAAAGCCGCTAGAGCGGCGCGTCTCCGAGGCGGAAAGCCGGCCCCCGGTTGGGCCGCAGATCATTCACCACCATCGACGGATGCCTGCGAACGGAGCAGTTGTGTCCACGGAGAAATCGTATGAATGAACCGCAGGAAAGCGATCTCGCGACGGCTGTTATTTCCAGCCGCAAAGAGATCGAGGGCGCGATGAAGCGATATTTCGCGAAGGAAATTGGCTCGAATCCAGCCTCGCATGCTTACGCAGCAGGGCGGCTGGTCGACATTCTCATAGGATCGCTGGGCCCCAGAACGGATGGCGGTGCAAACGCCGTCGCGAGTGCAATTCCGCCGGCGTACTATACAATGTTCGGCGACGCTCTGATCCCAGTCTTAAAAGACGTCATAGGAAATGTGGCGTCTCCGACGATTATCTCGAAATCTATCGACAGCTATTGGCGCGCAGTTCGGTGTCATCAGATAGCCTGAAGGTCGGAACTTTTAGAAACCTTCGGCCGTTGCCTCCAGCACTAGCTTTTCACGTAGCTAAAAATGAGAAGGGAATTGACTGGTGCTCACCGTCTTGCTTCTAGCCTCGGTTTTTACTGCGCTTGAGGTTGCTCCATCGTTCTTTTCTGATCAAGTTATTGAAGCTAAATCTGCCTACCGTGATTGCATCGCCGATACCTTTGGCAACCGCCCCAGGGATGAGGCCGCGGAGACGACCCTCGCAGTCGCTCTTGAAAATTGCCGCGATATCGAGCTTGCATTGCGGGCGGCGTCTAAGGCCGTTCCCTATGCAAATCAAGGGGATACACTCGCGCTTGTTCTCGATACCCGGATCGAGGGTGAGGAGGCAGGTTTAAGGCAGCGCGAGTTTCGTTGAGATGCTTGTCGCGTTTCTACTATTCAGGCGATGATACTTGAGTTAATAATACATAGTGACCCAAAGACTCTGCACTCTCAGGGTTTTTACTCAGGGGCGACCTAGCAATGGGTCGTCCTTTCTTTCGTCGAACGATTTCAGGCGGCCGTCCTGCCGCCTAAGCAAGCCCCGGTGTAACCTGCTTCTTGACTGAAGCATCGAGGCGATGGCGTTTTGACTAACGCATGCACATACCTGGGGTAAGGTGACCATCGGCGAAGCATTTACTTTGCTCGGGTAAGCGAAAACCGGCTTGGTAAGCTACCGCCCACGCTTCGCTGAACTCACTCCAAACAGCCGTGGAGTAGAGGCTATATGCGGTCAAATTGATCTGGAGGTTCTAGCGCCTTGAACGGCGGAATCGTCTAAGTAAATGATTCATAATTAAATTTAATGTTCCAGAGTCTTCGGGGCTGGGCGGGGTTGGTAGGCCGGGGTCCCCGCATGGGAACGCCGGCCATTTGGTTACCTCCGAGACTTTTTTCGCATCATTGCGAACAGGCGGTCTTTAACAGCGAGGCGAAGCTTCTTGAGGCGAAGGAGCTTCAGGCTATCGGGGAGCCTGGCTCGCGTTTCTCTCGTGATCTCCTCGTCCAGGCGACGGTGGATTTCAGTAAGCCGGAAGGCTGCGGATGACATAGTTATCTCCAGCAAGTTGGCCCGCAATAAGCGGAAGCAGAATGTGACTGAGCCGCATCGCGACGTCAGACTGACGGTGGGGCTCGCGCACGATAATCGGGAAGGCGAGATATTCGCATCTCGGTCGAGCTTGACTTGGTAACGGGTGGAAACGGCCTCGTGGAGCCGGCCTCAAAAACTATCTCAAGAGAGGGATGCGAGCACAATCCCGCTGAGATCTCTGCGAGCGTCTCGCCAGAATGTGACTTTCCGACAGATCGGATTTTAGATGTCGCGCCAATTGCTCGAACAGAGCCGAGCCTAGTAATTGCATCGCGTACCGCCTGCGGCGCACCCGTCGCAGGGGCTGCGCTGGTGACAAGGCCAAATAGGATAATGAGTGCCGCGAACGGTCCTCGCGTATCCCACAATTGCGTCATGTTAGGCACTCAAGCACCTTTTCTTTGTTTGATTGAAGCAGCGGGCCATAGGCAAATTTGAACCGTGCAACGGCGTGGTTGGAACCCCTAACCCCCTCCTTGCCATTTTGAGCGGGGCGCCCTTGATGAAGGTGCTGCCTTCGAATGATGCGTTGCGTACCGGGGCGAGGGGGCTGGTCTCAGTGAAACGCCAGCTTCTCGCAAAATGCCTCGTCAAGGCGCCCGACACCCTTCTTCTGCGCAAGCTTGCCCACGGTCCGCGCCAGTTGCTTGCCCCGGCGGAAAAATTTGACCGTCCAGACCACTAAAGCGTGGGTCAGAATAGAAGAAGCGGAAACCTCCGGGCACGCGCACTGCGACCCCGACGGTCTCCTTGTTCGCCTCCACAACGAATTGATTTAACACAATACCTCCTTGCATGCGAACTCCCGGAGATCATTCGACCGCCGGTTTAACGCACACAGCAAGATCTACCGCGCCAACTGGCGCCACTTGGCTTGTTGAGAGGAGCCCTAGGCGAAGGCTTGAGGCACTAAGCGCCTAGGGCATGCAGTCGTGCGGTACTGCTGCCGGGATGGATTTCGGAATTTCGTCTTATGCACATCATAATGTATCTAATATGGGGCTTCTAAATATAAATGCAAACTCAGAGATCCACTGACGTGATGTCGTGGACGACCTCCGCACCAGCGTAGCTGTGCAATGATGTGGTCGTTGTAGGTCCACTTCTAAGGTCGTTCCATGGAGCAGGAGGTTGTCACCGTCGGATTGGATCTGGCGAAGAATGTGTTTCAGGTGCACGCTATCGCAGCCGATGGCGTAGTGCTGATCCGGCGCAAGCTGCGTCGGTCCGAGGTCATTGGGTTCTTCGCGGAGCTATCCCTTGCCTGGTCGGCATGGAAGCCTGCGCTTCGGCGCATCACTGGGCGCGCGAGTCGATGGCGATCGGGCGTGAGGTGCGCCTGATGTCGCCGGCTTGTGTTAAGCCTTATGTGAAGCGCGGGAAGACCGATGCGGCGGATGCCGAAGCGATCTGCGAAGCAGTAACGCGCCCGACGATGCGCTTCGTCGCTGTGAAGTCGGTCGAGCAGCAGGCGGTGCTGATGCTTCATAATAGCCGCGATCTCATGGTTCGGCAGCGCACCATGCTGATCAACGCGCTTCGGGGTCACTTGGCTGAGTACGGGATCGTGACGTGCTCTACGCAGAGACGCTGATCGGACGCGACACGATCAGCACTATGCCGCTCAAGACTATGGAGGGCTTTCTTGATCATGGCGTGACGAGCCAGTCTCTGGCTGCGGACGTCGAGGGCGCGGGTCAGATCCTCTCGACGCCCAAGGATCTCGGCATCGATCTTGCAAGTGTGGCAGCTGCTCTGGTCGTCGAGGGCATCGAGAAATTTTGTGGCGCCGCCGGCACGCTTTTTGATGCTATCGCAAGGACATGCCGCGAAATTCATGGTCGAACGGAGCGCGCTGACGAAGCTAAGCCCTTGTTATGTGGGGCAGGTCACCAGCGAGCGCAGTTCATCGAACTAGTCTGGTCACGTGCAGCCGTTCGGTAGCCTTTTCCCGCGAGAATCGCTGCGGAGGTGGTCGATATCTGAAGTACCCATGTGCCGGATGAGATCTAACAGGGAGCGTTCGGTTGGTCGCGTAGCAATTGCTACCCGTGTGTCAACGGGCACCGAACTTTCCCCAGATGTGGGCGCCCAAAATTCCCTACGTTGGCGGTTTTGGACGGAGCGGTGATCAGCCGTATTCGTGATCGGGCTTTCCTTTCATCGGTGGTCGCCCGCGGCGCTTTGGCGGGTGCGGATTGAACGGGGCGCCGTTGCGGACGTTTTCGGGCACGAGCGCCGCGTGCTCACGCATGCGGTAGCTGGAGCCTTCGATCTGGATGACGACGGCGTGGTGCAGCAGCCTGTCGAGCAGCGCGGTGGCGACGACAGGATCGCCGAAGACCTCTCCCCATTCGGCGAAGCCGCGATTGGAAGTGAGGATCATGGCGCCCTTTTCGTAGCGGGCGTTGACGAGCTGGAAGAACAGGTTGGCGCCGCCGGGCGTGACCGGCAGGTAACCGATCTCGTCGACGACCAGCAGCGATGCCCTGGTGAGGAAGCGGATCTTCTCCCTCAGTGTGCCTTCACGCTCGGCTTTGGCAAGCTGCGCGATCAGATCGGCGAGCGGGATGAAGTAGACTGCTTTGCCGGCGCGGACGGCCTCGACGGCAAGTGCTGTAGCGATGTGGCTTTTGCCGGTGCCGGGAGGGCCGAGCAGATGGACGACCTCGGCTCGTTCGATAAAGTCGAGGCCGGCGAGCGCCAGGATGCGGTTCTTATCGAGCGATGGCTGGAAGGAGAAGTCGTAGCCGGCCAGGGTCTTGACCACAGGGAGCCGCGCCATGCGCAGGGCAGCCTTGATCCGGCGGTTCTCGCGCAGCGAGCTCTTCGCCCAGCAGCTCATCAAGCGCTTCGATGCCATCGATCTGACCCTGCTCGATGCGCCGCAGGGTGGCATCGAGGATCTCGAGTGCGCGCGGCATCTTGAGCATGACGAGGCTGCGGCGGATGGAGTCGACGCGCGAGGATGGTGCCGCACCGTTCATGGCCGCCCCTCCATCGCCAGGCTCGCGCCGATCGCCTCATAGGCCGCCAGCGAACGCAGTGGCACATGGTCGCCGATCCGGCCGATCATTGTCATGGGCCTCTCCGGCGTTCGCGGCTGCGGCCGTCCGGTGCGATGGCGCCAGTCGATACGATATTACCGGCGCCCTTCGAGCACGGGATGCTCGGCGACGATGATGCCGCGGTCGATGATGCGCACCAGATCCGGCAACTGCTCGATCTCGACGAGCCGGCGGGTCCGGTCGGGCACGCTGTAGAAGTTGCCGCCAACCGCGACGAAGCCATCATGGGTAACCCGCCGCTCGAGCTTCAGGACGGCGTTGAAGCGATGGTCGAGGAGGCCGCTGAAGTTCCCCTGTTCCTCGGCTAGGGCCTCGGCCACCACGCGTTGGGTCGTCCCGTGCACGCGTGCATTGGCGACCGTATCCAGGCTCCAGTCGATGAGCTGGACATTGAGGTCCTCCATGTTGCGGAAGGATCGCCCCAGGAAGAAGTCGTCGCGGATGTAGAGGAAGAGCCGCTCAACCTTGCCCTTCGTTTTTGCGCGATAGGGACGGCAGGCCCTGGGCTGGAAGCAGTAATGCTTCGCCAGCGCCAGCAACGAGGTGTTATGAACAATGAGGCCCTGATCATCCTCGCCGGTCACGGCCGTCGCTGTACGGTCGTAGAGGATCTCGATCGGCACGCCGCCCAGCGCCTCGAAGGCCTGCATGTGACAGCGCAGCAGCGTCTGCAGGTCCTGGTGCAGCATGTAGCGGGCAAACGGGAACCGCGGGTAGCCCAGCACCAGGCTGAACCAGCATCCAGACGATGCTCACCACCCCCGGCTCGTCAGTGAACTCGACGACGAAGCGGGCGAAGTCGACCTGGCCCTGCACACCGGCAACGGTCTCAGAAGCGGACCTCGTAGGGCTTGGGATCGTGCTCGGGCCGGATAACGGCGAGATATCCCTTCACGGCGGTATAGGCGCCGGCGTAGCCCATCTCCCGGATCTCGCGGGTCAGCCGCGAGGCCGCCGATTCGAGGAAACGCGGTGACCCGCTCGCGCAGGAACTCCATGTACAGCGCGATCTCGCACGAACGCCGCAACTGGCGCGGAGCCGTACGCCGGCACCTCGACGCCGCGCTCGATGTATTAGCGAATGGTCTTGGGATCGCGGCCCGTCCGACAGGCGATGGCGGTCCACCGACAGCCCCTGCCGGTGCGGCTCAAGTATCATCATGGCTTCTCCACGTCGGATCATCGGCGGGCCTCCCGCAGGAGGTCATCGCGCCGATTTTGGCGTTGCCCAACGAGAGGGGGTTAACCCCGGCTCATTAGACGCTCAAATCCAACAATCAGGGAATTTTTCAAAGCCACTTTTGCGGAGAATTACACGCCCACTGACACCCGTGCTATGCCTTTATTTTTAAACGGTTCGGAGGCTGCTGGCGAAATGCAATAAATGATACCCGACCAATTCATTCGTCGCTCTTCAAGCCATTGGGCGACATGCCATCCTGCGCGGGAGCGAATGAATAAGGATCGTCCCGAT